>JAITLM010000208.1 GCA_031277885.1 Microbacterium sp.
GTCCTGCAGCGCTCGGGCGTCGGCCGGCACGGTGCCCGCGGGGGCGGCGGCGGTGAAGGTGGCGTTGATCGGCTGCGCGATGCGGGCGAAGAGCAGGAGCCAGAGGAGCAGCATCAGGAGAGCCACGGCGGCGAGGACGGTTGCGGCGATGCTGCCGGTGAGCGCCGAGAGGGCGACGGTCGCCGCGGTGAGCGCGACGCCCGCGATGCCGACGATCGGCAGCCGGCGGTCGCCGTAGTAGTGCCCGCGGCCGACCACCTGCACGAGGGTCGGGGCGTCGACCTCGGCGTAGACGGCGCGCAGCACCACGGCGGCGAGCACATCCGTGCCGAAGATGACGGCGATGGCGGCGATGGCGCCGATGGCGGTGATGACGATCGCAAGGGACATGGCTTCTCCTTTCGTGTTAGCAGTGCTAACAGTTAGCGATGCTAACATCGAGGCATGACGCCGTCAACGCCCGAGCGCACGGATCCCTCGGGCCGCTCCCGCTCCATCGTCGACGCCGCCCGGCGCGTCGCAGAGGAGGAGGGCTGGCCGGCGGTGACCGTGCGGCGACTGGCCGCCGAGATCGGCTACAGCCAGCCGATCCTGTACCGCTCGTTCCCGGGCGGGAGGGACGAGATCGTCGAGCAGATCGTGGTCGCCGGCTTCGCCGAGATGGCGGTGGAGCTCTCGGATCCGATCGGCGCGGGCGACCGTCTCGCGCACGTGGTGCGCGCCTACCTCGCCTTCGCCCGCGCGCATCCCGCCCTCTACGAGGCGATGTTCGAGGCGCGCACCCGCATCGTGTTCGCGGCCGCGGAGACGCCGGAGCCGCTGCGCGAGGCGTTCGGGTCCTTCCTCGACGCGGTGGCGACGGGGCGGAGGGATGAGCAGGCGGCCGTCGTGCGGGCCGAGCTGCTGTGGAGCATGCTGCACGGCGCGGCCCGGCTGTCGGCGTCCGAGCGCCTCGACCCCGCGCTGGAGCAGGCGCGCCTCGACACGATCCTCGCGCTGTTCCGATCCTGAATCGGCGCGGGCGTCCGCGTCGCAAATGGTCAAATCCAACACGAACGTGCGAGGTTCGATATGTTCGTGTCATGGAACGGTGCGAGATCGGGATCGGCTTCGACGAGGGCGAGCGCTCCGCGGTCGGTGCGCTGTACTGGGCCGCGTTCCAGCGCAAGCTGCGCCCCGCGTTCGCCTCGACGGAGGTGGGGGCGCGCATCATCGCCGCGGCGCTGAGGCCCGAGCGGGTGCTGGTCGCCCGGTGCGAGGGTGCGGTCGCCGGGGTCTGCGGGTTCCTCGAGGAGGGCGCGGGCGCGGTGGATCTGTCGTGGTCGTCGCTGCGGTCGGCCCTCTCGGTCGGCGCCGCCGTGCGCGCCGCGGCCGTCCTTCTGATCCTCGAGCGCGGCGCCCGCCGCGATGCGCTCGTCCTGGACGGCCTGTGCGTCGACGAGAGATGGCGCGGCCGCGGGATCGGCACGGCACTGCTGGCCGCCGCGCAGGACAGGGCGAGAGCGGGTGCGCTGCGCGCCGTGCGCCTGTCCGTCGTCGACTCGAACCCTCGCGCCGCCGCGCTCTACGAGCGGCTCGGGTTCCGCGCTGTCGGCGGGGGCGTGATGGGGGCGCTGGGCGCCGTCTACGGCTTCGACCGGTACACGGTGATGGAACGGGGTGTCGCCGCGTGAGCGGAGTGATCTCGGCGCGGACCGTCATCGATGCGTTCCTTCCGCGCGAAGGCGACGTCGCGCTCGCCGACGTGTACCGCGCGGCGAACCTGGTGGGAGTGGCGGATCAGCCCCTCCGGCTCGTGCTTCGGCGCAGGGCGGCCGCGGGTGCGGTCGTGCTGAGCGGCCGAGGCCGCGCGGGGCGGCTCGCCCTCACCGCGGCGGGCCGGGTCGAGATCGAACGCGACCGCCTCGGACTCGGACTCGCGATCGCGCAGGATCGCGGCGAGGCGCCGTGGGACGGGAGATGGCATCTTCTCTCCGTCCATGTCCCGGAAGCGGATCGCGGACGCCGCGACGCGCTGCGCCGCACACTCATGGCCATCGGGGCGGCGCCGGCGTCGACCGCGCTGTTCCTGAGCCCGCACGACCTCACGCCGCTGCTCGACGACGATGCCCGTGACCACATGGTCGTCGCCGTGGCGGAGGAGGTCTCGCTGCGCGGTGTGGCGGATCCCCGCGGCATCGCCGAGGCGCTCTGGCCCGCGGCTCCGATCGATGCCGGCTACGACGTCCTCGAGATCGCGCTCGAAGCCGACGATCCTCGGGACGCTCCGGTCATCCGTCGATTGCGTCTCGCGGACGCGCTCGAGCACGCGTTGCGCAGCGATCCGCTGCTGCCGGTCGAGCTCCGCGACGGACCCTGGCGTCCCGCGCGGCTGCGCACCGACTGGCTGCAGCGGTGGGAGTCCGTGCCGGACGGCGGGCCGGCGGTGTTCGACGGCTGGATCGCCGCGGACATCGCCGCCCGCTGACGGCATCAGCCGAAGAAGACCGGCAGCACGAGGCTGATCCCCATCACGACGAGCAGCGCGGCGATCGCGGTGTCCAGGATCCGCCAGGCGCGCGGCGTCCGCAGCCAGCGGCCGAGGTGGCGCGCGCCGAAGCCGAGCGCGAAGAACCAGGTCACGCTTGCGATGATGGCTCCCGCGGCGAACAGCCAGCGGCCGTCTCCGTGCGTGGCCGCGACCCCGCCGATGAGCAGCACGGTGTCGAGATACACGTTCGGGTTGAGCCAGGTGAAAGCCAGCGTCGCCAGGATCACGGGCGCGAGCGGCGCGGTGCGGGTCAGCGTCGCGGTGCCGGCGGCTCCGCCGCCCGTCGAGCTCTCGTCCGCCGCGCTCGGGTCGGCGAGCAGCGCCTCGCCGCCGGACTTCCACGCCCGGCGGGCCGCCAGCACGCCGTAGGCGATGAGGGAGATCGCGCCCGCCCAGCGCGCCACGACGATGAGCCAGGGCAGGGTCTTCACGAGATAGCCGAGGCCCGCGGTGCCGGCGAGCACCAATGCGGCATCCGAGGCGGCGCAGATCAGGACGACGGGCAGCACGTGCTCCCGGCGAAGGCCCTGGCGCAGCACGTACACGTTCTGCGCGCCGACGGCGATGATGAGCGAGAACATGAGGCCGAGGCCGGAGAGGAGGGTGAGCACGGATCGAGAATACGGTCGCATCGTGATTCAGCACCAGCGAAGATTCCTTAAGCCAGATTAGAATCGCTAATGTGCAGGTGGATCCGGAATCCGCGCGCACCGTGGCCGCGGTGCTCGACGAGGGAAGCTTCGACGCGGCCGCCCGTCGGCTGCTCCTGACCCCGTCCGCCGTGAGCCAGCGGATCAAGACCCTGGAGCAGCAGCTCGGCCGGATCCTGCTGGTGCGCAGCAAGCCCGCGAGAGCGACCGAGGCGGGGGAGGCGGTCGCCCGGTTCGGTCGTCAGATCGCCCTTCTGGAACGCGATGCGATCGCCGGTTTCGGCCTGTCCGCGGAGGGGGACGGCGCGCGCATCCGGATCCCGCTCGCGGTCAACGCCGACTCGATGGCGACCTGGTTCCTGGCCCCGCTGGCCCGGCTCTCCGCGCAGTACGACGTCGAGTTCGACCTGCACCGTGACGACCAGAACTTCACCGCGCGGATGCTCGAGTCCGGCACTGTGATGGCGGCGGTCACGAGCGAGTCGGAGCCGGTCGGAGGGTGCAGGGTGGAGGCGCTCGGTGCGCTGCGCTATGTGGCCGCGGCGGCGCCGGGCTTCGCGCGGCGGTGGTTCCCGGACGGCGCGTCGGCCGAGGCGCTGGCGCTCGCGCCGTTCGTGGACTTCGACCGGCGCGACGTGCTGCAGCAGGACTGGCTGCGCGAGCGCGGTGTCGACCCGTGGCCGGTGCCGCGGCATCACGTGCCCGCCTCCGCGGACTTCTCCGTGGCGGTGGAACTCGGGCTGGGGTGGGCGCTGCTCCCGGTCCCGCATGCGGAGGCGGGCCTCGCGGACGGTCGGCTGGTGCGGCTCGATGACGAGGAGGTCGCCTCGCCGCTGTTCTGGCAGCAGTGGAACCTGCGCTCCGAGCTGCTGGACGCGATCGCGGCGGAGATCCGCGCGGAGGCTGACCGGGTCCTGCGCTGAGGCCGGCCGCGCTTCGGGCCCGCGCGGTCGACGCGGATGCTGGCGTGGCGTCGGCGGGGCGTCCTAGGGTCGAGGCATGGCATCCGAGCGCATCACGCTGACCGTCCCCGGCCCCGACGGCGATCGTTCACTGGACATCTCCAGCCCGAATCG
>JAITLM010000011.1 GCA_031277885.1 Microbacterium sp.
GAGCACGTCGGCGCCCTGCGCGCGCAGCAGCAGCCCGTGCGCGACGGCGCTGTCCGCGTCGGCGTGCCGCCCGCCGTCGCTGAACGAGTCGGGGGTGGCGTTGACGATCCCCCAGATCGCGGTCATGCGGTGGTTCCGGGCGCGTCGATCGGCGGCACGAACGGGTCGGCCGCAGGCCGCGCGCCCGCCCCGATCAGCGCGATCAGCTCGGCGCGCGCGACGGGATCCGTGTAGACCCCCCTGGCCGCGATCGTGAGGGTCGAGGCCTCCGTCTGCCGGCCGCCCCGCATGGTGACGCAGCCGTGCACCGCGTCCATCACCACGAGCACGCCCTGCGCGTCGAGGTGGGAGGCGATCGCGTCGGCGACCTGCTCGCCGAGCCGCTCCTGCACCTGCGGACGCGAGGCGAGGATCTCGACCACCTTGACCAGCGCGCCGAGTCCGACGACGTGCTCCCCGGGCAGGTACGCGATGTGCGCGTGCCCGGCGAACGGCAGCAGGTGGTGCTCGCACACCGAGCGGAACCGGATGCCGCGCAGCAGCACCGCGCCCGAGGGCAGGGTGTCGGGCGCGGGCCCGTGCGAGACGCTGATCGTGTGCGCGAGCGGGGCGCCGGGGTCCTCGCCGAGGCCGGAGAAGAACTCGGCGTACAGGTCGGCCATCCGCGCCGGGGTCTGCTTCAGCCCCGGACGCTCCGGGTCCTCGCCGATCGCGAGGAGCAGCTCACGGGTCAGGCTCGCGACGCGCTCCCGATCGACGGCCATCGCTCAGGCCGTCGCGGGGCGCGGCTTGCCGCCGCCCGCGGTGCCCGGCCGGCGCTCCGTCGACGGCTGGGCGGCCTCGGTCGCCGCGGTGCCCACCTCGACGCCGCGCTGCGGCATGTCGATCGGGGGCAGCAGCGACACCGGACGGTCCTCGCTCGAGAGCCACTGCGGGCGCTCGGGGAGCTTGCGGATCTCCGTGAAGATCTCCGCGATCTGGTTGTGGTCCAGGGTCTCCTTCTCGAGCAGCTCGCGCGCGAGCTTGTCGAGGATGTCACGGTTGGCGCTCAGCACCTCGTACGCCTCGTTGTGCGCCTGCTCGATGAGGGCGCGCACCTGCGTGTCCACGCGCTCGGCGATCGTCTCGGAGTACTCGCGTCCGCGGCCCATGTCGCGGCCGGCGAAGGGCTCGCCGCCCTCGGTGCCGAGCTTGACCGGTCCGAGCTCGGTCGTCATGCCGTACTCGAGCACCATCTTGCGGGCGATCGACGTCGCCTTCTCGATGTCGTTCGAGGCGCCCGTGGTCGGGTCGTGGAAGACGATCTCCTCGGCCACGCGGCCGCCCATCGCGTAGGTGAGCTGGTCCTGCAGCTCGTTGCGGGTGACCGAGTACTTGTCGTCCAGCGGGAGCACCATCGTGTAGCCGAGGGCCTTGCCGCGCGGCAGGATCGTGATCTTGGTCACCGGGTCGGTGTAGTTCATCGCCGCCGCCGCGAGCGCGTGACCGCCCTCGTGGTACGCCGTGATGAGCTTCTCCTTGTCCTTCATCACGCGGGTGCGACGCTGCGGGCCGGCGATGACGCGGTCGATCGCCTCGTCGAGGGCGCGGTTGTCGATGAGCTGCGCGTTCGAGCGCGCCGTCAGCAGCGCGGCCTCGTTGAGCACGTTGGCCAGGTCGGCGCCGGTGAATCCGGGCGTCTTGCGGGCGACGACTTCGAGGTCGACGCCGTTCGCGAGCGGCTTGCCCTTCGCGTGCACCTCGAGGATGTGCTGGCGGCCCTTGAGGTCGGGCGCGTCCACGCCGATCTGCCGGTCGAAGCGGCCGGGGCGCAGGAGCGCGGGGTCGAGGATGTCGGGGCGGTTGGTCGCCGCGATCACGATGACGTTCGCGTTCGGGTCGAAGCCGTCCATCTCCACGAGCATCTGGTTCAGCGTCTGCTCGCGCTCGTCGTTGCCGCCGCCGAGGCCCGCACCGCGGTGCCGGCCGACGGCGTCGATCTCGTCGATGAAGATGATCGCGGGGGCGTTCTCCTTGGCCTGCGTGAAGAGGTCGCGCACGCGGGAGGCTCCCACGCCGCCGAACATCTCGACGAAGTCGGATCCGGAGATCGAGTAGAAGGGGGCGCCGGCCTCGCCGGCGACGGCGCGGGCGAGCAGGGTCTTTCCGGTTCCGGGAGGGCCGTAGAGCAGGACGCCCTTGGGGATCCGTGCGCCGATCGCCTGGAACTTGCCCGGATCCTGCAGGAACTCCTTGATCTCGTGGAGCTCCTCGATGGCCTCGTCGGCCCCCGCCACGTCGGCGAAGGTGACCGTCGGGTTCTCCTTGCTCACGAGCTTCGCGCGGGACTTGCCGAACTGCATGATCTTGCTGTTGCCGCCCTGGGCGCTGGACAGCAGCCACCAGAAGAGCAGGCCGAGCAGCACCATCGGGATGAGGATCGAGAGGAAGCCGTCGAACCAGCTCGCCTTCGGCACGGCGTCGTTGTAGCCGTCCTTGGGCGCGGCGTCGTCGATCGCCTTGACCACCTCGGCCGCGCGGGCCTGGACGTAATAGAACTGCACGCTGTCCGCGCCCTTGTACGGCTTCGACAGCGTCATGTCCACGCGCTGGTCGCCATCGGTGTTGACCACCTTGGTCACCGTGCCGCCCTTGAGCAGGTCCAATCCGTCCTTGGTCGACACCTGCGAGGAGGATCCGAGGTTCGAGATCAGCAGGAACCCGCCGACCAGGAAGAGACCGATCAGCACCACATACGTGAGCCAGCTGCGCGTGATCTTCTTGACATCCATGATCCGATCAGCGTAGCGCGAGAGTCTTAGCGCCCCCCTGGGGATTCGCCCACGGCGTACCCCTCTTCTCGAGTCGCCCGCCCGGGGCGGCGCGAGACGTCTCCGCGGTCGCTCAGGCGTACACGTGCGGCGCCAGCACCGCGACGTCACGCAGGTTGCGGTAGCGCTCGGAGTAGTCGAGGCCGTAGCCCACCACGAACTCGGGCGGGATGTCGAAGCCGACGTACTTGCAGTCGATCACGACCTTGGCCGCCTCGGGCTTGCGCAGCAGCGCGAGCACCTCGATCGACTCGGCGCCGCGCGAGGCGAAGTTCTCCAGCAGCCAGCTCAGGGTCAGGCCGGAGTCGATGACGTCCTCCACGATCAGGACGTGCTTGCCGTGCAGGTCGGTGTCCAGATCCTTGCGGATCTGCACCACGCCGCTGGACTTGGTGCTCGCGCCGTAGCTCGACACCGCCATCCAGTCCATCGGCACCGAGAACGGCAGCGCCCTGGCGAAGTCGGCCATGACCATGACGGCGCCCTTCAGCACGCCGACCAGGAGCAGGTCCTTGCCCGCGTAGTCCTCGGCGACCCGCGCCGCGAGCTCGTCGAGCTTGGTGCGGATCTCCTCCTCGGTGACGAGGATCTCGGTCAGGTCGTCGGGGATGTCCGCAGCGCGCATGGATCGATTTTACGCGACCGGATCCGTTCTCCCGCAGGCGTCCTGCGCCCGCTACTGTGAGCGGAGAGGCGGGGTGGCGCTTGGGGGAACCGAGCCCCCGCCGCGGACGGAAGGAGTCCCATGGACATCGACGAGATCCTCAACCAGGTGCCGATCGGCGACATCGCCCAGAAGCTCGGCGTCAGCGAGGACGTCGCGCGGCAGGCGGTGCAGGAAGGCGGAGCCGCGCTCCTCGGAGGCCTCGCCAAGAACGCCGAGACGGCGGAGGGCTCCTCCGCGATCGAGGCGGCGCTCGCCAAGCACGACGGCTTCTCCGGTGCGGCTTCGATCAACGACATCGACGAGGCCGACGGTCAGAAGATCGTGTCGCACGTGTTCGGCGACAATGCGGACCAGGTCGCGCAGACCCTGACCAGCGAGCAGAAGACGGCCGGCATCGACTTCGGCAAGCTGCTCCCGATCCTCGCCCCGATCGTGATGGGCCTCATCGCGAACAGCCAGAAGGGCTCGACCGGCGGCGGTGGCGGTCTCGGCGACATCCTCGGCGGCCTCTTCGGCAGCGGCCAGCAGCAGGGCTCAACCGCGGGCGCCGCGTCGGGCGGCGGCCTCGGCGACATCCTCGGCGGGCTCGGCGGACTCTTCGGCGGCGGCCAGCAGGGCTCCTCGGCCGGCGGCGCGGGCGGCATCGACATCGGCGGCCTGCTGGGCGGCCTCCTCGGCGGCAAGAAGTAGGACGACCCGAGACGCGGTCCCCTCCCGGGGGCCGCGTCTCGTCGCGTCCCCGGGGGGATCCGGGAGTCCGGTGATCCTCCGGGTCCGGCCGAGCACACGGGATCCTGCCGAGCACACGGGTCGTTCACGCCAAGACCCGGTGCGTTCGACAACGCCCCGTGCACTCGCAGACCCGGATCCAAGGATCCACGCCTCGGCTCTAGCGCGCGGCGAACACGATCCGGCCGCCGACGCGGGCGGCGGTGCAGCCGGGCAGATCGAGCGGGCCCTGGCCCGACCAGTCGGTGACCAGGCGCGCGACCTCGACGGTCTGTGCGCGGGTCAGGCCGACGCCGAACTCGCTCTGCACTACGAGGCGGATCACGCGATTGCGCAGCGCCGCGGGGTTGGCGGCGAGGGCCGCGGCGCTCACGGAGATCCCGGCCTCGGCGTGCTCCACGATGTCCTCGATGGTCTCGTGGATCATCTCGTCGAACGCCTCCGCGTCCTCGCGCAGCTGCTCGGCGGTGCGGGCGAGCGCTTCGGCGATGCCAGGGCCGAGCTCGGCCTCGAGCACCGGCAGCACGCGCTCGCGCGCCCGCACCCGCAGGTAGCGGGGGTCGGCGTTGTGCGGATCGTCCCAGGGGTCGAGACCCTCGGCGGAGCAGGCTTCGCGCGTCGTGGCGCGCCGCACGGCGAGGAGCGGGCGGATCCACGTCGTGCCGTCCTCGTCGGTCCGCACCGGCGCCATGCCTTGCAGGCTGCCGGCGCCGGATCCGCGGGACAGGCCCAGCAGCACCGTCTCCGCCTGGTCGTCGAGCGTGTGTCCGAGCAGTACGGGCGCGCCTTCGGTCTGCGCGACCCGACGCAGTGCGGCGTAGCGGGCGGCGCGTGCGTCGGCCTCCGGGCCCTCCCCCGACTCCGCGACGACGACCCGTTCCACACGCGCCTCGATGCCGAGCGCCGACGCCTTCGCAGCGGCCTCGGCGGCGATCCGGTCGGATCCGTCCTGCAGCCCGTGGTCGACCGTCACGCTGTGCACGCGGATCCCCGCGGCGCGCGCCTCGAAGGCGGTCGCGGCCGCGAGCGCCAGCGAATCGGCGCCGCCCGAGAGGGCGACGATCACGGCGTCGGGTTGCGAGGGCAGAGCAGCCAGGGCGGCGCGCACGGCGCGGCGCATCTCGGCGACGGCGGGAGAGAGGGACGGCACGCTCTCACGCTACCCGGGTCGGGCGGCGCCTCCGCGGTCCGCGGATGACGGCGGGCGCGCGGAGGCGCACGCAAGTAGGCTGGTGCGCGGCATCCAACCGTCTTTCCTGAGGAGTACACGCATGGGCGCACACGACGCCGTCATCGAGATCCCGCGCGGCAGCCGCGTGAAGTACGAGGTCGACCACGAGACCGGACGAGTGCACCTCGACCGCGTGCTCTACACGACCTTCGGGTACCCGGCCGACTACGGCTACTTCGACAACACCCTCGGCGAGGACGGCGACCCGCTGGACGTGCTGGTGCTGCTCGACCAGGCCATCTTCCCCGGCGTCGTGGTGAACGTGCGCCCGGTGGCCGTGCTGAAGATGAGCGACGAGGCCGGCGGAGACGACAAGCTCGTCGCCGTGCTGAGCAAGGACCCGCGCTGGTCGCACATCCAGGACCTGGGCGACCTGGCCGAGTACACGAAGAAGGAGATCGCGCACTTCTTCGAGCACTACAAGGACCTCGAGCCCAACAAGTGGGTCAAGGTCGACGCGTGGGGCGACGCCGCCGAGGCGCAGCGGATCCTCGACGAGGCCATCGAGCGCTTCAAGAACGACGGTCACTGACCTCCGGACGCAGACCGAACAGAAGACCCCCGGTGCCGCTCAGCGGCCCGGGGGTCTTCTGTGTGAAGGATCCGAGGATCAGCCCATGTAGACGCCCTGGTTCTGCATGAAGGTGATGGGGTTGATGGTGCTGCCCCACTGGTAGACCTCGAAGTGCAGGTGGCAGCCGAAGGATCCGCCGGTGTTGCCCGCATAGGCGATCACCTGCCCGGCGTTGACCCAGTCGCCTCCGCTGACGTTGTAGCCGCCGTTGAGGATGTGGCCGTAGCCCGTGGCGAGCCCGCTGCCGTCGCTGTTGTCGATCTTGATGTAGTTGCCGTAGCCGCCGTTCCAGCCGGCGTAGACGACCGTGCCGGAGTGCGCGGCGAAGATCGGGGAGCCGCAGCTGCCGTCGGCGAGGTCGACGCCGGCGTGGAAGCTGGAGGAGCAGCCCCAGACGTCGCAGTCGGGCACGCGGTAGCCGTAGCCGGAGGACTGATAGCCGCCGAACGGGCGGACCCAGCCGCCGCTCCCGACCGAGCCGCCTCCGCTGTCGCCGCCTCCGCCGCCACCACCGCCGCCTCCGCCGTTCTGGCGAGCGGCTTCTTCGGCGGCCTGACGCTCGGCGGCGAGCTGCGCCTGACGCGCGGCCTCTGCGGCGGCACGTGCCGCCTCACCGGCCTGGTACTGCGCGACGGTCTTCGCCGTGGTGTCCTGCAGGGCGGCGAGCTGCGCCTGCAGCTGGCCGAGGTGCGTCTGCTGATCCGCGAGAGCCGCAGCGGCGGCCTGGGCCGCGGCCTGCGCCTTCTGCATCTTGTCTTCGGCGATCTTCGCGAGGCGGTCGCGCTCGGCCTTGGCCGAGGTGGCCTGGTCCGTCAGCGACTGCGCGGTGTTCTTCGCCTCGAGGGCCTTGTCGTAGATCGCCTGGGTGCCCGAGAGGACGCGGTCCATCTGCCCGAGACGCTGCAGCAGCTCGTCGGTGTTGGCCGTCGACTTCGAGAAGAACAGCTGCAGGGCCGTGGTGTCTCCGCCGTCGCGCGAGAGCTGCGCGGCGATCTGGCCGGCCTTGCTCGCGGTGTCGTCCGCGACCTTCTTCTGGGTGTCGGCCTGTCCCTGCAGATCCGCGAGCCGTCGCGCCTGTGCGTCGAGCGCCTGCTGCGCGGCGAAGTACTCGTTGCCGGCGGCCTCGGCCGCGGCCTTGGTGTCGGCGACGTTCTGCGTCAGCGAAGCGATGAGCCCCTGGATGCGGCTGACCTCGTTCGCGGCGGACGCCTCGTTGGCCTTCGCCGCCTGCACGTCGTCCCAGCTGGGATAGTCGTCGGCGTATGCGGCAGGAGCGCCGAGGAAGAGGCCCAGGATCAGCGCACCCACGGTGGCGATGCTGAGCACGGCGCCGCTGCGGCGGCGTCCCAGGCGCGTCACGCGGGCACGCCGAGCGGGCGACGTCTGTCCGGGTCGACGGGCGTCTTCGCTGTTCGGATGGTTCACCAGGCTCCCTTTCGCCGGTTTCACTCATGTCACACTAACAACATCAGCATCTTTCGCAACCCTCGGATCCCGCTCGGGATCGGGAATTCTTCGGATCGTCATCTGCTGGTCGTGCGTTCAGGGACGGGACGGGACCACCCTTCATTCTGCTCCCGGACACGCCCGGGATCCAGGCCGACGCGCTCTCGATTGGTGTTTTGCCTCAGAAACCCCTTATGCTTGAGCGTCGGCAAGGGAACCCCTGAGGTTCGCCTCCGGCCCCATCGTTTAGTGGCCTAGGACGCCGCCCTTTCACGGCGGTAGCACGGGTTCGAATCCCGTTGGGGTCACTCTTTCCGATACAATTTCATAGTTCTGGCCCTGTAGCGCAGTTGGTTAGCGTGCCGCCCTGTCACGGCGGAGGTCGCGGGTTCAAGTCCCGTCAGGGTCGCTCCAAGCGACAGGCCTTTCCTCGGAAAGGCCTGTCGTCTAGGACGCAGGTCAGAAGCTTCCACCTTCCGGTCTGTGCGGCTCTGTAGCTCAGTTGGTAGAGCGTTCGACTGAAAATCGAAAGG
>JAITLM010000133.1 GCA_031277885.1 Microbacterium sp.
ACCTGCTGCACACCGGTCATGGCGGCCTCGAGGTGACCCCGGGCAGACATCGCCTTGTCGTAGACCTGCTTGCCGATGATCCCGCCGACGACCGCCACCACGATCAGGAGGAGGAACACGCCGCCCACGATCCAGGGCCAGATCCGACGACGACGTCGCGGCTTGGACTCGAGGCGTTCTGCACTCCGCTCGCGGAGGTCACGTCGCGAAGGAGGCGTGCTGCTCATGGGTCCATCCAATCATCACCGGCATCGTGGCCTCGCCTGCACTTTCACAGCCGCGGGGCCTAGCCGAGCTTGACGGTCTCCATGAGCCTGGCCGATTCCAGCGCAGCCTCGACGACGGCGAGCGTACGCAGACCCTGCTCCATCGTCACGACGCCCGAACGGTCGCCCAGCACCGCGTCCCGGAAGGCTTCGTGCTCCACGCGGAGCGGCTCGCGTTTGGTGAACGCGTATCGGATGACGTCACCTTCAGAGACGCCGCGGAAGCTGGACACGGACTCCCACTCGAGCGGGATCGTGCCGTTCGCGAAGAACGTGAGGTCACCGGTCGCGGTGTCGGCGACGAACGCGCCCTTCTCCCCCGTCACGACGGTCACCCGCTCCTTCATCGGGCTCAGCCAGTTCACGATGTTGTTCACGATCACGCCGCTCTCCGTACGGCCCGTGATGGTGATCATGTCCTCATGCTCACGACCGCTCTTGAATGCGGTCTGTGCGAACACGCGCTCGTAATCCGACTGCACGACCCACGCCGTCAGGTCGACGTCGTGCGACGCGAGGTCCTTCGCCACGCCGACATCCGCGATCCGCGACGGGAAGGGCCCCTGACGTCGCGTGACCACCTGGTACACCGCGCCCAGCTCACCCGCTTCGAGGCGGCGGCGAAGCTCCTGCAAAGCGGGGTTGAAGCGCTCGATGTGCCCGACCGCACCGACCAGACCGGCCTGTGAGAAGGCGTCGACCATGCGTCGTCCTGCGTCGATGCTGTGTGCGATCGGCTTCTCGACGAGGGTGTGCACCCCGGCTGCGGCGAGCTTGAGCGCCGCCTCCTCGTGGAATCGCGTCGGGACCGCGACGACGGCGGTGTCGAGGCCCGCCTCGATCAGCGCATCGATATCGGGCAGGATCTCCAAGTCTCCGGCGACACCGTGCGGATCCCCGCCCGGATCCGCGATCGCGACGAGCTCGACGCCGTCGATCTCACGCAGGACGCGAGCATGGTGCCGCCCCATCATGCCGACGCCGAGCAGGCCGGCGCGCAGCGCCATCAGGAACCCGCCCCGGTGACGGCGTTCACCGCTGCGACGATCCGCTCGAGGTCGTTCTGGGACAGCGACGGATGCACGGGCAGCGAGACGACCTCGCGGGCTGCCCGTTCGGTCTCGGGCAGCTCCACCCCCGGCGCGAAATGCGCCAACGACGGCAGGCGGTGGTTGGGGATCGGGTAATAGACGCCCGCACCCACGTTGTGCTCCTCCTTGAGCGCCTTCACGAAGCCATCCCGGTCCTCGGGAACACGAACCGTGTACTGGTGGTAGACGTGCATCGCGCCGTCGGCGACCGGAGGGACGACCACACCGCGCAGGTTCGCGTCGAGGAATGCCGCGTTGTCCTGCCGCGTCCTGGTCCACGCATCCACCTTGGTGAGCTGCACGCGGCCGATCGCGGCGTGGATGTCGGTCATGCGCGCGTTGAAGCCGATGACCTCGTTCTCGTACTGCCGCTCCATGCCCTGGTTCCGCAGGAGCTTGACCATGCGCGCGATCTCGGCGGTCGCGGTCGAGACCATCCCGCCTTCGCCGCTCGTCATGTTCTTGGTCGGATACAGGCTGAACATCGCGAACTCGCCGAACGTGCCGACGGGACGTCCGTCCAGCGCTGCGCCGTGCGCCTGCGCCGCATCTTCGTACAGGGCGATGCCCTTCTCCGCGGCGAGCGCCTCCAGCTCGCGCATGCGCGCGGGGTGCCCGTAGAGATGCACCGGCAGCACGCCGCGGGTCTTCGATGTGACCGCTGCGGCGACCGCATCGGGGTCCAACGTGAAGGTATCCGGCTCGATGTCGACGAACACCGGCGTCGCGCCCGTGAGCGCAACCGAATTGCCGGTCGCGGCGAACGTGAACGACGGCACGATGACCTCGTCGCCGGGACCGACGCCGGCGGCCAGCAGGCCGAGGTGGAGGCCGGCTGTTCCGGAGTTCACTGCGACGGCCGGACGCCCTTGCACGAAATGCGCCGAGAACTCGGCCTCGAAGGCCGCGACCTCCGGCCCCTGCGCGACCATGCCGCTGCGGAGGACTCGATCGACGGCTTCGCGCTCGTCGTCGCCGATGATCGGCTTGGCGGGGGGAATGAAGTCGCTCACGCGTTCTCCTTCGTCAGGGTGCCGTTCTGCTCGCGGTACGTGGTGCCGCTCTGGGGACAGATCCAAATGCCGGCCTCGACACCCGCGGTCAGGGGCACTCCGGCCTCGCCGACCCAGCCGATGCGCTTCGCAGGGACCCCCGCGACGAGCGCATACTCGGGGACGTCTTTTACGACGACCGCGCCTGCGGCCACGGTCGCCCACGCGCCGATCGTCACCGGGGCGACGCACGTGGCCCGTGCTCCGATGGCCGCGCCTCTCCCGATCGTCACGCCGACCGGTTCCCAGTCGTGAGCGCTCTTGAGCGTTCCGTCCGGGTTGATCGCCCGCGGATAGGTGTCGTTGGTGAGGACGACCGCAGGGCCGATGAAGACACCATCGGCAAGACGTGCCGGTTCGTAGACGAGCGCGTAGTTCTGCACCTTGCAGTTGTCGCCCATCACCACCCCCGTGCCGACATACGCGCCTCTGCCGATGATGCAGTTCTCACCCAGTCGAGCCTGTTCCCGCACCTGTGCGAGGTGCCAGATCGACGACCCCGCTCCGATCTCGGCGTCATCCGATACGTCGGCGGAATCGACGATCCGCACGTCAGATCTCTCAGTCACTCCGCAGCGCCCCCAATCGATGAAATGCCAGAAAGTCAGGCGGATCCGACGACGATCCGAGGCGTGCCGGCCCAGAGCGCGGCGTCGCTCGCCGCACGCCCGTCGACGAGCAGCTTCACGCCGGGGATCTGAGCGGGCGACAAGGTGCGATATTCGGCGTGGTCAGTCTGGAGCACCGCGACATCCGCCGCCTCGCCGATCGCGAAGGGCTCGAGACCGAGCGCGCGCAGCTCATCGTCCGTGTACAGCGGATCGTGCACGCGGACGTCGGCACCGCGCTGCCGCAGTGCCTGCACCGTCGGGAAGACCCCCGAGAACGCGGTCTCCTTCACCCCGCCGCGGTAGGCCGCGCCCAGCACGACGGCCGTGAGGCCGGAGAGCGAACCGAGGATCGTCTCCGCCTGGGCGACGAGTCGTTCCGGCATCGATGCGTTGAGCTGTCGCGCCGTGCGCACGATGTCCGCGTCCGGGTCGGTGGACAGGTACAGGCGCGGGTACACGGGGATGCAGTGTCCGCCCACGGCGATGCCGGGACGATGAATGTGGCTGTACGGCTGCGAGTTGCACGCCTCGATCACCTTGTAGACGTCGATCCCGTTCGCCGCGGCGAAGAGCCCGAACTGGTTCGCAAGGCCGATGTTCACGTCGCGATAGGTCGTCTCGGCGAGCTTCGCCATCTCGGACGCTTCCGTCGTCCCGAGATCCCACACGCCGTTGGGGCGCGGCAGATCGGAACGCTCGTCGAACTGGAGCACCGCCTCGTAGAACTCGCGCGCACGCCGGGTGCCCTCCGGCGAGAGCGCGCCGATCAGCTTGGGGTACTTGCGCAGATCCTCGAACACGCGCCCGGTGAGCACCCGCTCCGGAGAATACGCGAGGTGGAAGTCGACGCCCTCCGTCAGTCCGGAACCGGCCTCGAGCATGGGCTTCCAGCGGTTGCGCGTGGTGCCGACCGGCAGCGTCGTCTCATACGAGACGAGCGTTCCCGGAGTGAGGTGCTCCGCGAGCGACGTGGTCGCCGCGTCCATGTACTTGAAGTCGGGCTCCCAGGTCTCGTCGTTGACGAAGACGGGAGCGACCAGGACGACTACGTCGGCGCCGGGGATCGCCTCTGCGTAGTCGGTCGTCGCGCGGAGGCGACCCGACGGGATCAGTTCGGCGAGCTTCTCCTGCAGGTGCGCCTCACCGGGGAACGGCTCCAGCCCCGCGTTGATCGTGTCGACGGCCTTCTGGTTGACGTCGACACCGATCACGTCATGGCCCGACGAAGCGAACTGAACGGCGAGGGGAAGCCCGATCTTTCCCAGGGCGACGACAGCGATGCGCATGGGAACATGCTATCGGCGACCTCCGATCGGTTTGACCTTCCCACTGCCGCAGTCACCCGCGATGGCCCCCGGTGAGATCGCCCACACCCGCCCCTAAGAAGCGCTCGTCACCGGCTTCGTTGCAGATATCGAAGCATCGCTTCCACTCCTCGACCCCATCTATGGAATCGATAACGCCACAGGTCGCCGAAAGACGGCAATTCTCCTGGCTCGTTGCGCGGCATGTCCTGCCTCGTGACCCACAACGCACGGAAGATCCATTGGGGCTTCTCCAGCCAAGAAGCCTCGCGGATCTGCTGCCACCAGGCGACGCTCGATGCGTCGTCGACCCGATCGGCGAACAACTCCCAGCGTCGCTTGTCCTCGTCGCTGACGTCCACCACCACGGGGCCGAGATCCGCCGCCTCGAAGATCCTGCGCAGCACCCACACCGCCGCGCCGGCACGAGCAATACTCGCGAACTCTTCTCGCTCGGTCCTCGAGAACGAGTGGATCAGTGCCGCCTCGACGAGTTCCTGCTCCCGCAGATGGCGCTGTGAGCGTTGATCGCGGGCCGCGTGCAACGCCATCACGACCGCTGCTCCCGCCTTCGACGGCGCAATGACTGGTTCGTGCGCGACCGTTAGCCTGCAGTGGGAAGCCCAGAGGGCGTCGAAAGCCACAGCCGCGTCGGCGAAGAAGCCCGGGAACATTCGATGCACGTCGATGTCGCACGGCCAGTCCTCGTGGATGTACGTCACGGAGTGCGGTCGTATCAACGCGGGAGTCGCGCGTCCGACTCGTGTGTGCCAGCCTCGCCTCTCCAGCGCTACGCAGAACTCTTCGAACCGATACGGTTCGACCAGCACATCCGCATCCGCAGAGATCTGAGGGGGCCGCAGTTCGTACGCTTCAGCGATCGGCCCCTTAATACTGAGTGCTCGGATCCCTCGCTCGTTTGCCAACCGCGCCGTCAAGGCATGCGCAAGCAACGTCGCATCACCGAGCGGAAGGGTCTCTGGGGGCACCTCGCAATCCTAGATGCACCCACGTGACAGGACGGGTGCGCTCAGGCTCGCGGGTGCAAGCGCATGCGCAAAGTCCGCAGAACACCGATGGGCAAGAGGCCGCTCACGATCGATCTCACGATGCGCCAGTATTCACGAGGCCCGGCGCCGAGCAGCGGGTAGTAGTGGAGCCGCACGCGAATCTCGTCACCGCGGTTGCTCAGCCTTCGCTTCGAGAAGTCTTCATCATGCACGCGATACGAGAGCACCACGTCGGGCACCATGTAGAGCCGGTGCCCCTGCAGAAGCAACTCGCACCACAGTGCAAGGTCCTCCGAGCGACGGAATTCCCGGTAGCCTCCTACCTCCCGCATCGCCGAAGCACGCAGAACTGTCGCAGGGTGGATCGGGGTAAAGCCACGCATGACAGCTTTCCGGGTCAACTCCCCCGGTCGGCCCAGCAACAGATCCCGCCCATCTGAGGAGACTTCCCGGGCCCGTCCTGACGCCACCGAGTATTCGGGGTGCTGACGCAGCCAGCCCACGACACTCGCGAGATAGTTGGGCTCAGCGACGTCGTCCGTATCCATTCGAGCGATGTACTCTCCCCGGGCGTGGCCTACGCCGAAGTTCAAGGCAGCCACGAATCCGCGATTCTCGCCATAGCCGACCACGCGTATACGTGCGTCCTGGTACTCGTCGACGATCGCCGACACGTCTGTTCGCGAGCCATCATCAACGATGAGCAACTCGAACCCGGTCTCCGTCTGCGCAAGAATCGACTCGATCGACGCCCGGAGCAACTCGGGTGGCGTGTTGTACTCCGCCATCAAGACCGTGATCGGAACGGAGGAGGCAGATCTCGGCACTTGCTAAGGCTACCCTGTGCCCCTTCTGTGACTCGGCCCGGCTATCGAGTGAGTCCGAAAGATATACTCGTGCTCGCGCTGCCCATGAAAGAGCATGACCGACGCACGGGGTCCGGGCACGTCGACCACGATGCGGAGCATGTACTGAGGGAGAAGGACCTGCCATGAAGATCCTTCTGGTGTGCCCGTTCTATCCGCCCGAGGGAGAGATCGCGGCGTTGCGCATCGCCGAATTCGCAAAGCACTGGGCGCGGGCCGGGCACTCGGTTCACGTGCTCACCCGCGAGCCGTTATCCACAGGTACGACGCCGCCCGAACACACGAACATCGCAATCACCCGGGTCCAGGACCCCCTGAAACGTTTCTCACGCGACCACTCCGCTCAGGCCCAGGCCGACTCGGCCCCGGCCGGAGCCGTTTCGCGGCTCAGGCAGAGACTCATGCGTTTCGGCAAGTCCTTCATCATCCCGGACATCTTTGTCGCATGGGCGTTCCGGGCTTTGCGAAGCCACCCCCGCCGAGCACAGGAGTACGACGTGGTTGTGGCTAGCGGCGGCCCGCTCAGCGCCATTCTCCTTGGGGAACGTCTTGCGCGCCGCGCCGGTGCGACGTTCGTTGTCGATTTCCGCGATCCGGTAGCAAGCAACCCGATGAACCCGCGCGGTAGGCTTCGGACATCGATCGATACGCTGCTCGAGCGCAGAGCCGTCAGGCACGCGGACGTCGCCTGCACCGTCGGTCCCTCGCTTGCATCGCAGTTGTCCGAGTTCCATTCACGCCCGATCGATGTCGTCATGAACGGATACGACGAGGAAACGACGCTTTCCCCCGCGCCGGACACCGATGCCACCGTTCTTCGGATCGTCTACGCCGGCCGCATCTACCCGAACAACACGGAGTATCGCGCGGTCTTTCTCGCCGCGCGAGCCATCAACTCCGCCCCGTCCGGCTTTCGGGTCGAGTTGCACTACTTCGGGCGCAGCTCGGCGGACTTCCGCGACATGGCCGAGTCTTGCGGCGCCGATACCTACGTGGTGGATCACGGAGAGGTGTCGCACGACACCTCAATTGCGGAACAGTCCCGCGCAGATCTTCTCTTACTGCTCCTCTGGAACGATCCTCGCGCAGTCGGAGTCCTTGGCGGGAAGCTCTTCGAGTACATCGGCGCCCGACGTCCGATCCTCATGCTCGGGTATCAGAAGGGCGACGCAGCGGCCATTGTCCGCGAAGGCGCTTTCGGACTCGCCAGCAACTCCGCCGAGGAGATCGAAGGGTATCTGCGAGGCCTGGCCCGCGAGAAGCAGCAGGGCGCGATCTCGGCGCTCACGGCGGCGCGAGCGCTGGAATTCACCCGCGAGATCCAGAGCCGCACACTGCTGGAGAAGATCCAGCGGACCCGGGATTCCCTCTGAGTGCGGCCACGGCGGCTGAGCTATGCTGTTCGTTGGGAAAGCAGCTGGCAGAGGGTACCTCCTGCACGGACGGAATCCGGCAGGACGGGGCGAGGAACCTATGACGATGGCGATGCGCCACAAACGCGCTGCGGATCTCGTGGAGACGTCTGAACTCACTCGGCTCGGAAGGGTCCTGGTGGCGTTCCTGCCGCCGATCGCGGTCTTGAACCCGATCCTCCCTCACATCGGTCCCGTTGCGTCTTTCACCGCATACTCTGTCCTCTTCTTCGCTTACGGCGTCTTTCATCTACGGCGGCGGCCTCCCAGCGGAATACGCCGGCTCGTGCTGGTGCTGTGCCTGCCCGTTCTCGCGATCGCGTTGTGGACTGTGATCACACAGTTCGGTACTCCGGTGGTCTTCACAGAAGCGGTGGTCGTCGCTGGCGGGATCTTCATCGTGCTCGGCCTGATCGCACTGCCCAGCTCAAGAGATACGATGCGAGCGATCCTCGCCGGATGGCTCCTCGCGTCGTTGGCGACGACGGTCTTGGCCGCGATCGAGCTGACAACAGGCCGCCACTTCGGGCCGAACTACCTGGACGCGAACCCCACCGCGACGAAGACCGGCGTCGTCACGGTCTTCTTCAACCCGAACAACTACGCTGCATTCCTCTGCCTGGCCATTCCCCTCCTTCTTGCGGGTGCGACGCTGACGACGCGGAGATGGTTACGACTCACCTACTACGCCACCGCCGTCGTTTCAGTTCCGCTCACCGTCGCGACCAGCAGCCGGTTCGGTCTCGCGGCGCTCGTGCTGGGAGGCTCCATCTGGCTCATGCTGCGTCTCCGCTCTCACATAGCGCAGGCGTTCATGCTCGCTTTCGCTTTGTTCGCGGTGATCCTCACGCTCACACTCCTACAAGGGCGAGCCGCCGGCGATATCTCTTCCGCCGCGAGAAGTTCCGGATACGTCATCAGCGTCATGGGACTCGACATTCCGTCAGACAGTTCTCTGCTGGCTCGCTGGAACCTCATGCTCAACGGTCTCGACATGATTCCGCACACCCCGTTCGGCTCGGGTCCAGGCGGATACGAGTTGGCGGCGCAGGCCCAGGGCACGACCCGCAATACCTTCGGAATGATCAACCCGCACAACGGCGCGATCGAGTTCATCACGCAGTACGGCATCATCCTCGGTGCAATCGCCGCCCTCCTGACGATCACGCTCTTCATCGTCTCGGTCCGCGCGAACAACACCTACGGCAAGGGAACCCCCGAGAGAGCCCTCGCTTCCGCGACGGTCTGCGTGATCGCGATGCTTCCGCTGATCCTCGGAATGCACAGCACGTTCCTCGATGTCCCCCATGAATGGATCGGGTTCGCTACCTTCGCAGCAGTCGGCGCATACCTCCAAGCACGTCGCGCCACGATCGCCGTGCCTGACGGGAGCACAAATGTCTGAGGCCCCCGACGAGAATCAGCCCACGCGGCTACTCCTGTTGACGCACGAGTATCCCTTCGACGCCGGCGATGCCGCATTCGTTCGTCACGAGATCGAGGCACTCGCGGAAGTCTTCACCGAGGTGATGATCGTCTCCCTCAAGTCACCAGAAGCACCGCAACTGCCGCTACCAGCCAATGTGACGTATCTCGGAGCCGTCGGCGTTCCCACCACACCACGTGCCTTCCGCGGGATGCTCAGCCCAAGCCGCGCGCTCCGTGCTCTTCGGGTCTTCAGTGCCGAGGGCCGCCGCTCGCGAGCACAGTTGCGGAGTGATCTCGTAGCCACGCTCTCCGGGGCCTACTTCGCGTCACATCGTTCCGTCCGCCACGCAATGCGCACCGAACGACCGATCACGGTCTACAGCTACTGGGGCGTCGACATCGCCTACGTCCTCCCTTGGCTGCGGCACGACGCCCATCGGATCGCGGTGCGGGTTCACCGTTACGATCTGGACGAGCGCACCGCCGGGTATCGCCCGATCAGACGCAGCGTCCTCGGCAAGGCCGACGTGATCCTCTCGATCTCGGACAACGGCCGAGAATACCTGCTCGAGCGTGCCCCGTTCGTCGCTCCCGAGAACATCCTGGTCCGCCGCCTAGGTATTCCCCCCCAGCCTTCAGTGCTGGAACAAAAGAACGCAGACCGGACTGTCCGTCTCGTCAGTTGCTCATCCACGATCGAACGCAAGCGTGTCGATCGCATCCTCGAGACTGCCGTCGAACTCGCGCGACGCGGACGCACCATTCGATGGACCCATTTCGGGGACGGCCCGCTCTTCGAGGAGCTTCGACGACAGGCCGAGCACGCCGCATCCGAAACCCCGGGGTTGACAGTGCAACTGGCGGGGCGGGTGACCACTGCCACGCTCATGGAGCGCTATCGCGTCGAGCACCCGACGGTATTCATCAACCTCAGCACGGACGAGGGCATCCCGGTGAGCGCAATGGAGGCCGCCTGTTTCGGCATTCCGATCGTGGCGTCCGATGTCGGGTCGACGGACGAACTCGTCGGGGAGGATCTTGGCTCAGGCCTTCTCGTCGGAGTGGACGATGACACGCAGACGATCGCATCGGCCGTCGAACGCGTCCTCGATTCGCCTTCTCTTTTCGACTCCCGCCGAGTGTGGGCGGAACGCTACAACGCGATAGCGAACTCGCAGGCGGTCGCATCGATCGTGGCGGGGGCCTCCGCTTAGTTGACCCCGCGGCCCGGGCGAACCTCATCGAGACGCAACCCTCCGTAACCGTATCTGAGATGCGGCGCGAGACGCTCGCGTTCGGCTGGTCTACCTTGAGACTCTGCCCGGAACATGATCTTCGCCACTTCGGACTTCGGCAGGAGGTTGAAGCAGTCGGGATGTCGATAACTGCGGCCGTCCCCACGGTTGTCAGTGACGGAGTGCGTTGCGCAACTTGAGGGGCGACGGCAGACCGGCCCAGGCGAACGCCCGACGCAGAGCCGCGGCATCGCGAAACCCCGAGTGGATCGCGATCTCGCCGACTCCGAGGCGCGCATGTCCAGACCGGCTCATCAGGTCTCGCGCCAACTCGACGCGCGACCGACGCAGATCATCTGCCGGGGTGCTCTCGGCATCGGCGAACAGTCTCTGGAGTTGCCGGATCGACATGTACAGTTCGCGGGCGAGGGCTGCCACTCCGAACTCCGGATCGGCTCGTCTCCTCAGGATCAGGGAACGCGCGCGCTCGACGTCCGGAGTTGCTCTGGCCACGTGCACTGCGCTCTGGGGAATGGCTTCGAGAAGCACCCCGAAGACCATCTCCGCGATCAGGCGCTCGACGAGATGGTCGGTATGCGGCGTTCGCGCGAACGACTGCGCAAGCAACGACGACAGGAACGCGTGCAGTCCGCTTCCCAGGGCGCTCACCGGGATCCGCTCCGCCAGCGCGTCGACGCCCGATTCGATCTCGTCCAGTGTGTCCCAGGGGATCCATGCGCCCATCACAGTTCCGGCCTCCCTGGCTGTCACCGACGCTGCACGATGGGGATGCAGGAACACAAGAGTCCCCGGTGCGACCTCCCGCGGTACCGCTTCGATCCCCCGGACCTCCAGCGGGACCGCCGCCACGAGGATCGCGGCCTTCTCCGACCCGTCGTCGGGCTGCTCCGACCAGCGCCACACGGCATCGCGGTCGATCGAGTGCTGGCTCACGAGGACACTGCGATAGCGCAACGCCACGGCCGGATGCTCCCGCTCGCCTCGAAGGAGCCGTGTCACCGCACCGACGCCCACCGCACTGTCTGTCACGACAATCCCCATTGCCGACCTCTCCATCGAGCCCACGGGCGCAACTCCGTGGCGACGAAACTGACGCGGCAGAACGGGGCGCTGAGGGCCGCTCAAGCGACCTCAGGACTCCCCGCCTCCCTCGCATCGGCGCAACGGGCTCATCCCCAGAAAGGAAATTGTACGTCGTTCAGTATCTGATCTCAATCGCCATCCGAACCCATGGCGACCTTGCGGGCTAGGCTCAGAGCGTGGCGCACCGAGGCATCTATCCGAAGGGCGTGGCACGGCGAGATGAGATCCTCGACCGTGCCCTCGAGCTCGTCGGAAGCAAGGGCTACTCGAACGTCTCCCTGAGGGATATCGCCGAGCGCGTCGGCGTCCGACCAGCCGCCCTCCTGCACTACTTCGACTCGAAGGAAGAGCTCTTCACCGAGATCCTTCGACGCCGCGACGAGCGCGACGAAATGTCTCCATCCGCCGAGTCGGCGTCGGCCTCACGCGAGGCATATCTGCAGATCGTGCGCCACAACGCCGATGTTCCTGGCCTCATCGCCCTCTACTCGC
>JAITLM010000084.1 GCA_031277885.1 Microbacterium sp.
CTCGGGCCGGGAGATTCAGCCCGCGAAGGCGCGCATCAGGAGCGGCCGGGTGAGCCGGGTCGCGATCCACACGAGCGCGATGCCGGCGGCCAGGACGGCTGCGATCGTCGCCACGGAGAGCGGCGCGGTGATGAGCGCGATCCCGAGCAGCGGGAAGATGAGCACGGCCGCGCAGAGGGCGGATCCGAGCGCGGTGATCAGCAACGGGGACATCACGGCGCGCCGCCGCGCGGAATCGACGGTGGCCGCAGGGACTCCGAGATAGTGCAGGCTGCGGTGCAGGTCCCGCTGATCGAGGATGTCGGAGGCCTGCGTCACGGCGACGGAGCAGCCGACCATGAGAAACGACGCGACCAGCGTGATGATGAGGCCGGTCCGCATGTCGGTGAGCAGCGCCAGATCCTGTGCCGTGGGATCGCCCGCGCTCAGCACGTCCATGAGGGCGACACCCGTCCCCGCGAAGACGGCCATGAAGCTCGCCATCGCCACGCCGCTCACCTGGCGCCAGGCGCCCTTCGCATCGTCGAGCACGATGCGCGCGGCGAGCAGCCGCTGCGGGGTCTTCGCCCGGCGCAGCTGCATCCGCGCGCCGATCTTCAGCACCCAGGGACCGATGAGGTTCAGGACCAGCAGGCCGACCCCGAAGATCGCGACCAGGGCGGTGATCATCGTGATCGCGCCGCCGATGCCCGGCACCACGAATCCGGCGGTGAATCCGGCGGCGACCAGGACGACGGCGATGATCGCGCGCACCCAGTGCGGCGTCGGCGGTGTGGTCCGCGTGCGCACGCCGAGCGGCGAGATCACGACGCGGCGCAGTCCGATCACCGCGCTCAGGGTCGCGAGCAGCCCGGTTCCGACCGCGATGGCGGCCATGAGCCAGGGCGGCAGCAGCACGGCGGCACCCAGGGGCGCGCCGCGGAACGGGATGAGTCCCACGAGCGGGGCGAGACCCAGCGCCAGCACCACTCCGCCGACGACCCCGGCGGCCGCGATCAGTGTCGACTCGACCACGGCGACCACGCCGACGCCGAACCCGGTGACGCCGAGCAGGCGCAGCGTCGACAGCCGCTCGTCCCGGCGCCGGGCGGACAGCCGCGCTGCAGCGCCGCCCAGCGCGGCGAGCGGAAGCACCAGCAGCACGAGGGCGACCGCCGCCAGGATCTGGTACATCAGGGCGTACTCGTCGGTCCACTGCCAGAACGCCT
Source organism: Microbacterium sp. (assembly GCA_031277885.1). Lineage (GTDB taxonomy): Bacteria > Actinomycetota > Actinomycetes > Actinomycetales > Microbacteriaceae > Microbacterium. The sequence goes on from JAITLM010000084.1 coordinate 1,209, forward strand.
GGGCTCCGCCGACCACCGTCAGCACGAGAGCCGAGACCACCGCGAAGGCGACCATGGGGATCACCACGACTCCGGCGGATCCCGGTGCGGGACGCAGCAGCAGCCGCAGCGTCGCGGCGTTCACGCGGCGACCGCCGCGCCGAGCACGCGACCGTCGCGGACGGCGATCGTCCGCGAGCAGCGCGCGGCGACCTGCGGGTCGTGCGTCACGACGACGAGCGTGCGGCCCTGACCCGTGGTCGACCAGAGCAGCGCATCCATGACCTCGGAGGAGGTCGCGGAATCCAGCGCGCCGGTCGGCTCGTCCGCGAACACGATGCTCGCGCCGGTGACCTGCGCGCGGGCGATCGCGACGCGCTGCGCCTGACCGCCGGAGAGCTCGCCGATCCGGCGATCCTCCATGCCCTGCAGGCCCAGCGCCGCGAGCCAGCCCGCCGCGCGCTGCGTCGCCTCCGCACGCGGGATCCCGGTGATCATCGCGGCGAGCGCGACGTTCTCCACCGCGGTGAGCTCCGGCATCAGGAGCCCCTGCTGGAACACGAACCCGAACGACTCGCGGCGCAGTCGCGATCGCGCCGATTCGCCCAGCGCGCTCACCTCGATCGGCCCGCCGGCCGCGGGCGTGAACTGCACGCGACCCGCATCGGGCCTGGTGATGCCGGCGAGCACATGAAGCAGGGTCGTCTTGCCGGATCCGGAGGCTCCCATGATCGCGACGGACTCCCCGGCGGAGATGCCGAGGTCGACGCCGGCGAGGGCGCGGGTGGGGCCGAACGACTTGATCAGACCGTGGGCTTCGATGACTGCTGTGCTCATGCCTCCAGCCTCGTCGCCACCGCCGGGCGGATCATCGGCCGCCGGAGTGAGGATCCGGACCGGACGTCATCCTCCGGGATGATCCTGGGGGAGGGATCAGTCGAGCACCTTCTTCCAGGCCCCGCCGTAGGCGATCGGGACGAAGCCGAGCTGTTCGTTGATGGAGAGCATCGGGCGATTCTCCTCCGCGTTGTAGGTGACGATGCGGGCCGAGCGCGGGAAGCGGTCGTGCCAGGCCAGCAGTCCCGCGGTCTTCACGAGCAGGCCCAGCCGATGGCCGCGGTGTGCGGCCAGCACGAGGGTGTCGTTCTGCTGGGTGACGCTGTCGTCGGCGCCCTTGAGGGAGAGCTCGTTGTACGCGCAGAGCTCGCCGGTCGCGATGTGCTCCGCGGCGGTCACCTGCACGGTGTGGCCCATGTTCAGCCAGCGCGCGTCCTGCTCGCGGACGCGGTCCGCGTCCCAGGTCTCCTCCGGCGAGTCCATGGCGGCATCCGGGGCATCCGTCGACATGCGGGACTTCATCCACGCGTAGCCGTCGAGCCGTTCGTCCGGGGTCGGCAGCAGCCATTGCACGACGCGGTATCCGGATGCGGCCTCCTCGGCGGCGGCCCGCAGCGCGGGAAGGTGCTCGTCCTCGCCCCAGCGGTACTCGCTGACGCGATCGACCTGCTCCAGGGTCCAGCCCTGTGCGAGCAGGAAGCGCGCGGTGTGGTCGCGCGGGACGCTGCCGAAACCGGTCGGCGGATCCAGCACAGGGTCCGCCGACGGAAGGTGCTCCGTCCACACCTGCAGGGTGCGCACGCCGTCGGCGCGGGCGAGCCGCTCCAGATGGGCGGCGACGGCGGTGGCGATGCCTCGGCCCTGCTCCTCGGGGAGCACGTTGATCGCCATCGTGGCGGTGTCGCCGCTGCCGTCGCGGGAGATGTTCAGGAGCGCGATGCCGATCGTGCGCTCCCCGATGACGATCCGCCACTGGCGTCGCCAGGTATAGGCGTCCGGGGTGAGCAGCGGGAGCAGCTCGTCCGGGGTGAAGCTGTCGTCGTCGCGGCCGGACGCCGCTTCGAGGGTGCGATTGCGCACGTCCGCGTAGTCGCGGAAGGGGCCGGGCGCCCCCGCATCCGCCCGTGCGGGGAGCACAAGCGGATGCAGGGACGCATCGGCCGGGAGGGCGATGAACGGGTCGTCGTTTCGAGCGCCGGTCATCAGAGCACCTGCCGTGTCGGGCTCTGAGCCAGACGGCTCGCCTCGTACTGCTGGAGCAGGCGGAGGCGACGGGCCTCGGCGAGCGCCGAGCGCGCCTGGTCCTGCGTCGCAGGCCGCGACCGCACGATGAGGTGCAGGGCGATGCGCAGGGCCACACGCTGAGCGAGCGACAGGTTGCGGAGCTCCTCCTCGCGGGGGAGTTGGATGGACAGGTCGCGCTCGGAGTGAGCGCTCTGCTTCGACTCGGTGGGAGGCGAAGCGTGCAATGCGGTATTCACGGTGATTCGCTTTCGTTGGTCGTGCCGGAAAGGCGGTTTCGCTCCACGGCAGGGTCGTCCGGTGGGACGCCGCGACGTGTCACGGGTGAGGGGCGGATCCGACGCAGGGGTCGGATCGTGCGGGCGATCGATGGATCCGCGCGATCTGATGATCGGGATGATCCGGTGATCGGGACGATCCTGTGATCGACACGGAGGACCGCGGATCGGATCGCGGACGCCCGAAGGCGTCAGGCCGGCCTCAGGCCGGGACGAGGGAGCGCGTCTGTTCTACGCGTCGAAGCGCGCGCAGACGCCGGCGGAAGTCGCCGAAGACGCGTCGATCCCACGGGATGGGGTGAATGCGATGCGGTTGTTCATCATGTCCGGCAACCTCCTTTCTCGGCTCGGGTTGTCACGCTAGCGGAGCTTCATAGAAGACGTCAAGCCGACACTCAGAAATCCCTGGACCTCGGGCGTTTCCCGCACGGCCGCAGGGGTCGCCGCGATAGCGTAGACGCCGTGAACTCCGCCGATCGCCGAGCGTGCCCATGCACCTGAAGAGCCTGACCCTCAAAGGGTTCAAGTCCTTCGCGCAGCCGACGACGTTCGCCTTCGAGCCAGGTGTGACCTGCATCGTCGGACCGAACGGATCCGGCAAGTCGAACGTCGTCGACGCGCTCGCCTGGGTGATGGGGGAGCAGGGGGCGAAGACCCTGCGCGGCGGCAAGATGGAGGACGTCATCTTCGCCGGCACGTCGACGCGCGGTCCGCTCGGGCGCGCGGAGGTGCAGCTCACGATCGACAACAGCGACGGAGCGCTGCCGATCGAGTACGCCGAGGTGACGATCAGCCGCACGCTGTTCCGCAACGGTTCCAGCGAGTACGCGATCAACGGCGAGGGCTGCCGGCTGCTCGATGTGCAGGAGCTCCTCAGCGACTCCGGTCTGGGCCGGGAGATGCACGTCATCGTCGGCCAGGGGCGTCTCGACACCGTGCTGCAGGCCTCTCCGGAGGACCGCCGCGGGTTCATCGAGGAGGCTGCGGGGATCCTCAAGCACCGCCGTCGCAAGGAGAAGACGCTCCGAAAGCTCGACGCGATGGAGACGAACCTGACGCGGCTCAGCGACCTGGCCGGGGAGATCCGCCGCCAGCTGAAGCCGCTCGGGCGACAGGCGGAGATCGCGCGCGAGGCGCAGACGATCGCGGCCGTCGTCCGCGACGCCAAGGCGCGGATCTTCGCCGACGACGTGGTGACGCTGCGCACGGCGCTCGCCGACCACACCCGCAACGAGCACGAGCGGCACGCCGAGCGCGTGGTGCTGAGCGAGCAGGCCGATGCGGTGCGCGCCGAGATCATCCGGCTGGAGGCGCTGCAGAACTCCGCGGCCGTCGACGAGGCGCGCCGGGTCGCTTTCGGGCTGGAGCAGGTGCAGGAGCGCGTGCGGGGGCTCTTCACGCTCGCCAATCAGCGGCTCGCGCTGCTCGGGTCCGACGAGGACGATGCCGCCGTCACGGCAGTGACCGTGACGCAGGCCACGATCGATGAGGCGAAGGACGAGGTCGAGGAGATCTCGTCGGGGATCGGTCGCGCGCAGGACGCGGCGCACGAGGCGACCCGTGAGGTCGCGAGTGCGCGCGCGGAGCTCGACGCGCTCGATGTCGACATCGCCGAGCAGAGCGCCCTGGTCTCCGCGCACGACATGCGTCTGACGACCCTGCGCGGACAGGCGGAGGCCGCCGCATCCGCTCTGGCCGCGGTCCGCGGCGCCGTGCTGCGTCAGGAGAACGCGCTCGAGGCGGCGCACGGACGTCGTCGTGAGGCCGCCGAAGCACGCGAGCGGATCGAGGAGGGCGAGGCTCCGGAGGGCACCGCCGCAGAGCACGCCGAAGCGTACGAGCGGGCGCAGGCCAGGGCCGTCTCCGCCGAGACCGCACTCGGCGAGCTGCGCGAGCGGCTGCACGCCGCGGAGCGCGAGTCCGAGGCGCTCACGGCGAAGGCGGCGGCCCTCGGCAGTGCGATCGCCGTCACGGGCGGCGCGGCGGAGATCGTCGCGGCCGGTCATGCCGGCGTGCGCGGGCTCGTCGGCGACGCGGTCCAGGTCAAGCCGGGGTACGAGGCGGCGATCGCCGCCGTGCTCGGCCCGCTCGCCGAGGGCGTGCTCGTGGACGACGCGGCTGCGGCTTTCGCCCTCGCCGGCGATGACGAGACCGCGGGCTCCTACGACATCGTCATCGCCCAGGGCGCGTCGGCCGTGGTCTCCGATGCGGGGATCCCCGGCGCGACTCCCGCGACGCAGGTCGTGACCGCGCCGGCCGGGGTGCTCGGAATCCTCTCGCACGTCGCGATCGTGGACGACCTGGGCGCGGCGCGGTCCGCGCACGCGGCGGCCGTCGCCGCCGCCGGGGTGCCGCTCACGATCGTCACCCGCTCGGGGGAGGTGCTCACCGCGCACACCCTGCACACCGGATCCGGCGGGGAGCGCTCCCGGCTCGAGCTGGTCGCGGAGCGGGATGCGGCGGTCGATCGGCTCGACGAGGTGCGCGTCGTCGTCGACTCGCTGCGCGAGGCGCGCGAGGACGCGACCGAGGCGCTCGAGACCGCGCGGCGCGTGTCCCGCGACGCGCTGCGCACGCTGCGCGAGCACGACGCCGCGCTGGCCACGCACACCGAGCAGGTCAACCGCGTGACCGTGCAGCACGAGTCGGCGATCGCCGAATGCGAGCGCCTCGAGGCGGGTCTCGCCCAGGCCCAGTCCGCCGTCGCGGATGCGGAGGCGCATGCGGATACCGCGAAGGGCGCGCTGGCCGAGGCCGAATCCGCGCCGCGCCCCGTCCTGGACGTCTCCGCGCGGGACGGACTGCTGGAAGCGCTCGAAGCCGCACGCGAGGCAGAGATCGAGGCGCGCCTCGGCGTCGAGACCATGCGCGAGCGCGTGCGCGCGGCCCAGACGCGGGTCGCCACGCTCGAACGTCAGCGCGAGCGGGAGCGCGAGGCCGCCGCGGAGGCCGCCCGTCGTGCGGTGATCCGGCGCGCCCAGCGGGAGACCGCCTCCGGAGTCGCTGCGGAGCTCCCGCGGATCCTGGACTCGATCGACCGCTCCGTGGCCGAGGCGCGTCTGGCCCTGGCCGCCGCAGAGGCGGCGCGCTCGGCGCAGAACGAGGAGCTCGGCGAGCTGCGGCGGCAGGACTCCTCGATCCGCGAGCGCCTCGCAGGCCTCACCGAGAGCGTGCACGGGCTCGAGCTGCAGATCCATGAGAAGAAGCTGCACCTGTCCAGCCTGCTGGAGCGCGTGCAGTCGGAGCTCGCCCTCGACGAGGACATCCTGGTCGCGGAGTACGGTCCGGATCAGCTGGTTCCCCGCGACGTCGTGGTCGACGACGCGGATCGGGACGAGGTCGCCGAGGATCCGGACGACGAGGACGCGCCGGCGGATCGGGAACCCTCCGGCATCCCGTTCGACCGCCGCATCCAGCAGCGCCGCCTGCAGGAGGCCGAGCGCAAGCTCGCCCAGCTGGGACGCGTGAACCCGCTCGCCCTCGAGGAGTTCGCGGCGCTCGAGCAGCGGCACGCGTTCCTCACCGAACAGCTCGCCGATCTCACCAAGACCCGGCAGGATCTGCTCACGATCATCACCGAGCTCGACGAGCGGATGCAGACGATCTTCGCCGCCGCGTTCGAGGACACGCGTCAGGCGTTCGACGAGGTGTTCCCGCTGCTCTTCCCCGGTGGTGCCGGCAGCATCTCGCTCACCAAGCCCGACGACCTGCTGAACACCGGCATCGAGGTCGCGGTGCGCCCGGTCGGCAAGAAGATCGAGCGGCTCTCGCTGCTGTCCGGCGGGGAGCGCTCGCTCGCGGCCGTCGCCCTGCTCGTCGCCATCTTCAAGGCCCGCCCCAGCCCGTTCTACATCCTGGACGAGGTCGAGGCGGCGCTCGACGATGCCAACCTCGGCCGCCTGCTGACCGTGTTCGAGCAGCTCCGTGCCAGCTCGCAGCTGCTCGTCATCACGCACCAGAAGCGCACCATGGAGATCGCCGATGCGCTCTACGGCGTCTCGATGCGGCAGGACGGCGTGTCCGCGGTCGTCGGTCAGCGCGTCGGGGATCGCGCGGCCGCCGCGGTCTGAGCCTGCGCGTCGAAGGCGGGCCGCGCGCCGTCGGCGAACACGCCGGATCCGCCGGGCCGCTCCCCGTAGGCTGGAGGCATGGCGGAGAAGTCCTGGTCCCTCGGTCGCGCGCTGCGCGGCATGTTCGTCAAGCCCACGATCGATGAGGACACCTGGGACGACCTCGAGACGGCGCTGCTCACGGCGGACTTCGGCCCGGACATCACCGAGCGGCTGGTCGACGAGCTGCGCGCGAAGGTCGAGAAGTACCGCACGACGGATCCGAAGGATCTGCAGCGGATGCTCCGGGAGACGCTCGAGGAGCACTTCGCGAAGTTCGACACCACGCTGAAGCTCACGGAGCGCCCTGCCGTGGTGCTCGTCGTCGGCGTGAACGGCGTCGGCAAGACCACCACGATCGGCAAGTTCACGAAGTTCCTGCGCGGCTATCAGCGCTCGGTCGTCGTGGGCGCCGCGGATACATTCCGCGCTGCCGCCGTCGAGCAGCTCGCCACCTGGGCGCAGCGTGCGGGAGCCGCGATCGTGCGCCCGCAGCAGCACGGGCAGGATCCGGCGTCCGTCGCGTTCCAGACCGTCGACTACGCCAAGCGCGAGGGCACGGAGATCGTGATCATCGACACCGCGGGCCGCCTGCACACCAAGGGCGGGCTGATGGACGAGCTGTCCAAGATCCGCCGCGTCGTGGAGAAGCAGGCTCCGATCAGCGAGGTGCTGCTCGTGCTCGATGCGACCACCGGGCAGAACGGCGTCATGCAGGCCGAGGCGTTCCTCGAGCACGCGGGCGTCACCGGTCTCGTGCTCACCAAGCTCGACGGCTCCGCCAAGGGCGGTTTCGTGCTCGCCGTGCAGGAGCGCACGGGCATCCCGGTGAAGCTCCTCGGACAGGGCGAGGGCATCGACGACCTCACCGGCTTCACGCCGCACGTGTTCGTGCAGGCGCTCGTCGGCTCCTGATTCCGTGACGATGACGCACCGCTCCGCGGCACGCGCGGCACGGACTACCGCCTCGCGCGCAAGGCTGGTTTTATAGCCGTATGGCGATCGAACACGACTTCTTCGGACTGTTGTCCTCGGGACCGGACGGATCGATCTTCTGGTCCGAGACGGTGGAGTTCGGCGACCATGCGCTCACCGTGGATCTGACCGCGCCCGACCAGGAGGACGTGTCCCGGGAGTCGCTCGACATCGCGGCCGCGTTCGTCTCCGGCCTGGAAGCCATCGACGACAAGGCGCGCCGGGGCATGCTCGCCGAGGTCGATGACCGTACGAGCGAGGTGACCGAGTACATCCTGCAGCAGCAGGAGGAGTACGGCGATGAGCTCAACGACTACCTCGTCGACGTGAGCGGCGACGCCGCCGTGGACATCATCCGCTCGCTGCAGCTGATGAGCATGACGCTGCTGGTCGACGAGCACGGCGGCAGCGAACCGTTCGCGGTGCTCGAGTACGCGCTCGATGCCGACGGTGCGGACGATGTGCTGCTGGTGAACTTCGGATCCGACGGCTCTGTGCTGTCGGTCATGAGCGCCGACTGAACACCGCCGTCGCGCACGGACGACGACCCGCCATCTCCGGATGAACGAACCGCCGGACGAGGATGCCCCCCTGCTCCCCGTCCGGCGATCCGCGTCTCAGACGGCTTGGGCGAAGCCGAGGTCTGCGCTGGCGGCGATGTGCGCGAGGTGCGGCGGGATGTCGCGGCCCTTGGACACCATGGACTGCGCCCACAGCCGGCCGGCACGGTACGAGGAGCGCACGAGCGGACCGGCGAGCACGCCGAGGAATCCGATCCGCTCCGCCTCCTCCTTGAAAGCGACGAACTCGTCGGGCTTCACCCAGCGCGAGACCGGCAGGTGACGGGGCGTGGGGCGGAGGTACTGGGTGATCGTGATGATGTCGCAGCCCGCGTCGTGCAGGTCCTGGAGCGCCTGCACGACCTCCTCCGGCTCCTCGCCCATGCCGAGGATCAGGTTCGACTTCGTGATGAGCCCCGCCTCGTGGCCCTGTGTGATCACGTTCAGAGAACGCTCGTACTTGAACGCCGGCCGGATCCGCTTGAAGATGCGCGGCACGGTCTCCACGTTGTGCGCGAAGACCTCGGGGCGCGCGTCGAAGATCTGCCCCAGGAACGCCGGATCCGCGTTGTGCTCGTTCGCGAGCAGCTCGACCCCGGTGTTCGGGTTGAGCTCGTGGATCTTGCGCACGGTCTCGGCGTTCAGCCAGGCTCCGGTGTCGGGGAGGTCGTCGCGGGCGACGCTCGTGACCGTGGCGTAGCGCAGACCCATCTGCTGCACGCTCTCGGCCACGCGGCGCGGCTCATCGGTGTCGTAGTCGGCGGGCTTGCCGGTGTCGATCTGGCAGAAGTCGCAGCGACGCGTGCACTGCGACCCCCCGATGAGGAACGTCGCCTCGCGGTCCTCCCAGCACTCGTAGATGTTCGGGCAGCCGGCCTCCTGGCACACCGTGTGCAGATCCTCG
>JAITLM010000180.1 GCA_031277885.1 Microbacterium sp.
CCCTCCCGGTCGCGGAAGTCGGCGACGAGCTTCAGCAGCTCGTTCGTGACGCCCTGCGTGGGCGAGGGCGGCGTCCCGCCGCGGCGGGAGGCGATCTCCTCGACCTCGTCGATGAAGACGACCGCGTGCTCGAGCTCGTCGATCGTCTCGAAGGATGCGCGAAGCCCGCCGGCGAGTCCGGAACCGCCGTCCGCGAGGCGCGAAGGGAAGAGCTCGACGAAGGGCCAGTCGAGCCGCGAGGCGACCGCTCTCGCGAACGTGGTCTTGCCCGTACCGGGTGGGCCGAACAGCATGACGGCGCGCGGAGGCACGACCCCGAATCGCTCGGCGAGCTCCGGGCGGGCGAGCGGCGTCACCAGACGCTCCTCGAGGAGCGTCTTCTCATGCGTCATCCCGGCCACGCGATCCCACAGGTGCGGCGGGAGGATGCGGCCGCCCACCTCCTTGAGCGCATCGATCTCGCGCCGCTGGATGGGCATCGCGCGCTCGAGGTAGCGGACGGAATGATGCACGTGGAACCCGTTCTCGGTGAACGCGCCCAGCCCCTCGGCCTCGGGGATCAGCACCGAGAGCTTCGCGAGGCCGAGAGGTGCCATCTTGCGCTCCAGCGCGTGAAGGAGCGATGAGCTCACCTCGGATCCGGCGTCGTCGATCGTCCCGAAGAACACGATCCATCCCTGCGCGTGCGCGCCGCGGCCGACCGCAGCACCCACGAGCAGCTCGCCCTGGACGGCGACGACGGCGTGGTCCTGCTGGCAGGAGGCGATCACCTCGGCGAGCGAGTAGATGGGCCACTCGTTCTCGCGCGTGACCTGCCCCCACAGCCGGACGATCTGATCCAGATCGTCCCCGTGGAAATCGCGGATGTACGTCCTCGTCATGGCGCCTCCTCCGTCGGACCGTGCACCCATCATCACAGAGCGCGGGGCGGCCGCCGACGACATGACGCGCCACGATGGAGCGGGGCTCAGACCCCGGCCGGCACCGCCGAGACCGTGCGGTCGATCGTGAACTGGCCGAGCACCCGCGTGCCGACGTACAGCACCGCGCTCTGGCCCGGTGCGACGCCGTCGAGCGGCGCATCGGGGACGACTCTCACGCCGTCCTCCGCCACGAACGCGCGCGCGGGGACCGGATCGGCATGAGCGCGGATCTGCACCTCGCAGGCGAACTCCTCCGCGGCGGGCGCCGCTCCGGCCCATGAGCGCCGCTCTCCGGAGATCTCGGCGATCGCGAGCGCCTCCTTGGGACCGACGACGACCGTGTTCGAGACCGGGCGGACCTCGAGCACGAACCGGGGCTTGCCGTCGGGGGCGGGCACGCCGAGCCGCAGGCCCCTGCGCTGGCCGACCGTGAACGCGTGCGCGCCGTCGTGCGTGCCGACGACCTCGCCATTGCGGTCGAGGATCTCGCCCTGCTCGGCGCCGACCTTCTCCGCGAGCCAGCCGCGGGTGTCGCCGTCGGGGATGAAGCAGATGTCGTGGCTGTCCGGCTTCTGCGCGACGCTCAGCCCGCGCTCCGCCGCCTCCGCGCGCACGAGCGCCTTGGACGGCGTGGATCCGAGCGGGAAGTAGGTGTGCGCGAGCTGCTCGGCGTTCAGCACCCCGAGCACGTAGGACTGATCCTTCGCGGCGTCCGAGGCGCGGTGCAGTTCCAGCCCGCCCTCGCCATCGACGAGCGTCGCGTAGTGCCCCGTGCACACCGCGTCGAAGCCGAGTTCGATCGCGCGCTCCAGGAGGGCGGCGAACTTGATCTTCTCGTTGCAGCGCAGACACGGGTTCGGCGTGCGTCCGGCCCGGTATTCCGAGACGAAGTCCTCGATCACGTCCTCGCGGAAGCGCTCGGAGAAGTCCCAGACATAGAACGGGATCCCGAGCAGGTCCGCGGCGCGGCGCGCGTCCATCGCGTCCTCGATCGTGCAGCAGCCGCGGCTCCCGGTGCGCAGCGTGCCACCGGCCCGCGAGAGCGCGAGATGCACGCCCACGACATCGTGGCCGGCCTCGACCGCGCGCGCCGCAGCCACGGCGGAGTCCACTCCCCCGCTCATCGCCGCCAGAACACGCATGGATCCAGTGTACGAGCGCGCGGCTGGACGGGGGCAGGGCGAGACGGGGGCAGGGCCTCGACAGGCGCCGCGCGTCAGCGGGCGGCGCCGGAGGCCCGCGCGTACGCGTCGCCGACCACCGCGAGCACGGCATCCACGTCGGCGTCGTCCGAGGTGCGCCCGAGCGTGAACCGGATCACGCTGCGCGCCTCGGTCTCGCTGCGGCCGAGCGCCTGCACCACGTGCGAGGGCTCTGCGATCCCGGCCTGGCACGCGGATCCGGCGGACGCGGAGACCCCGGCGACGTCGAGGAGGAACAACAGGCTCTCGCTCGGTGCGCCGGGGAACAGCAGGTGCGCATTGCCCGGCAGGCGACCGGAGGCATCCGGATCCCCGAGGAGTTCCGCGGAGGGCACCCGCTCCCGGACCCCCGCGACGAGGCGGTCGCGCAGCGCGCCCAGTCGTGCCGCCTCCGCGATCTGCTCGGCCGCGGCGAGCTCCGCGGCGACCGCGAACGCGGCGGCACCCGCGACGTCCTGCGTGCCGGAGCGGAGTCCGCGCTGCTGACCACCGCCGTGCAGCAGGGGCGAGAGGCGCGCGGTGCGGGCGACGACGAGCGCCCCCGTGCCGGTGGGGGCGCCGATCTTGTGCCCCGCGACGCTGAGCGCGACGAGTCCCGCACCGGCCGCCGCCTCGCCGCGGAGCGCCGCGAACGACAGCGGCAGGTGCCCGAAGGCGGCGACGGCGTCCAGGTGCAGGGGAACGCGCGCCGCGGCTGCGGATGCGGCGAGCGCGCGGGCGTCGTTGATCGTGCCGACCTCGTTGTTCGCCATCAGCGCGGTGGCCACGGCCACGCCGTCCGCTGCCAGCCCCGCCGTGAAGGCGTCCACGGGGATGCGCCCCACGGCATCCAGCGCCACCGGCACGATCCGGGCGCCGTCCGCGGCGAGCGCGGCGACCGTGTCGAGCGTCGCGTGGTGCTCCCCGTCGGGCAGCAGGATCGCATCGCTCCCCTCCGGCCGGGAGCGCCACAGTCCCTGCACGGCGAGGTTCACCGATTCGGTGCCGCCCGAGGTCAGGACGACCTCGATGGGCTCGCACCCCAGCACCGCCGCGAGACGTTCCCTGGACTCCTCCAGGATCCGGCGCGCCTGCTGCCCCGCCCCATGCGTGGAGGAGGCGTTGCCGGTCGCCCCGGCGACACGCAGCCACTCCTCGGCGGCCTCGGGCCGCAGGTCGGTCGTCGCCGCATGATCCAGGTAGTGCACTCCACCACTCTCGCACTTCGCCCTGGGATGGGACTCGGTGGCACGGATCGCGGTACGCCGTGGCAGCCCGGGCCGCCGCTGCCGCGATATTCTTTCCCTCATGTGTCCGCACGCGATAGAGGTCGAGACGCCGGTACCCGACGGCGACGCCTGCGCCCTGTGCAGCCCGTCCCTGGACGCGCTGGGCGTCCGCCTTCACGACGGGGCCGCCACGCTGCGCGTCTGGTCGCAGAACGCCTCGTCGATCGAGCTCGTGATCTTCGATGAGACCGACCTGGACTGGGAGACCGCGCAGCTCGCGCTCGAGCGCCGCCCCGGCGGCGTGTGGGAGATCACCACCGACCTGCTCCAGCCCGGGACCAGGTACGCGTTGCGCGTCGACGGGGCGCACAGCCCCGGCAACACGTTCAACCCCGAGACCCTGCTGCTGGACCCCTATGCCCGCGGCCTCGCCCAGGGCGACGGCTACGAGGAATGGCGCTCGGTGGTCATCGAGGACGGCTTCGACTGGGGCGGGGTCGCGAAGCCCCTGACGCCCCTCGACCGCACGGTCATCTACGAGGGCCACGTCAAGGGGCTCACCAAGCGCCACCCCGGGGTGCCCCCGGCCCTGCACGGCACATACGCCGGCGTCGCGCACCCGGCGATGATCGAGTACTACCGCGAGCTCGGGATCACGGCGGTCGAGCTGCTGCCGGTGCAGGCCTTCGCCTCCGAGCCGCGACTGCTGGACCGCGGACTGTCGAACTACTGGGGCTACAACACCCTGAACTTCTTCACGCCTCATGCCGCCTACGCGACCGAGGATTCGCGCAAGGAGGGTCCCGAGGCGATCCTGCGCGAGTTCAAGGGCATGGTGAAGCTGCTCCACGAGGCGGGCATCGAGGTGATCCTCGACGTCGTGTACAACCACACGAACGAGGAGGGCATCGGCGGCCCCCGCACGAGCCTGCGAGGGATCGACAACGCCCTGTACTACCGCCAGCAGGAGGACGGCAGCTACATCGACACCACGGGCTGCGGGAACACCCTGGACACCGCGACGCCCGCGGCGGCGCGTCTCGTGCTGGATTCGCTGCGCTACTGGACCACAGAGATGCAGATCGACGGATTCCGTTTCGATCTCGCCACCGCGCTCGGGCGCGACGACACGAGCACCTACGACCCGCAGCATCCGCTGTTGCACGCGATCAGGACGGATCCGGCCCTCGCCGACGCGAAGATCATCGCCGAGCCCTGGGACGTGGGCTTCGGCGGCTGGCAGACCGGGAACTTCCCGACTGGGTGGAGCGAGTGGAACGACCGCTACCGCGACCGCGTCCGCAACTTCTGGCTCAGTGACATCGACTACGCCCGCCGCGCCTCCGCCCCGACCGGCATCGGCGGGTTCGCGAACCGCCTCGCCGGTTCGGCGAACACGTTCAGCGATGAGCGCGGTCCGCTCGCGAGCATCAACTTCGTCACCGCGCACGACGGCTTCACGCTGAACGACCTCGTGTCCTACGACGTCAAGCACAACGAGGCGAACGGCGAGGGCAACCACGACGGCGCCGACATGAACCGCTCGTTCAACCATGGCGCCGAGGGCCCCACCGACGATCCGGTCATCCTCGCCGCGCGCCGCAAGGCGATGCGCAACCTGCTCGGCACGCTCCTGTTCTCCGCCGGCGTGCCGATGCTCACCGCCGGCGACGAGTTCGGGCGCACCCAGCGCGGCAACAACAACGCCTACTGCCAGGACTCGGCGATCAGCTGGCTCAACTGGGATCACGAGCCGTGGCAGCAGGACCTGTTCGCGCACGCCTCGCTCCTGACCCGGCTGCGCGAGGAGAACCCGGCCCTGCGCCCGCTCCGCTACGCCCGCCTCGGGGAGCACATCCCGAACGCCTCGGTCATGGACTGGTACGACCAGGACGGCGACACGATGGAGGTCGAGCAGTGGAACGACCCCCGCAACCGCACCCTGCAGTACGTCGCATCGTCCACGCCCGACAAGGAGGCGTTCAACCGGATCCTGCTCGTCGTGCACGGCACCGAGTCGCCGATCGACATCCGGCTTCCGGTGATCGACGGCGTGTCGCGCTACGTCGCGCTGTGGTCGAGCGCGGAGGAACGGCCCTCGCCCGTCGAGACGGTGCACAAGCCGGGCGACGTGCTCGCCCTTCCCGGCACCTCGATGAGACTGTTCCGCGCGGAGTGACCCGCCCGTTACCTCTTCCGACCTCGGAGCGCGGTAGGTTCAGGGTGTGTCCGAACGAACTGCCGCACAGTCCTCGTCCGATGCTCTCCGCAGCACCGCGCAGATCCCCGTGCGCGCACTGCCCGACATCGATGCGGCGGACGCTCAGACCACCCGCATCCCCCTCGCGGATCCGTCCCCCGCGGCGCCCGAGGGCTTCCATCCGAAGGCCTTCTCCGGCGAGGTGATCCCGTTCCGGGTCGTCGCGTTCCGCGAGGGGCACGACCTCATCGGCGTGCATCTGCGGTTGCGCACCCCGAACCATCAGGAGAGCCTGCACCGGCTCACCCCGCTCGGCGACGGCACCGACCGCTGGCAGGTCGACGTCGCGCTCGACGAGACGAACGCCTGGACGTTCCGCTTCGAGGCGTTCGCGGACGAGTTCGCCACCTGGGCGCACGCGGCCGAGCTGAAGATCGCGGCGGGCGTGGACGTCGAGGTGATGCGCGCCCTCGGTGCGGGGCTGCTCGGACGGGCCGCGAAGGACAAGACCCGCCCGAAGCCGGAGCGCAAGCGGCTCGCGGCGGTCGCGGAGCAGCTGCGCTCCCCCGACGGGACCGCAGAGGACGCTCTCGCCATCGCCACGGACCCGGAGCTCACCGCCCTCCTCGCCGACCGCCCGCTCACCGCGCTCGACTCGGCCACACCGTGGCAGACGGTCCTGGTCGAGCGCACGATCGCCGGCGCCGCGGCCTGGTACGAATTCTTCCCGCGCTCCGAGGGCGCGGTGCGCGAGACCGACGGCACGATCGCGAGCGGCACCTTCGCGACCGCCGCGGAGCGCCTCCCCGCGGTCGCCGCGATGGGCTTCGACGTGCTCTACCTCCCGCCGATCCACCCGATCGGGCGCCTCAACCGCAAGGGGCCGAACAACACGCTCACCGCCGGCCCCGCCGATCCCGGATCGCCGTGGGCGGTCGGCGCCGCGGAGGGCGGGCACGACGCCGTGCATCCCGACCTCGGCACCCTCGCCGACTTCCGCGCCTTCGTGAAGAAGGCGAACGCGCTCGGCCTCGAGGTGGCCCTCGACCTCGCGCTGCAGGCCGCCCCGGACCACCCCTGGGTCACCGCGCACCCGGAGTGGTTCACGGAACTCCCGGACGGCACGATCGCCTACGCCGAGAACCCCCCGAAGAAGTACCAGGACATCTACCCGCTGAACTTCGACCGGGATCCGGTGGGCCTCTACACCGAGGTGCTGCGGATCGTCGAGCACTGGATCGCTCAGGGCGTGTCGATCTTCCGGGTCGACAACCCGCACACCAAGCCGCTGCGGTTCTGGGAGTGGCTGATCCGCACCGTCAACACCAAGCACCCCGACGTGGTCTTCCTGGCGGAGGCGTTCACCCGCCCCGCGCCGATGCGGGGGCTCGCGGCGGTCGGCTTCCAGCAGAGCTACAGCTACTTCACCTGGCGCAACACCAAGGCGGAGCTCGAGGAGTTCCTGCTCTCGGTCTCGCAGGAGACGGCCGACTACATGCGCCCGAACCTGTTCGTGAACACCCCCGACATCCTCACCGAGTATCTGCAGTTCGGCGGTCGCGCGGCGTACCGGATCCGGGCCGCGATCGCCGCGACCGGCGCGCCGCTGTACGGCGTCTACGCCGGCTACGAACTGTTCGAGAACGTGGCCCGTCCTGGTTCCGAGGAGAACATCGACAACGAGAAGTACGAGTACAAGCTGCGCGACTGGGCGAAGGCCGAGGCGGAGGGGCGCTCGCTCGCCCCCTACCTCACCCGCCTCAACGAGATCCGCCGCGCACACCCGGCGCTCCGGCAGCTGCGCAATCTGCAGCTGCACTGGAGCGACGACGACGCGATCCTTGTGTTCTCCAAGCACCTGGACGCGCCCTTCACCGGCACGGACTCCGGCGACACGATCATCGTGGTCGCCAACGTCGACCCGCACTCGGTGCGGCAGACCACCGTGCATCTCGACACCCTCGCATGGGGCGTCGAGCCCGGGACGGCGTACGAGGTCGAGGACCTCGTCACCGGATCCGTCTGGACCTGGACGGATCACAATTTCGTGCGCCTGGACGCCTTCACGGAGCCGGTGCACATCCTCCATGTGAAGGGGCAGCCATGATCACCACCACGATCGATGCGGCTGTGCTCGAGGCCGTGGCCTCGGGCTCGCACCACGACCCGCACTCCGTCCTCGGAGCGCATCCGCAGCCCGAGTCGGGCGGCAGACGCGTGACGATCGTGCGCGCGCTGCGACCGCTCGCGAAGGGCGTCTCGGTGCTGCTCGACGGCGGTGTCGAGGTACCCCTGACCCATCTCGCCGAGGGCATCTGGGAGGGCGAGGTCACCGGACCCGCGGGCGCCTACCGGATCAAGGCGACGTACGGCGACGCCCCCGACTGGATCTCCCCCGATCCGTACCGGCACGCCCCCACCATCGGCGAGCTCGACCTGCACCTCATCCGCGAGGGCCGCCACGAGCGCCTCTGGGAGGCGCTCGGCGCGCACCCGCGGTTCGTCGACGGCGACCAGGGCACCGCGTTCGCCGTCTGGGCACCGCACGCGAAGGCCGTGCGCGTCGTCGGCGACCACAACGGCTGGGACGGCCGGCTGGACGCGATGCGCTCCATGGGCTCGAGCGGCGTGTGGGAGCTGTTCGTGCCCGGCGTGGGCGTCGGAGCGCACTACAAGTACGAGATCCTCACCCCGCACGGCACCTGGATCCTCAAGGCGGATCCGATGGCCCAGCTCGCCGAGGTCCCGCCCGCGACAGCCTCGATCGTCACGCGGTCGGAGTACTCCTGGGGCGACGGCGCCTGGATGACGCGCCGTGCCGCGACGCATGCGGTCGCACAGCCGATGAGCGTCTACGAACTGCACCTCGGCTCCTGGCGCCCGGGACTCGGCTACCGGGACATCGCGGACGAGCTCATCGAGCACGTCACCACCACCGGGTTCACGCACGTGGAATTCATGCCCGTGGCCGAGCACCCCTTCACCGGATCCTGGGGCTACCAGGTGACCGGCTACTACGCGGCGACGCATCGCTACGGCGAGCCCGACGACCTGAAGCACCTCATCGACCGGCTGCACCGGGCCGGCATCGGCGTGATCATCGACTGGGTGCCCGGACACTTCCCGAAGGATGCCTTCGCCCTCGCGCGCTTCGACGGCGAGGCCGTCTACGAGCATCCGGATCCGCGGCGCGGCGAACACCGCGACTGGGGCACGCTCATCTTCGACTACGGCCGCAACGAGGTGCGCAACTTCCTCGTCGCGAACGCGCTGTTCTGGCTGGACGAGTTCCACGCCGACGGTCTGCGCGTCGACGCCGTCGCCTCGATGCTCTACCTCGACTACTCGCGTGACGACGGCGAGTGGGAGCCCAACGTGCACGGCGGGCGCGAGAACCTGGAGGCGATCCGCTTCCTGCAGGAGGTCAACGCCACCGCGTACCGGAAGCACCCCGGCATCGTCATGGTCGCCGAGGAGTCGACGAGCTTCCCGGGTGTGACGGCGCCCACCGACCACAACGGGCTCGGCTTCGGGTTCAAGTGGAACATGGGCTGGATGAACGACTCGCTCGTCTACATCGAGCGCGATCCGCTCTACCGCTCGCACCACCAGGGCGAGATGACCTTCTCCTTCGTGTACGCGTTCGGCGAGAACTACATCCTGCCGATCAGCCACGACGAGGTCGTGCACGGCAAGGGCAGCCTGCTCTCGAAGATGCCGGGCGACCACGCCGCGAAGCTCGCGAACGTGCGCGCCTACCTCGGCTACATGTGGGGGCACCCCGGCAAGAACCTCCTGTTCATGGGCCAGGAGTTCGGCCAGCTCTCCGAGTGGTCGGTGGACCGCGGCCTGGACTGGTGGCTCCTCGACCAGCCGTCGCACCGGCAGCTGCAGGAGTTCGTCGGCGCGCTGAACGGCACCTACCGGCAGAACGCGCCGCTGTGGGAGCGGGATCACGACAGCAGCTCGTTCACGCGCATCGGCGCACCGGACTGGGATCCGAACATCGTCGCCTTCGTGCGCCGCGATGCGCACGGCGGGCACCTCGCGGTCATCAGCAACTTCGCCGGCGCCACGCGGCACGGCGTCAGCCTCGATCTGCCGCTCGCGGGCGGCTGGACCGAAGTGCTGAACACCGATGCGGCCGAGTTCGGCGGGCACGGCGAGGGCAACCTCGGTCTCGTCTACGCGACCGATGTCGAGAACGGCTCGCCCCGCGCGACCCTGACCATCCCCGCGCTGTCCACGATCTGGCTGCGGCACCAGAAGGATCCGCACGTGCCGATCGTCAGCAAGGGCTGAGACGATTCCGCCGGTGCCGACACTCCTAGGGTGAGAGACACCGAACGGAGCCGGCATGGCACACGATGCACAGGACAGGACGCTCGTCGCGCGCGCGGCGGCGGGGAGCGAGAGCGCCTTCCGCACGCTGTATCGCGCCTACGTGCGCCCGGTCTACTGGATCGCGTACGGCATCCTCGGGGATGCCGGTGACGCCGAGGACGTGACGCAGGAGGCCTTCGTGGTCGCCTGGCGGAAGCTCCCGGGCCTGGAGCTCGCAACCGAGTCGCTGCTGCCCTGGCTCGCGACGATCTGCCGGTTCCAGGCGGCCAACCGGCTGCGCCGCCGCCAGCGCGACGCAGCGCACACCGCCGAGGGCGTGGACGAGCTGCTCCCCGCACTGATCGACGTCGAGCAGCAGGTGATCGCCGCCGAGCTCGCCGACAGGATCGCCGCCGAGCTCGACGGGATGACCGTGCTCGACCGCGAGATCTTCCGGCTCTGCGCGACCGAGGGCTGGGACTACCGGGCCGCGGCCGCCGAACTCGGCGTCGGGCACGGCGTCGTCCGCAACCGTCTCTCCCGCGTGCGCA
>JAITLM010000215.1 GCA_031277885.1 Microbacterium sp.
GCCCCGCGCTCGGTCAGCATGGCGTCAACATCATGGAGTTCTGCAAGGCGTACAACGCCGCGACCGAGTCGCAGCGCGGCAACGTCATCCCCGTGGAGATCACCGTCTACGAGGACCGCAGCTTCACGTTCATCCTGAAGACCCCGCCGGCGGCCGAGCTGATCAAGAAGGCTGCGGGCGTGCAGAAGGGCTCCGCCACTCCGCACACCGTCAAGGTCGCGAAGATCAGCGCCGAGCAGGTCCGTCAGATCGCCGAGCAGAAGCAGGCCGACCTGAACGCGAACGCCCTCGACGCCGCGTCCAAGATCATCGCCGGAACCGCCCGTTCCATGGGCATCACGGTCGAGGGCTGAGGGAGATAACAATGGCTACCAAGTCCAAGGCTTACAACGCCGCCGTCGCGAAGATCGAGGCGGACCGTTTCTACACCCCGACCGAGGCTGTCGCCCTCGCGAAGGAGACCGGCTCCGCGAAGTTCGACTCCACCGTCGAGGTCGCGCTGAAGCTCTCGGTCGACCCCCGCAAGGCCGACCAGATGGTGCGCGGCACCGTCATCCTCCCGCACGGCACCGGCAAGACCGCCCGCGTCATCGTGTTCGCGACGGGTCCGGCCGCTGAGGCCGCGATCGCCGCGGGTGCGGACGAGGTCGGCGGCGCCGAGCTCATCGAGAAGGTCGCCGGCGGCTGGACCGCGTTCGACGCGGCCGTCTCCACCCCTGAGCTCATGGGCCAGGTCGGCCGTCTCGGCAAGGTGCTGGGCCCGCGTGGTCTGATGCCGAACCCGAAGACCGGCACCGTGACCCCGAACCCGGCCAAGGCCGTCGAGGAGATCAAGGGCGGAAAGATCGAGTTCCGCGTCGACAAGCACGCCAACGTGCACTTCGTCGTGGGCAAGGCCTCGTTCTCGGCCGAGCAGCTCGACGACAACATGAAGGCCGCGCTCGAGGAGATCGTCCGCCTCAAGCCGTCCAGCTCCAAGGGCCGCTACATCCAGAAGGGTGCGGTGTCGACCACGTTCGGCCCCGGCATCCCGCTGGACGTCAACGCCATCTGAGCCCTTCCACAGGCTCAGGAGACGCTCTCCGGAAGACCCTCGCCCCTCGGGGCGGGGGTCTTCTGCGTGTCAGGACTCGATGCCAGGATGAGCGCATGGGCGTGGTGGACGAGTATCTGGCGGGCGTCGAGGATCCGGAGGACCGGCGGGCGCTGGCGCGCGTGTACGAGGTCGCGCTCGAGCTCGCCCCCGATGCGGCGCAGGGGACCGGCTACCGCATGCCCGCCCTCACCCACCACGGGAAGGTGCTGATCTCCGCCATCCGCACGGCGAAGCACCTGGGCGTCTACCCGTTCAGCGCTGCCGCGGTGGCGGCGGTCGCCGGCCGCGTCGAGAACCTCGACGGCGCCGGGACCAGTACCGGGACGATCCGCTTCGCGCCGGGATCCGAGATCCCCGACGACCTGATCCGGGATCTCGTCGCGTTCCGGATCGCCGAGATCGACGGTCGCTGAGGGGCGAGTCCTCCCGAGGGGGGAATCGCGTGCGACGTCGTGTCGCACGGAATCGGCGCGGGCCGCGCCGCAGCGCCGTTATCCGTCCGTGGGGGTCTGACGCAGCAGACGCTCGAGAACGGCGAGGGCCTCGTGCTGCGGGGCGCTGTCGTCGAGCAGCCACTGGGTCTGCAGGCCGTCCGAGGCGGCGATGACGAGCGCGGCGGCGGCGAGCGGATCCACGTCGGCGCGCATCCGTCCGTCGCGCTGCTGCTGACGGATCCGGTCGCCGAGCTCGGCGCGCAGTTTCGCGAACCGGGTGCTCGCGAACGCATGCGCCACGGGATGGTCGTCCTCGAGGGCCGTCGCGACCAGCGACGAGTACAACTGGACGAGGCCTGGCACCTCGCGGTTGGCGCGCGCGGATTCGATCATCATCGTCATCGGCGAGGTGTCCGCCGGGACGGAGTCCTCGCCGTGGGGGCTGCTCGCCTCGTAGACCGCGACCAGCAGCTCCTCCAGCGAGCCGAAGTAATGCGAGAGGGCCGCGTGGGTCACGCCGATCTCCCTGGCGATGGCGCGGAGGCTGGTGCGACCGGATCCGCGTGCCGCGAACACCTCGATGCTGCGGTCGAGGATCTCCTGGCGTCGGGCGACGCCCTTGGCGTATACGCCCTGGCGAGACGTCGGCGGGTCGGCGGCGGGCATGTCTCGATTCTACCCACCCAAAACCTCCATGCGGAGGTTTTTGGTGCTAGTCTGCTCGTCACGGCGAGGCGGCCCACGCTTGCGCTCACGAACGCAGTCACCGCAGACACCCAAGGAGCTACCGATGACGGTCCAGACATCCATCCAGCTGTTCACTCTGAAGTCCCAGCTCGACGACGACCTCGAAGGGACGCTCGCCGCCGTCGCCGGACGCGGGTTCACCACGGTCGAGCCCTACGACTTCGTGCACCGCGCGGCGCCCCTGGCCGCCGCCCTCGCTGCCGCGGGCCTGGTCGCACCCTCGGGGCACGCCTTCCTCGCGTCCGACTCGTTCGTGAATCCGGACGGCTCCGGCACCTCGATCGCGGTCCCGTCGCACGACGAGGTCTTCGCCGCCGCGAAGACGCTCGGCATGGGCATCGTGATCGATCCCTACACCGAGCCCGCGCGCTGGGAGTCGGTCGCGCAGATCGAGGATACGGCCCGCCGCCTCAACGCGGCCGCGGCCGCCGCGGAGGCGCACGGCCTGCGCGTCGGCTACCACAACCACGCGCACGAGCTGGAGGCGGTGTTCGACGGAGTGACCGGACTCGAGGTGCTCGCGGGCCTGCTCGACGAGCGCGTCCTGCTCGAGGTCGACCTGTACTGGGCGGCCCGCGCGGGCGCCGACCCCGTCGCCCTGCTGGAGCGCCTCGGGGACCGCGTCGTCGCCGTGCATGCCAAGGACGGCACGCTCGATCCGGAGGCGGTCCGCGCCTACCCGCCCGCCGACCAGGTGCCGGCCGGCCAGGGCGTCGTCCCGCTCGCGGCCGCCGCCGCCGCGGCTCCCGCGCTGGAACTCGCGATCGTCGAGTTCGACCGCTTCGACGGCGACATCCTCTCCGCGATCGAGCAGAGCCGGATCTTCCTCGACGAGAACGTGGCCCGCTGATGGCGGCGTCGTCCGGCTCCGTCGGCGTCGGCATCATCGGCGCGGGGAACATCAGCGATCAGTACCTGACGAACCTCACGCGGTTCCCCGATGTCCGCGTGCTCGCCGTCGCGGACCTCATCCCGGAGCGTGCCCGGGCGCAGGCGGCGGAGTACGGTGTGCCCGTGGCCGGCGACGTCGACGCCGTCCTCGGCGATCCCGACATCGAGTTCGTCGTGAACATCACCCCGCCCGCGGAGCACGTCGGCGTATCGCTCGCGGCCCTCGACGCGGGCAAGCACGTGTGGACGGAGAAGCCGATCGGCGTGAGCCGCGAGGAGGCGGCGCGCATCAACGCCAAGGCCGCCGACCTCGGGCTGCGTGTCGGCGCGGCACCCGACACGGTGCTCGGTCCCGGTGTGCAGACTGCGAAGCGCGTGATCGCGCGGGGCGACATCGGCCGCCCGCTGTTCGCGCAGACGACCTTCCAGTGGCAGGGGCCGGAGATCTTCCACCCGGACCCGGCGTTCCTCTACGCGAAGGGCGGCGGGCCGCTGCTCGACATGGGCCCGTACTACGTCTCCACCCTCGTGCACGTCTTCGGCCCCGTCGCCGCGGTCGCGGCGCTCGGCCTGCGGGGAACTCCGACCCGGCGCGTGCAGCAGGGGCCCAAGGCCGGCGAGGAGTTCCCGGTCGAGATCCCCTCGACGCTGGGCGTGCTGATGGAGTTCGAGCGCGGTGGCCAGGCGCAGAGCCTCTACAGCACCGACTCGCCGATGCTGCGCCACGGGATCGTCGAGATCACCGGCACCGAGGGCACGCTGACGATCCCGGATCCGAACACCTTCGGTGGTCCTATCTCGATCACCAGGCCGCTCACCCGCCTCTTCATCCCGCCGGAGCCCATCGAGCAGGAGGTCGTCGACATCGCGCAGGAGGGCGTGGTCTCCGGCCGCGGCCTGGGGCTGCTCGACATGGCGCGATCGATCCGGGCCGGCCGCCCGCATGTCGCGACCGGCGAGTTCGGTGCGCACGTGCTCGACGCGCTGCTGTCGATCGAGGAATCGGCGGAGTCCCGCGGCTTCGTCACGGTGCAGAGCACCCTGAACGAGGTCGGATCCCTCGACGAGGACTTCGACCCGTACGCCGCGACGCTCTGAGCTGCGCGCATCGAGGGGCCCGTCGTCCGGGCGACGGGCCCCTCGGGCCGACGGCCGAGCCTCAGTGCACCACCAGCGCGACGCACAGCAGCACCAGGGCGAGCCCCTGCAGCGAGGCGCGCAGGGGGATGATCGACTCCCACCGGTCCTGCAGCGCTCGGGCGTCGGCCGGCACGGTGCCCGCGAGGGCGGCGGCGGTGAAGGTGGCGTTGATCGGCTTCGCGATGCGGGCGAAGAGCAGGAGCCAGAGGAGCAGCAGTAGGAGAGCCACGGCGGCGAGGACGGCTGCGGCGATGCTGCCGGTGAGTGCCGAGAGGGCGACGGTCGCCGCGGCGAGCGCGGCGCCCGCGATGCCGACGACCGGCAGCCGGCGGGCGCCGTAGTAGTGCCCGCGGCCGACCACCTGCCCGAGGGTCGGGGCATCGACCTCGGCGTAGACGGCGCGCAGCACCACGGCGGCGAGCACAGCCGTGCCGAAGATGACGGCGATGGCGGCGATGGCGCCGATGGCGGT
>JAITLM010000101.1 GCA_031277885.1 Microbacterium sp.
CGGACAGCTCATGCCCGGGGGTGAGTGGCTCGCGGATCGCGTACTCGCCGTTCGCGCCGTGGAAGTAGTAGTGCAGATCCGATCCGCAGATACCTGCAAAGGCGACGCGCAGGCGCACCTCGCCCGGGGCGGGCTCCGGCAGCGGCGCGTCCTCCCAGCGGATGTCCTCCTTGCCGTGGATGGCCAGCCTCTTCATCGGACCTGCTCCTTCCTGGGTTCGGCGGGCTCCGCGTCCGAGG
This sequence comes from Microbacterium sp., assembly GCA_031277885.1. Taxonomy (GTDB): domain Bacteria; phylum Actinomycetota; class Actinomycetes; order Actinomycetales; family Microbacteriaceae; genus Microbacterium. The sequence continues at coordinate 240 of JAITLM010000101.1, forward strand.
CGTCGAGCGCCTCCTGGATCGCGGCAGCGACGCCATGACAGCGGATCGTGTCGATCAGTTCCCCGACGCGATCCGCGAAGTCCTGCCGCGCCGCGAGCTCTGCGCCGAACAACTGTTTCTCGACGATCACGCGATGTGCGAGGTCCTGGCCGTTCCGCGCCGAAGCGGCGAGGAGGGAGAGACCATCGCGTGCGGCATCGGCCATCGCCCTGGCCTCGGGGCCGGGCTCGAACCCCGGCAGCGGTGCGACGCACGCGAGGTAACCGGCGACGCAGAGTGCGATGAGATGGGGAAATCTTCCCTCGCCCAGCGCCTGGATGACGGGGCCGGGGATGCGCTGACGCAGCTTCACGGAGCCGTCGGTGCCGACCTGAGCCGTGCGATGGCCGAGTGCGCTGTTCCCCCACCGTTGGAAGAGCTGCTGTTCGTATTCCTGGCCGTCGATGCCCTCGGGCAGCTGCACAGACGGCCCGTACTCGCGGCCGATGACGGCGCGTGCCGCGCGCTCGATCTCGGCTCGCGCCACGGAGGCTGCGATGAGCGATTCGCCGCTCAGCGCCCCGAGATAGGCGATCAGGGAGTGAGTGCCGTTGAGCAGACGCACCTTCATGAGCTCGAACCGGTCGACCTCGTCGGTGAACACGGCACCGCCGGCCTCCCACGCCGGCCGGCCGGCGGCGAAGGCGTCCTCGATCGCCCACATCGTGAAGGGCTCGGCCGGCACGGTCGCCTCGTCTCGCAGACCGAGGCGCGCAGCGACGTCGTCGCGCAGCAGATCCGTCGTGGCCGGGACGATCCGATCGACCATGCTCGACGGGAAGGCGACGGCACGGTCGAGGTAGGCGAGCGCCTCTTCCGCCTCGCTGCCCGGCAGCGCCCCGAGGAACTCGCGCACGAGATGTGCGGTCCGCTCGCCGTTGGCCGCGAGGTTGTCGCAGCTGAGGACGGTCAGCGGAGCCCCGCCGCCCGAGGCTCGGCGCTGCAGCCCGCGCGCCAGTTGGCCGATGGTGGTCCGTGGCGCGCCTCCGGCGAGGTCGGCGGCTACGCGGCGGTCGTCCAGGTCGAGGCGTCCGGTCCCCGCTGCCGTGCTGTAGCCGTTCTCGGTCACGGTGAGCGTCACGATGCGGATCGCCGGATCGGCGAGCTGCGCGACGACCCGGTCCGGCTGGTCGGCGGCGACGAACGCGTCGGTGTGCACTCCGGGGAGGCTGAGCGAGAACTCCGCGGGCGAGATCTGCGCGACGGTGTAGAGGAGGTCCTGTGCGCGCAAGGCGTCGACCACGGCCCGGGATCGCGAAGCAACGCCGACGACGCCCCAGTCCCCACCGTCCTGCGCGAGCGCGGCGGCCGTGTAGACCGCTTGGTGCGCGCGGTGGAAGTTCCCGAGACCCAGGTGGAGGATCCCCGGGCGTGCCGGTGCCGGGACAGAGAACCCGCCTGCACTCCCCCTCGTGAGACGACTGGGACCGCCGGTCATCGCTGCCCTCCCTCGACACGGATGAGGAAGCCTTGCGGCTTCTCCGTGGGATCCTCTGTGATCGACATGTCTTCATCTTGCATTGGTTTGTACAAGCTTGTCAATGTTTGCAGTCGGCGGCGATGCGTCATGATGAATGAAGCAGAACTTTGCGAAGGAGCACCGTGACCGTCACCCTTACCGACGTCGCCCGGCACGCGGGCGTCTCGCTCGCGACCGCTTCACGCGCATTCGGAGAGCCGGACCGGCTTGCCGCGACCACACTGGAGAAGGTTCACGCTGCAGCTTCCGAGCTGGGCTATCAGCCTGCACCGACCGCGCCACCCGAGGAGAAGACGATCGCCGTCGTCGTCCCCGATATCGCGAGCCCCGTGTATGCCCAGCTACTGAAAGGCATCCACAGCCAGGCATGGCATGGTCGGCATCGCATCGTTCTCTTCGACACAGATGAAGACCTCGGCCGGGAACGCGAGCAGATCGCCCGTGCCACTGCATTCGACGGCATGCTGCTCTGTTCCCCCCGGCTGCCACCCGACGACGTACGACGATTGACAGGCGAGACTCCTTTCGTCGTACTGAACAGGATCATCGACGACGCTCGCTGCGTTGTGATGGACACGGAGCGTGGGCCACGCCAAGCCGTCGAGCATCTCGTCGCGCTCGGACATCGGCACATCGCCTACGCCGCGGGTCCCGAGTACTCCTGGGCCGATGTCCGTCGCGGCGACGCCGTCGCGCGCGCGTGCGCCGAATTCGAGGTCCTCTTCACGCGACTGACCCACCAGGCCGCCTCGATCCAAGGCGGGCGCGCCGCGGCCGCCACAGTGATCGCCAGCGGCGCGAGCGCTGTGATCGCCTACAACGACCTCATCGCCCTCGGGATCGAGGCCGGAATCGAAGACTTGGGGCTGCGCTGCCCGGAGGATCTCAGCATCGTCGGCAACGACGACATCGAGATCGCCTCCGCGCGACGCCCCGGCCTCACTACCGTGCGCCTCGCGATCAACCGGTCCGGGTCGATCGGTGTCGAGACGCTCCTGAAGGCCATCGACGGGGACAGGACGATCGACGTCGTCGAGCTCCCGTCCCAGCTCATCGTCCGCGCCTCCACAGCGACCCCGAAACCGCGGCGCTGACCAACATCAGCCCGCTGAACGTGAACTCACGATCGCGAACTCGCGGTAGTCAGAGTAGATAGTTCTCTGTAGAGCGTCCCGCGAATCGCGGGCGCAAGCACCAGTCCCCCACATCTCAGGCCCACAACGCTTGCGGCACAGTTCCTAGGGCCGGTAATAGCTCACCTTGGCAAGCCAGCGTGCCGCAAACTGAGGCTTGACGCACTCGGTGCCCACAATGACGAAACCCCTACTACGCAACGTCACCGTCTGTGCCGCCAGCACGCCTGTGCACATCCACTGTGAGGACCCGCCGTCGTAACTGTTCACGACCACCAACGGCGCTGCCTGCGCAGCCGCGGGCACCGCCACAACAACACCCGTCAACGCAACGACCGCCACAGCACCCGCAATCAAACGCTGACTCAACCTCTTCATCGAACTCCCCTCCGACCAACAACGCCTCAATACTGCTTGTGGATGAACGCTACGGAGAGTGCGCGGCGTGCAGTGGCGCCTGGGCGGCGGCTTCGCGTTTTGACCGGAATGGTTCAGAAATCGAACAGGGACCAGCCGTCAAGGTCGACGAGACTGGATTCGCTGCTGGATCTGGCGGGGTGCCGTGCAGCGTCTTGAAAAGCGTGAAGATTCCTGGCCGTAGCTCGATTCATCGTCTAAATCGCCGTCGGGGTGGTCAGCACGATGGGGCGGCCCCTCGGGGCCACCACATCGTTGTTCAGGTCTTGGCTGACTGAGCTCCGGACGAAACGCGACACGTCAACGTGCATGTCGCGCTGGTCCGCGGAGATCCGCGGAAGGCCGCGTCATAGACCTGACCGGCGGTGCCTCAGCGGGAGGGGGTGCAGGACACCGCCATCACCAGGCCGGAGGGCCCGATGACGTGGTGGTACTCATGCTCTTTCGGGAGGTACATGGCGTCTCCCGGACGGAAGTGGTGCACCGTCCCGTCCGGAAGGGTCTGCGTGGACCCGCCGTGCAGGCAGAAGAGGACGCTCTCGTGCTCGCCATCGCCGCGCGCGACATGTTCGTAGTCCGCATCGAATCGAGTGATGTGGAAGCTGAACGACGAGCCGTGAATCGCCTCGGTGATGAGTCGGTGCGTGTATTCGACACCGGGTTTCAGCGCGATGCGCTCGACGTCCTCGATGCGACTCCAGGCGATCGCGTTCATTCGGTCACCGCCGCGAGGAAGACGTCGCCCGGCTCCCAGCCGACCGCGTCGCCAAAGGGCAGAGCGCCGAATCCGAGCCGGTTTCCGCGTGTGTAGAAGTGCGGCGTCCATTGCCCGCCGTCCGCGTTCTGATAGACGGTATTCGATTCACCGTGGAACTCGCAGGGGCCGTCCGGTCCCAGCGAAAGCGCCGCGAAGAGGTCCGCGAGGCCGGCCTGCTCGCCGGCGATCGATGCGAGCGCATCGTCGTCGGCCCACTGCTCGAGAGCGAACGTGCGCACACGTCGGGGCGGCTGGGCTGCAACGACCACGTCGCCGAAGAGTCGCAGGAAGTTCGGTCCGACATAGGTGACGGTGAAGTCCCTGTAGCGCCGTCCGAATGCGACCGCCTCACGGACGACGAACCTCGCGGTGGAGGGGAGGTTCACGGAGCCGTCATGGGCGAGGGCCGGAAGGCCTGATGTGGTGATCGTCACGTGTCTGCGTTCCTTTCTGTCGTTCGCGGTCTCACCGGAGGATCCGCTTGGCCTCGCCGAAGAGCGCCTTGGCGGCGTCCTTCGGCGACATCCGTCCGTATGCGACTTCTTGAGAGAAGCGCGACAGCTCGGCGGTGAACTCCTGGGAGGCCTCCGGCACCACGGAGCTCGCACGGGAGGGGAACTCGAGCTGCTCGTTCAGGTACGAGATGACCTTCTGGTCCCCCTCGGAGAGCTGGGGCAGGATCGATTCGCTCACCTTGGTCGAGGTGGGCGTCCCCATGCTGATCTTCGTGATCGCGCCCGCGTCCTCGCTGTTGATGATCGTGTTCATCAGCTCGGCCACCACTCCCGGGGCCGGCGTGTTCGCCGCCGCAGTGAGAAGCAATGGAGTGTAGAAGCGCCAGTCCTTCGCGGCGTCCTTGATCTCGGGGTACGACTGCAGTGTCAGGCCGCCGTTGCGCAGCCGCCCTGCCGCGGTGAGGTGAGTCGCGCTCGACAAGCGGATCGCGGCCTTGCCCTTGGTGAGGAGGTCGTTCGTGAGACCTTGGGTCTCGCTCTCAAGCTGGACGTCCGGAGCCGGAATCGCCTGCGCCTTGCGGAGCTCGGCCCAGTATCCCCACCAGTCGACGAGCAGTTCCTGATCGAACCCGAGCTGCCCCTTCTTGTCGTAGAGCTCCTGACCGTGCTGGCGGACCCACACCTCGAAGGCGCGCTGCGTCGTGCCTACGGTGGGATCCGTCATGCCGTAGTAACCCTCGGCAGGACGAGAGATCTTCTTGGCGAGGGCGGCGAGATCATCCCAGCTCTTGGCCTCGTACTTGACGCCGCGGGCATCGAAAGCGACCTGGTCGATCAGGACAGCCTGACCGTTGAAGTTGGACGGGAGCGCATACGTGCCCTTGTCGTACTTCCCATACGACAGCCACTGCTTGTCGATGGCCTTCGTGTCGATCTGGTCGCCCAGATAGGGCGTCAGGTCCAAGAACGCGCCCGCGTCGGCGTAGCGTCCGAAGTAGGTGTCGGTGACCCAGAACAGGTCTGGCAGGTTCTTGGAGGCCGCCCCAGTGGTGAGGCGCTCGAAGTAGGGGGCCTGGTCCGCGAACTCCATCGTCGCGGTGACGCCTTTCTGAGAGGCGCTGAACTGGTCGAGCACCTGCTGGTAGAGGTCTGCACGTTCTGCGCCTCCCCAGAGCGCGACCTTGAGGTCGACCTTCTCGGGTCGTGCGGCGGAGGGCTTCTCGGGGGCGGCGGACGAGCAGCCGGCGAGCAGGACGATGACGGACAAGAGTCCGGCACCGAGGGTGGTTCGGGTACGGCGGGCGTTCATCGGTGGTCCTTTTCTTGGGGGATGGGGTGAGCCGACAGAGGTGCTACTTCAGGCCCGTCGTGGCGATCCCGTTCACCAGATGCCGCTGGGCGAACAGGAAGAGCAGGAAGACGGGAAGCAGCGAGAGGCAGGACATCGCGAACATGGGTCCCCACTGCGAGGCGCCCTCGGAATCGAGGAAGGCGTTCAGTGCCAGCGGGACGGTGAACTTCTCGCGTGACGGCAGGTAGAGCAGCGGGGTGAGGAAGTCGTTCCACGTCCAGATGAAGGTGAACGCCGCCGTGACCGCCAGCGCCGGTCGCATCAACGGGAGGATGATCCGCCAGAAGACACCGAACGGACCGCAGCCGTCGATCGACGCGGCATCGTCGAGGCTCCGTGGCAGCCCGCGGATGAACTGGATCATCAAGAAGATGAAGAACGTGTCCACGGCGAGGAACTTCGGGATCAGCAACGGCCAGAACGAGTCCACCAGGCCGAGATTGTTGAACAGGATGTACTGCGGGACCAGGATGACCTGGAAAGGGAGCATCAGAGTCGCCATCATCGCGGCGAACATCGTCCTCTTGAAGCGGAACTCGAGTCGAGCGAACGCGTATGCCGCGAGCGTGCACGACAACAGATTGCCGAGCACTGAGCCCAGAGCCACGAGAGCGGAGTTGCCGACGAAGAGAAGGAACGGGAAGCCGATCGCGTTCCAACCGTCGACGTAGTTCTGCAGCGTCCAGGTCATCGGGAGACCCGCGTTTGTGAAGATCTCGCCGGCCGGTTTGAGCGAACTCGACACCATCCACAGCAGGGGGTAGATCATCGCGATGCCGGCAGCGACGATCAGCAGGTGGGCGATGAGCTTCCTCATCGACCACGGCGTCTTCGGCTTCTTTTTCGTCCCGACCGTGATCAGGGCTTCCGTGCGAGTGGTCGTCATGTCTCACTCCTCTCCGTAGCGGACCCAGCGATTTGAGGTCGCGAACGCGAGCCAGGTGAACAGGCCGATGATCAGGAGCAGGACCCAGGCCATGGCGGACGCGTATCCCATGTCGAAGTCGCGGAAGGCCTTCTGATACAGGTAGAGCGTGTAGAACAGCGTCGAGTCGACGGGGCCGCCGGAGCCGCCTGACACGATGTAGGCCTGCGTGAACGTCTGGAACGCGTGGATCATCTGAAGCACGAGGTTGAAGAAGATCACAGGGCTGATCATCGGCACGGTGATCCGCCAGAACTTGATCCATGGACCTGCGCCATCGACGGCGGCCGCCTCGTAAAGCTCGGGGGGCACCTGTCGGAGTCCGGCAAGGAAGATCACCATCGGGGATCCGAAAGTCCAGACATTCAATGTCACGAGTGTGCCCAGCGCGAAGTCTGGCGTGCCGATCCAATTGGGCAAGTTCTCGGCGCCGAGCATGCCCAGGACCTGATTGACGAGGCCCTCCGCGCCGAAGATCTGCCGCCAGAGGATCGCGACGGCGACGCTCGAGCCGATCAACGACGGCAGGTAATAGACGGAGCGGTAGAACGCGAGACCGCGTAGTCCTTGGTTGAGGACCATCGCGATCAGGAGGGCGATTGCGAGCTGAAGGGGCACGGAGATGAAGACGTACGTGAACGTGACGCCCAGCGACGACAGGAATCGCGCGTCGGCGGTGAACATCCGTTCGTAGTTCTCGACCCCGATCCAGTCCGTCGAGCCGATGAAGCTGTAGTCGGTGAATGACAGCAACAAGGAGGCGACCATGGGCCCGAGGGTGATCGCGAACATGCCGATGATCCAGGGCACGAGGAAGAGGTACGGCGCCCCTGCACGCCAGCCGCGCTGTCGCCGGCGCTCTGGGCTCCTTCCCGTCTCCGGGTTCGAGAGATCGCCGGGCGACGGGCCATAGGACCGCGCGAGGGTGCGCTGACTCACGGATTCAACCCCTTCGTTGAGTTGCGAGTCTTATCACTTATGAGAAGTCACTCGCTAATGAGACGAGATTCTCATTTCACTCACGATGCGTCAAGAGGGCTTCGTAACGATGAGGTCACCGCCTCGGCGGTCGGAGTGCGGGCGGTGGCGTGCTGCATTGTCAAGTGGAGGCCGACAAAGCCCGAGGGTCCACGTCCTCCATATCCGCCACGAGTTCCTCATCCCCAGCCTTTTCTGAGGCTGTCGGATCCGCTCATCCCGGGGAAGGAGATCCCTGCCGTGGCGGTCGAGCCTGGTACCAATCAGCACTTCAACGAGGCTCGCCACGAGGTCGTCGCCGTGGGCCACTGCAGCGAGACCGAGGAACAGAGACCGAGGAACAGCTGGTCTTCTACCGCAAGCATTACGATGACTGCAGCCACTGGGCGAGGCCGCTTGCGATGCTCGATGAGCTCGTCGACCGCGCCAGCTACAGTGGCCCACGCTTCGCCCGGATCGTCTGGCCCTGGTCCTCCTGAGCAGCGTGAATCTCTCGCTAGACC
>JAITLM010000142.1 GCA_031277885.1 Microbacterium sp.
CGCAGGTCCCGCGCGCCGTCCAGAGCGGTCGTCGGCTGCGACACAGGGGTCGTGGGGGAGGGTGCGCCATCCTCCCTCGTCGTTCCGGGCCGGTCGTAGGCGCAGACGCGCGAGTCCGCGGAGAGCGCCGGCAGGACCGCCTCGGCGGGCGCCGCGGTCGAGGACGGCGACGAGAGCGGCGGGAGGGTCGTCCATTCATCGGCGGCCCCTCCGGTGCCGGAGATCAGCACGACGATCGGGGATCCGGATCCGCGACACGTGAGGTACATCTCGCGCGAGGAGTTCACCGACACCATGCCCGCGCGATCCTTGCTCGCCGACGGGGTCGCCGCGCTCCCGGTCGGGCTCGGGCTCAGGGGAGTGCAACTCGTCAGCAGCGCGACCAGGAGCGCTCCGGCGACGAGCGCGATCCCGGCTCTGCTTCGCACCGCATGCCTCCTGAGGCGTGGACGATTCCTGGCGGCAGGCTAGTCCCTGGTCCGGCCGCGGGGTAGTCAGGGCAGCGCGCGCACCAGGACGAGCGAGCCTTCGAACGTCGTCTGGTCGCGGAGCGCGCCGTGCCGACGGTCCCACTCGCCCGAGTCGAGGGCACGCTGCAGCCGCCCGGCGTACTCCATGGCCCGCGGCGGATCCACGAAGCTCCAGGCCGAGCAGGCAGCCCGCGCTCCGGCGTCGAGCAGCGCCTCGGGCCTGCCGTAGTACGCCTCGTTGAAGCCGTCGCTGCAATCGAAGGGGATCGGCACCGACTCGACCGTGATGGTGCCGCCGAGTCCGGAGGCGAGCCGAGCGAGCGATGGATACCGGCGGCGTTCTGTGTCGATCAGGTCCGGGGCGTAGTCGGCCAGCCAGAACCGATCCAGCAGATCCGGATCGCACGTCAGGATCACGACGGGCCCGCGCGTGACGCGACGGACCTCCGAGAGCCCACCGGCGAGGTCGCTCCACTGGTGCACGGAGAACGTCGTCATGGCGGCATCGAAGGTCGCGTCGGCGAAGGGAAGCGATTCGGCCACCGCGTCGATCGCCGAGGCCAGGTGCGGAGGGCGCTGCGCGCGCATGCTCGCCGACGGCTCGACGGCGGTCACATCCCGATCGACCGGCTCGTAGCTCCCGGCGCCGGCGCCCACGTTGAGGACCGTGCGCGCACCGCCGAGCGCATTCCGCACGATGGCCGCGATTCTCGGGTCGGGCCTGCGGAAGGCGCTGTAAGTCGCACCGATGACGCCGTAGTCCGCGTCTCCCGCGCTGCCGTCCTGAGTCCTCGGCCGCTCCGTCATGCCTTCGATCCTGACACGCCGCCCACGCCGCCCGCGCGCGTCACGATGGGATGATGAGGTCATGTCCGAGGACCCGCGCGCGACGACGCTCATCACGGAGCGCCTCATCCTCCGGGCGCAGCAGGAGCGGGACGCGGAGGTGTTCCACCAGCTCTGGACCGAACGAGATGAGCGGGTTCCTCCGCACCGCAGGATCGACGCCGAGGGGCATCCGACGGTCGCCGACATCGCCGACAGCATTCGCGGAGGGGACTCGCGCGCGCGGCCCGGGCTGCTCACGGTCGTTCTGCGCGAGAGCGATGCGGTGATCGGATACTGCGGGGTGGTGTTCGACGACGACGACCGGCCCGAATTGGCCTTCGAGCTGCTGAGCGCGGTGCACAATCGCGGATATGCCACGGAGGCCGGCCGAGCCGTCATCGCATGGGCGCGGGATGCCGGCTACTCCCGCCTGTGGGCCAGCGTCTGGGACTGGAACCTCGCCTCACGGCGTGCGCTGGAGAAGCTCGGCTTCGCCGAGACGGGCACGATCGTGAAGGAGAGCGCACACGGCCGGTCCCTCCTCACCGTGCGGGAGCCGGGGGACTGAGCGTGGCGACGATCGACGACGTGAGGGCTCTCGGATCCACGCTCGAGCGCTCATACGAGGTCTATGTCCGCGGGAGGATCAAATTCCGCGTGGGACAGCTCGTCTACGTCGCCTTCTCCTCCGACGAACTCACCATGGAGTTCGGCTTCCCGAAAGAGCTTCGCGCAGGGCTCGTCGGAGGACAGCCCGAGAAGTTCCAGCTGCCCTCGCCCTCGGACATGCGCTTCCACTGGGTACGCTCGGATCTCTCTGCATTGGATCCGGGGGAGGCGCGGGAGTTCGTCGTCGACGCATGGCGCATGGTCGTGCCGCAGAAGCTGTCGCGCGCCTATGACCTGGCTCATCCTGGCGGGCCTGCCTAGAGCGGTCGGCGGATTCGCAGCGGAGTCGGTCGGCAGACCTAGTATGGGGACGGTGACTCAGGAACCGGCGACCGCGCAGCAAGGTTCCCCGGACGCCGAACTCGTCGCCCGGCTTCTTCGGGAACAGGCTCCGCGTCTCTCCGGTCAAGCGGTCCGCCCCAGTAGCGCGTCAGGAAGCAGCAACTGGGCCTTCCGCCTCGGCGACACCCTGGCCGTCCGTCTGCCTCGTTCGGACGGTTACGCCGAGGACCTTCTCAAAGAGGTGCTCTGGCTCCCGGCCCTCGGTCCCGCCGTCTCCGTTCCGGTTCCCCGCATCGAGTTCGTGGGTGAGGCCTCGGAGGCGTTCCCCCGCCCGTGGACCGTGGTCTCGTGGCTGCCGGGGGAGACCCCCAGCGATCTCGACAACGATGAGCAGGCCGAGCTGGCGGTATCGCTCGGGCAGTTCCTGCGGAGTCTGCACGACGTCGATGCCTCTGCGGAGCCGGTCGGCGCCGAGCGCTGGGGATACCGGGCGGGCGAGCCTGTGACGGACACGATCGATGAATGGGCCGACGAAGCGGCGACGCGTCTCTCCGACCTCTTCGATCCCGAAGCGGTCCGTCTGGCCTGGAGGATCGTGCGCGACGTTCCGGCGCCGACCGCGCCTCCGTGCTGGATCCATACCGACCTGTCCGCCGAGAACCTGCTCGTCCGCTCCGATGGGAACCTGGCGGGGGTGATCGACTGGGGCGGTCTCGGGGTGGGCGATCGCTCTGTCGACCTGCTGTACGCCTGGAGCATGTTCGACGCCCCCGCGCGCGATCTGCTCCGCGCCGCTGCCGACGCCGACGCCGCGAGCTGGGCGCGGGCGCGCGCGTGGGCCTTCGTCGGCCCCGGGCTGCTCACGATCGCGGACTACCGGCAGACGATGCCGGAACGGACAGCCAGACTCATCTCGATGGTCACCACCATCGCCGGGGAAGTCGGTGTCCGGCTTCGCTGAGCGAGCGTTGGACGCACTCCTCCGCACCGCGTTTCGCGCGACGAGCAGCCATGGCGCTTCAGACGGCGAGTCCGTATCCTTCAGGCATGAGCGAGCCCTCGATCCCCAAGCCCACCCGTGGCTACGCGTTCGCCGTGTGGGCCACGGCGGTCGTGATCGGTGTGATCCTCGGGGCCGCCACGGGGCTGGTGATCCAGAGCACCTGGATCGGCGTCGGGGTCGGGGCAGTCGTCGTCGCGCTGGTGGGCATCTCGTCGGTGCTCGCGGTTCGGCGCGGAGGTCGTGGCACCGTCGAAGGAGCGCCACCCTGGACAGGTGACGCTTCCGCGCGTCACCACAGCGGTGCGTCCTGAGCACGCGCGCTCCGAGGGCGCTCGGCCGCGCGGCGTGCGCCCCAGGCGTCGAATGGATCCGTGACACATGCCATGATCCGCATATACAACCAATTGGTTGAGTATTGTGGCACGATCGCACCATGACCGAGAATCCCGTGCCCGCCGTTGCACCAGACACGCTGATGCTCGAGCTCGTGCTCGTCCCCGTCAGCGACGTCGACCGAGCCAAGACCTTCTACACGGAACAGGTCGGCTTCACCGCCGATGTCGATGTCAGCCCCTCCGCGGGGGTCCGCATCGTGCAGCTCACGCCGCCGGGATCGTACTGCTCGATCACGCTCAGCGCAGGCATGCCCGGGACGGCGATGGCGCCCGGAACGCTCCGCGGTCTGCATCTGGTCGTCTCCGACATCGCCGCCGCTCGCGCGAAGCTGGTCGAACGCGGCGTGGACGTCGGACCGGTCGAGGATCTCGGCGGCGTCCTCTACGCGGGATTCGCGGATCCGGATGGCAACACCTGGACCCTGCAGCACATGCCCTGGCGATGATGATCGCGCGGCGGGGGCAATACCCTGGCTTCGTGGCAGAACGACAGAAGATCCTCGCATCCGTCGAAACCGACTTCCCGCGCTGGTATCAGGACGTGCTCGAGAAGGCCGAGCTCGCCGACAACGGACCAGTTCGCGGCACGATGGTCATCCGGCCGTACGCGTACGCGATGTGGGAGCGGATGCAGTCGGAGGTCGACGCCCGCATCAAGGCGACGGGTGCGGAGAACGTGTATCTGCCGCTGTTCATCCCGCAGTCGTACCTTGAGCGTGAGGCGGAGCACGTCGAGGGTTTCAGCCCCGAGCTCGCGGTGGTCACTCACGCCGGCGGCAAGGAACTCACCGAACCGGTGGTCGTGCGCCCCACGTCGGAAACCGTGTTCGGCGAGCTGATGTCGAAATGGATCCAGTCGCACCGCGATCTGCCGATGCTGCTGAATCAGTGGGCGAATGTCGTGCGCTGGGAGATGCGTCCCCGCCTGTTCCTGCGCACCAGCGAGTTCCTCTGGCAGGAGGGGCACACCGCCCACGCCACGCGGGAGGATGCGGCCGCGTATGCCACGCGCATCCACCTGGTGGTGTACCGGGACTTCCTGGAGAACGTGCTCGCGATCCCTGTGCTGCCCGGGTTCAAGAGTCCGTCCGAGCGTTTTGCGGGCGCCATCAACACGATGACGTGCGAAGCGATGATGGGCGACGGGAAGGCGCTGCAGATGGCCACGAGCCACGAGCTCGGCCAGAACTTCGCCACCGCCTTCGACATCACCTACACCGACTCCGACGGCAAGGTGCAGACGACGTGGACCACGTCATGGGGATCCTCGACGCGCATGATGGGTGGTCTGATCATGTCGCACGGCGATGATTCCGGGCTGCGCATCCCTCCGCGCATCGCGCCGCATCAGGTGGTCGTCATCGCCGTGAAGGACGACGACCGCACGGTGGAGGCCGCGAGGCGGATCGTCACCGACCTCGCCGCGGCCGGGGTGCGCGCCAAGCTCGATGCGCGCGTCACCCCCGGGTTCGGTCGCCGGGCCACCGAGTGGGAGCTCAAAGGGGTTCCGCTCCGCCTCGAGGTCGGTCCGCGCGACCTGGACGCCGCTCAGGTCACCTGCGCGCGTCGCGACACTGCGGGCAAGTCCACGCTTCCCTTGGCGGATCTCGTTTCCACGATCCCGCCGATGCTCGACCGAATGCAGGATGAGATGCTCGCGAACGCCCGCAGGCGTCTCGCCGAGCGCACGACGCGCGTGTCGACGATCGGCGAGGCGCGCGAGGCCGCCCAGACGGGTTTCGCGGTGATCGGCTGGGCCGCACTCGGCGACGCCGGCGAGAAGGAGCTCAACAAGGACGCGGTCACGGTGCGCTGCCTGCAGACGCGCGACGGGCAGCTGCCCGACCCGCTGAAGCCTCAGCAGGATCTTGTCGCGGTGGTCGCACGTGCGTATTGACTGACGCGGCTTCGGCTCGCGGCTGACCGCAGCCTCGTCCCGGGAGAAGGGCGGGCAGCGGTCACAGAGATCGGCGACGTCGCTCCGCGGATACTCTCCGCGAAGCGACGTCGCCCGCACCGGTTCAGGGCTTGCAGAAGCCGGACACGGTGAAGGTGAACGGTCCGAGCCAGATGTTCTGGTTCGGACGATCGCTGGGCGCACGACCCGAGTTGTTCACGACGTAGGTGAGGTCGAACGAACTCGTGGCGGGCACCGTCACCGCGACATTCCCGGCACTGCTGGTCGGGGCGACTTCCACATTCGGTGCGGCGGTCGACAGCCGCCACCGATCGGCGTCTGTGCCCGAGCCCTGCACCCAGGCGGAGTCGTAGGTGCCGGTGCCGGCGGAGACGAAGACACGCTCCGCTCCGCCCTTGCCGTCGAGCGCCATGAATCCGTCGATGTCCTTGATCTTGTAGGTCAGGTTCGTGACGCTCGTCGACACGCCACCCAGGGCGAAGTCGAACGTCACCTTCTCGCCGCCGCCCGTGTTGTCGAGAGCCAGTGTGTCGAGCGAGAGATGAACGCTCGGCTGCGCCTCACCGCCGTTCATGCCGCTGTCGAGCACGAGGTTGTTCGCCTGGTTGATGGCCATGTTGGTCCACAGGGCGTGCACGGCCGTGAGCGTCAAGGTGAAGTCCTTGCCATCGCCGAAGAGGTTCGGCCAGACGAACTGCGACGCCGTCGCGCTCGCGCGTGAGTAGGCGGCGGTGGCCGTGCTGATGGTCTTGGTGCAGGCCGTCGTCGAGGCGGATGCCATCGGCACCGCGGCTGCTGCCACCAGGACGGGTACCGACCAGGCGGCGCTCTTGACGACGGTGCGACGCGACAGGCCGTCCGACAGGATTCGCTCGGCTGTGGGCTGTTCCATTCGGTGCTTCCTTCTCTCCCCGATTCGGCGGTGACCAGGGGATGTCACCGCACTCAGAGAGAAGGAGTGCGCGGCGTATGAGAAGTGACGCGAGTTCGAGGGATTTCTCAGCGCAATCGGACGAGACGGTACCGGCCATCCGGCAGTCGACCACCGAAGTGGAACCCGAGCCGCTCCGCCAGACGCAGTGAGGGGTGGTTGTCCTCATGGATCACCGCTGCGATCCAGTTCACCCCCAGCTCGCGGAAGGCGACATCGATCAGCGCTGCCGCGGCCTCCGTCGCGTAGCCCTCTCCTGTGCAGGAAGGAAGCAGGAGCCAGCCGATCTCGGCGCCGAAAGTGAGCGGATCAGTCCCGCGCAGATGCAGCGAGACATCGCCGATCACCGAGTCTTCGCGCGTCACGGCGAGAGCGAGGAAGTCGCCGTCGTAGCAGAGCCGGGTGTGACGGGTGCGGTGCTGCAGATGACGCGCGGAGGCACGACGGTTCCGCGCCGGCCACGGCAGGAACTCACGAATCGTGGGGGACGACTGGATCCGGAACCAGTCCGCGGCGTCGGCGATCGTGTAGGGGCGCAGCAACAGGCGGGGCGTCGCCAGGGTGCGGGCGATGAGGGGTGTGCGCACACGGGGTCCGCGGAGGAAGTCCGGGCGGCGCAGAGGAACCGCATCCCGCACCGCGCGCATCCATGTGCCTTCGCTGCCCGCATGATGCAGCACGCGGCGCTCGTGTGTCGGATCCCGATGGACGATGCCTGCCATGGACCCGAAGCTAGGCACGCCCGCCCTGGACGACTGAGGCAGCGCCCCTGTGCACTCTGTGAATCACCTCGGGCTCCGATAAACGCCCGGCCCAGTGGATCCGTGCGCCCGGCAGGGGAGTGGTGGCCTAGGGGCTCGGGCTCGGGCTCGGCGCGTTTCGGGCGTGATCCAGAACGGAGCGGATCGAGTCGACCAGGAGGGTTCGACGAGCCGTGCGCGTCAAAGGAAAGGCCTACACCACAGCGGACATGGTGGCTACTGCACCGACGAGCGGGCGCGACAGATCGCCCGCGACAACGCGTGGCGTCAGCGGGCCTCTTCCCGGGTGGCAGGAGTCCGTCGGAGCTGGTCGGCCGTGGCCTGCACGGTGCTCGCGGTTATGAGTTCGCGCGGCGTCGTGCCCAGCGCGTCGGCCAGGCGTGCGACGTTGTTCAGGGTGAAGCCCCCGTGGATGCAGGTGCGGAAGTCCGTCGCGTTCATTCCGACGTCGAACAGGATCCTTGACACGGACTTGCCGCTGCGGTCGCGGAAACGCTCCAGGGCGCGAGGGTGAAGCGCCACGCGGACCTCTCTGGTCGTGCCTTTCTGCTGTGCCTCGGCGTGGGTCATGGCTGGTTGACGATGATCATGATGATGGCGGCGACGACCACGACGACGACCACGAGTCCGGCCCACCCGAGCATGATTCCGCGGCCCGCCCGTTCGCGACCGCGTTCCCGATGCACCTCGATCTGCCTCCGCGCCGCATACCCGGTGACGAGCGCGACGACGGATCCGAGCAGGGGTGCCAGGCATACGATCCCGAGGAGCCCGCTGATCACCGAGATGGTGGCCAGGGTGTTCATCCGGGCGGAGGCGAACGGCGGATCCGTGAGGGGCACAGATCTCGCGGTCCGAGGACGGATCTCCATCGTCACACCGTGATCGTGCGCGCGGGCAGCGGGGCGGGAGGGGCAAGCGGATTCATGGGCTCACAGTGCTCGGGGGGCTGTTCGTCGCGGCAGAGGACGCCCCTGCGCCGCGACGCCGACGCGCCGCAGGGGGGTCCGTGCCGCGCATCGAGGTGTCACCAAGAGAGACGCCATTGCCTGGGCCTCATTCCGCGACGGCCTCCCGGCCCGGGGCCCGAGTCTCGCGGAACTCGAACCGGCCCATCCGCAGCGCAGCTCTTCTCCATCCGCAGCGCAGCTCTTCACCATCCGCCGCGAGCATCTCGCCGGCTGGGGATCCTTCTGCGCGCAGTCGACTTGCGACCTGTCTGATTCGACGCACAAGGGCTGGATCAGCGCGCGGATCCTTTCTGTCTCGCGAGTGATTCGCTCGAAGTGCTGTTGTCGGTGGGTCGTCGGTCGTCGCGAGCGAGCGTTCCGGATGATTGCGGCTCGAGCAAGACGCGCAACTGTTGGCGAGCGCGTTGGTAGCGTCCTCGGGCGGTGGAGGCGGGGATGCCGAGCAGGGCGCTGCAGTCGACAAGGGTGAGTCGTTCCCAGTGCACCAGCTGGACGATCTCCGCAAGCTCGGGCGGAAGATGCTCGATCGCATCGCGCACGTCGACTCCCTGATCTGCGGCCGGGACGACTTCCTGGTGCAGCCGATCGCGCAGACGGTACGCGAGAGCCCTCTGCCGACGCTTGCCGCGGGTGTAGTTGCGCAGTACACCGCGAGCAACGCCGAACAGCCACATCCGGGCAGGCTCGGTTTCGACGGGTAAGTCACCGACTCGTCGCCAAGCGATGACCATGGTCTCGCCCAGCAGGTCCGCCGCGTCGTCCCTCTCGACGCGGCGGAGGAAGTATGCCAAAAGGTCCGCTCCGGACTCGGTCAGGGCCGCTGTGAGCCTGTCGGGTTCGCTCATGATGCTGGCCGGCACTGCATTTGCAGATTGGTCGACCAATCCCCGGAGGCACCGAGCGCGACGCCCCGTGAGTTGAGCACATCCTGCAGTCCCGTGTGTACCGCGACCGCGTAGAGGTCGTCGGCGGAGGGTCCAGCTGTCGTCTTCGGCACCACGTCGAGCCCGCCGCCGCTCTTCAGCACCACCATGAGCGCGTCGGGGCCTTTCGGATCAGGGAACACCGTTCCCTTGTCTTCAGCAGCTTTCGGCATGCCATCCG
>JAITLM010000063.1 GCA_031277885.1 Microbacterium sp.
GCCAGTCCGGACTCCGGCGGTCGCGGGATCGCGACGCCGATCAGGACGCCGACGAGGAGCAGCGCGACCAGGCCGCCGATGAGGTAGCGAGGGCGCTTCCAGCGGCCGGTCGCGAGCCATGCCGAGATCTCGGCACGGAGGGGGCCGATCGGCGTGCGCGGTGTCTTCTCGGGAGTCGCCGGACCCTCGGACGCCGAGTCGGCGACGGCGGACGGGGCGAGTCCGGGCGTCGAGGCCGCGACGGCGACGCCCGGCGTCATGGGCCGAGTCCCGTCGAGTGCCCCGGGAATCTGGGCGGGCTCGGGGATCGGGGCGACCGACCCCGGGAACAGGGCCGGCGCTTCGAGGCTCGCGCCCGGATCGGGGACCGGCTCCCGTCGGGCGGCGTCCGCGCGGCGCAGCTCCGTCAGACGCGCGGCCTCGGCCTCGCTCAGCCCGGATCCGTCCTTCCCGAAGGCACGGCGCTCCAGCGCGCGCCGCTCCTCATCCCGTGCCGGATCCGTCATGCGGCTACCCGAACCAGCCGAACCGGTACCCGGCCCAGACGAGCCATCCCGCGCTGTAGAGGGTGGCCACGATGCCGAGCACGAGCGCCCAGACCGCGATGGCCCTGCTCTCCCCCGATCGGCGCAGCGACATGACGGACGCGATCACGGAGACGATCGCGACGGGGATCCCCCAGCCGACGAACAGCGAGGCGAACAGGGCGACGATCGCCGACAGCAGCGCCCACGGCGCGAGCCGCGGCTCGGCGGAGAGGCGCGCCGTGGTCTCGGTGCCGTCCGTGGGGTGCCACTCCTCATGCGCCACCGCCGCACCGTCGCGGTCGAGCTCCAGCTCCTCGGGTTCCAGCCCGCCGTCCAGCTGCGGCCCGCTCTCCATGCCCACGGGCACGGGCGCCGTCGGCAGCCGCGTGTAGCGCTTCGGGTCCTTCCCGTCCGTGGCCGACATCATCCGGCCTCGGCGCCGGCCCGGAGGGGGACGTCCTCGGCGACCTGGATCTCGGTCACCGGCAGCGTCGAGTCGGCGCCGAACGCGAGCGTGGAGGGGGGCCGGCCGGAGGCGATGAGCTCGGCTGCGAGCCCGGCGATCATCGCACCGTTGTCCGTGCACAGCGACAGGGGCGGGATCCGCACCGTGACCCCCGCCTCGGCCGCGCGGGCGAGCGCGACCTCGCGCAGCCGGCGGTTCGCGATGACGCCGCCGCCGAGCAGCAGCCGGGGAACGCCCCGGTCGGCGCAGGCGGCGAGCGCCTTGGTCACGAGCACGTCGACCACGGCCTCGCGGAAGCTCGCGGCGACGTCGGCCACGGGGATCTCGGTGCCGGCGGCCTGCTCGCGCTCGATCCAGCGCGCGACGGCGGTCTTCAGCCCGGAGAACGAGAAGTCGTAGCGGTGCTTGTCCAGGTCCGAGGCACGCGACAGCCCGCGCGGGAACCGGATCGCCGCCGGATCGCCGCCCACGGCGGCCCTGTCGATCTCCGGCCCGCCGGGATACGGCAGGCCGAGGATCCGGGCGACCTTGTCGAAGGCCTCGCCCGCGGCGTCGTCGACGGTCTCGCCGAGCAGCTCGACATCGGTCGTGAGATCGCGCACGTGCAGGAGCGAGGTGTGCCCGCCCGAGACGAGCAGCGCGATCGTGGGGTACTCCAGAGGCACGGAGTCGGGCGTGAGGATGTCGGCCGCGATGTGACCGACGAGGTGGTTCACGGCGTAGAGGGGCTTGCCGAGCGAGACCGCCAGCCCCTTTGCGGCGCCGATGCCGACCATGAGCGCACCCGCAAGCCCCGGGCCGCTCGTCACGGCGACCGCGTCGAGGTCCTCGAGCCGCACCTGCGCTTCGGCGAGCGCCCGCTCGATGGCAGGCTGCATCTCCTCGAGGTGCGCGCGGGCGGCGACCTCGGGCACGACGCCGCCGTAGCGCGCGTGCTCGTCCATGCTCGACGCGATCGTGTTGGACAGCAGGGTGCGTCCGCGGACGATCCCGATCCCGGTCTCGTCGCAGCTCGTCTCGATCCCGAGCACGAGAGGCTGGTCAGTCATCGGATCCCTTCACGTCTGCAGGATTCCCGTCGTCCGGCAGGGCGGATCCGGGCGGATCGTCCACGGAACTGGCTCCCGTCCCGCCGTCTCGCGCGGCCGCGTCGGCCGGCACCGGCCCCTGGATCGTCCACGCGGAGAGGTCCAGCCTCATGATCACGGCGTCCACGTCGTCGGGCTGGTAGTAGCCGGCACGGCGACCGATCTCGGCGAAGCCCTCCGAGAGGTAGAGCCCCTGAGCCACGGGGTTGTCCGCGCGCACCT
Source organism: Microbacterium sp. (assembly GCA_031277885.1). Lineage (GTDB taxonomy): Bacteria > Actinomycetota > Actinomycetes > Actinomycetales > Microbacteriaceae > Microbacterium. The sequence continues at coordinate 2,304 of JAITLM010000063.1, forward strand.
CCAGGAACACCTCGCGGGCGCCCCGCTCGGCCGCTTCCGCGAGCAGCGCACGCAGCAGCGTCCTGCCCCGGCCGGATCCGCGATGCGCGGCGTCGAGGGCGATCGTCTGGATGTCGCCGTCGGCGGATCCGCGCAGCGCCCGGACGCCCCCGTAGCCGACGACGACCTCTGCGGCGCCGTGGCCGGTGGAGCCGTCGACCGGCTCCACGTCGACGAGGTAGCGGCCGTGCGGACTGGCGAGCTCCGCCGCCATCAGCTCCGCGCTCCACGCGTCGGTCGGGAAGGAACGCCGTTCGATGAGCATGATCGCGTCGAGGTCGGCGGCCGTCGCCGCGCGGATCACGAGCCGACCTTCTTGGGTCCCGCGGGGACGCGCGCATCCGGAGGGCGCAGGTAGAGCGGCTCGGATCCGGTGAGGGTGCGGCCGGCCGCGACGGCGCGGCGGGCGATGCGTGCGACGGCAGCGCCCGAGATCGCGGTGACCTCGATGCGGCGCAGCGCGCCGAGCTTGCGGTCCACGTCCGCCTGCGGGACGAGCACGGTGTCGACGACCGCGTGCGGGATGCCGTCGACGTCGATGCCCTCATACACGGTCACCGCGGTCTCCCTGCGGCGGGCGTCGGTGAGGATCGCGAACGGCTCGGCAGGGGCATCGACCTCGATGACCTCCAGCGCCGCGGCGTGGTGGCTGGGAACGGCGACGACGGGGACCCCGCGGCCGAGGGCGAACGCGCGCGCGGCGGCGATCCCGATCCGCAGTCCGGTGAAGGGGCCCGGACCCATGCCGGAGGCGACGTGCGTGAGAGGATCCTCATCCGCGCCGGCGCCGGGGGCGGCGGCCAGGACCTGCTCCAACAGGGATCCGATCGCCTCCGCGTGTCCGAGGCGGCCCGTCTGCGACACGTCGGCGAGGGTGCGTCCGTCCCGCCCGATCAGGCCGACGGCCGAGCCGAGTGAGGTGTCCACGCCGAGAATCACCCCTCCAGGTTAGCCGCCGTGGTCCCCGACCGGTCCCTGCGCGCGGCCCGCCGCGGATCCCGTGCGTCAGCGCGCCAGGGCGCCCGCCCGCTCCCAGCGATCGCCGCCGCGGTCCTGGGCGAGGGTCGCGGCGTCGGCGGCGGCGGCGGAGAGCGCGTCGAGGTCGTAGTCCGACGCCGCGGCTCCCGCCCAGCCCACGCTCGCCGACACGCGCACCGACGCCCGGGGCCCGGTGTCCTCGATCTCGGAGACCTGCTGCAGCAGCGCCCGCAGCTCGCGCCGGACGGCCTCCTCCGTTCCAGGCAGAAGCGCCCGCACCTGCACGTCGGAGACCCGCTCGAGGTCGGCCGCGGCGGGCAGCGCGGCGAGCACGTGCGCGTGGAACGCGTCCACGATGCTGGCGAACACGGCGGTGCCGGAGGCCTCCTGCAGATCCGCCGGGTCGTCCAGCCGGATGTCGAGCAGCGACCAGGACGCATCCTGCTGCCGCTGTGCACGGGCGAGGCGCGCCCGCAGCACGGTGCCGTCGCCCTCGGTGCGCCCGCCCCTGCCTCCGCCGCGCAGCAGCACCTCGCCGCGGGCGAGCAGCACGATCGTGATGGCGGCGCACTGGCTGGTCAGCAGGATGCCGACGCCGTTGATGTCGCGCAGCATGCGGAGCTCGTCCCCGGGAGCGGATCCGACGCCCGTGATCCCGGCGACGATGCCGAACACCGCGACCACGACGAAGGCGGACGAGATCAGCGCGAGCGGCAGCACGACGTCCCGGGCGCTGAGCCGCAGGCGGAACAGCTCCCAGGCCGAGAGCCCCGCGAAGACGGCCGCGGCGGAGAACACGATGCGGAAGACGGTCGGATAGGCGTCGGTCGTGCTGGTCGCGGTGAGCAGCGCAGGACCGATCGCCACGAACGCCACCGCGGCAGGCCAGAGCGGGCGCTTGCCGGCGTAGTAGCGGATGCCGAGCCACAGCAGCGGCTCGAAGCTCACGATCAGGCCCGAGGACAGCGCGCGCAGCGGCGCGCTGTCGAACTGGTTCGCGGCGACCCACACGTAGGTCGCGAGCATCGCGACACCGAACCCGACCGACCAGGTGATGGTGGCCCTGCTGGGGCGCGGCATGAGGGCCAGCCCGAACACCAGCGCGGCGGACAGCGTCACCAGCGCGACGAGCGTCACGGAGGTGTTCACGGTGATGCCCACGGGGGCGGTGAGCGGGGTCATGCGTCGTTCCTCTCCGGGCGCCGCGGCAGGAGCACGCGCATGCGCGTGCCCTCGCCGAGCCTGCTGCTGACGTCGATGTCGCCGTGATGGGCCGTCACGATGTCCCGCACGGCGACGAGGCCGAGCCCGGTCCCCGGGACGCCGCTGCGCTCGGCCCGCTCGCCGCGGAAGTACGGCTGGAAGAGCTGCGCCACGTCGGCGGGCGCCATGCCGGACCCGGAGTCCTCCACCACGACCTCCGCCCTGGCATCGTCGGCGACGCCGAGCGAGATGAGGATGGATCCGCCGGCCGCGGTGTACTTGACGGCGTTGCTGAGCAGGTTGTCGATCACCTGGCGCAGCCGGAACGCATCGCCGTAGATGAGCAGCGTCGTCTCCCCGGCCACGTCGACCCGAAGCCGGTTCGCCGTCGCGGTGGGCAGGAAGGACGACACCGACGCCTGGACCAGGGCATGCAGGTCGACCGGCTCGGACAGCACACGCGGGCGGGGCCGGGACACGTCCAGCGCGGTCGTGACCAGATCCTGCATGCGTTCGGCCGCACCGGCCACCACGCCCAGCTGGTCGGCGGCGCGGGCCGGCAGATCGTCGCGCTCGAGCAGCAGGTCGACGTGTCCGACGATCGCGGTGAGCGGATTGCGCAGCTCATGGGTGAGGATCGCCGACATCAGCCGCCGCTCCTCGGCCGCGGCGAGCCGGGCCGTGACGTCGTCGATCTTGACGAGGACGACGGCGCCCTGGTCGGCGTCGCTCGCGATCGGCTGCGTGTCGACCTCGAGCGCCCGCCACTCCCCGTCGACGCCGTACAGCCACACCCGCTCGCCGGAGAGGTGCTCGCCGCGCGCGGCCCGGGACAGCACGGTCCGCTCGACCGGGATGGGCTCCCCCTCCCGGTCGTCGTACTCCACCGCGAGCGCGGGCAGGGCGAGACCGTCGGCGTCCAGACCGTACAGGCGGCGGTAGGCGTCGTTCGCCTTCAGGATCGCGCCGTCCTCGCCGACCGCCGCGAGCGCCGTGTCCAGCGCGTCGATGATCTGGGTGACCCGCCGCTCGTGCGTCTCTGCCCGCCGCGCGACCCGGTCGATCTGCTCGGAGCGACGGCGCAGCAGGCGCCGGGAGGCGCGCGAGCGTCGCACCCCGATCCGGATCGTGGTGCCGAGGAACCCGAGTCCGAACGCCGTGATGAGCACGCGCAGCACCACGTCGGAGATCAGGCCGGTCTGGTTCGCGACGGTGAACAGGAAGGCCGTGATGAGCGCGATGCCGCCGAACACGGCGATCATCGAGTAATAGGTGGCGATCCACGTGATGGGGATCACCCAGAGGAACCCGAGGCGGATGTCCGGCGCCTGCGTCGTCAGGCCGATCGCGCAGATGTCGATCATCGGGACCACGAGTATGCCCGCCGGCGGGATGCGGTCCCACGGCAGCACCAGCACCACGGCCGTGGTCAGCACCGAGAGCGCGAGTCCGGCGGTGAAGAGCGGCGTGGCGAAGATGGTCGGTTTGAGGGCCGCCACGAGCACCGCGATCGCGACCGTGGTGCTGACGAAGATGAGCTGCCAACGCCAGATCGACGCCCTGCGGGACATGCCGATCCTCTCTCCTGTGCGGCGCCGGGCCGGGTGCGGACGCATCGCCGGAGCTCGCCCCGGCGCGGGTGGCTCAACGCTTCCGCAAGGTTATCCAAAGATGCGCCGAAGGCCCTTCAACGGATATATCGCGCCGCCTAGCATCGCAGGAACGAAGGTCCCCCACTGACCGGATCCCGCCCTCCTGCGCCGGATCCGCACGATGCCATCGACGGGCAGAAAGCGAGCGTGCTGCGATGACCGGCCCCGCTGCCTCCCCGTCCGACGGGCGCTCTCCCGCCTGGCGCGTGCTGGTGGGCCTGCTCGTCGCGCTCACCGTCGCGATCGGCATCATCGTGGTCCCGTGGTTCCTGCTCCGCGACGAGGCGGCACCCGGCGCGACCGCCGGCCCGCGCTGGTTCGGCGGGTACTTCGACGTCACGGCGGCGCACCCCGCTGCGACCCCCGTGCCCGGCGCGGACTCCGATGCGGTCGTGCTCGCGTTCGTCACGGCCGGCCCCGGTGGGGCATGCAGCCCCGCGTGGGGCGGCGTCTACTCGCTCACCGAGGCGAGCCGCGCCCTCGACATGGACCACCGGATCGCCCAGAAGCGCGCGGCGGGCGCCACCGTGACGGTGTCGTTCGGCGGCGCCAGGGGCACCGAGCTCGCGAGCGCCTGCGGCACGGTCGGCGACCTGATCGGCGCCTATGCGAAGGTGCTCGAGCGCTACACGATCACGACCGTCGACTTCGATCTGGAGAACGCGGCGCTCGGCGATGTCGTCGCGGGGGATCGCCGCGCGGCGGCGATCGCGGGGCTGCAGTCGCGAGCACGGGCGAAGGGGTCGGAACTGTCCGTCTGGGTCACGCTCCCCTCGGACCAGGACGGGCTGGGCACAGACGGGCTGCGGACGATCCGCCAGCTGCTGCAAGCGGGCGTGCGGCTCTCCGGCGTCAACGCGATGACGATGGACTACGGCGTGCCGCTCGCAGACCGGTCGATGGCCGGCGCCGCGATCACGGCGCTCACCGCCGTGCACGATCAGCTCGGCCGGCTCTACGACGATCTGCACCTCGCCCTTCCCGCCGGAGGCGCCTGGGCGATCATGGGTGCGACGCCCATGATCGGGCAGAACGACGTGCGCGACGAGGTCTTCGCCCTCGACGACGCCGCGACGCTGAACGCCTTCGCCCAGAAGCAACGGCTCGCCCGCATGTCGATGTGGTCGCTCAACCGCGACCGCGCCTGCGGCGCCGACCGCCTCGACGTGCGCACGGCCTCCGACTCCTGCAGCGGGATCGCGCAGGGAGAGGCCGCCTTCGCCGCCGTGCTGGGCCGCGGCTTCGCGGCCGAGCCCACGCTCGCCGTCTCACCGGCACCGGCCGCATCTCTCGCGGGCGAGGCGGCATCGAGGTATGCGAGCCCGCCGGCACCGCCGCCGGCATCGACCCCCGCTCCGACCAGGGACCCGTAACCGGGACGGAGCGGGCGGCGCCTCGGGACAAGGCGCCACCCCGCTCCCGGGACCCTGCCCGGGAGCGGGACCGGATGCCGATTGGGGAATCGGTGCCGGTACGCGGAGGCCGGGTGCCGATCGGGATCGGCGCCCGGAACTCCCGCGGAGGCGCGGACCGAGTCCGCGCCGCACGGGCGATGAACGGATCGCCGTCGGGGCGCCGGGCGGGGGT
>JAITLM010000184.1 GCA_031277885.1 Microbacterium sp.
GCATTCTCATCGATGCCGCTGAGCCGGGTGGTCCCGACCGCCAGTTGCGCGAGGATCGCGGTGAGGACGACTCCGGCCAGGGTTCCCGCCAGAGCGGCGCTCGTGCGCATCGAGACGCCGTGGGCGAGGTAGAGGACGACGTAGAGGATGGCGGAAGACGCGACGAGCGCGATGGGGATCGCCGGTCCCGCGTGCAGGAGCGCCGGAAGCATGAACATCACGATCATCGCGCCGCTGAACACCAGCCCGATGAGCGCGAGCAGGCCGCGGAGGAGCCCGACGGCCACGACGACGAGGACGAACAGGCCCGCCCATACCGCCAGCGGGATCGTCCGCACGACGCCGAACGCCGAGATCCCGGGATCGACTCCTCCCGGCTGTACGACGCCGGGGGTCGACGGGAGCTGGACGTCCATGAGTTCGAGCCGGTCGCCGGGGCGGAGCCCCGCGTGGGCGAACGGGCCGTTCAGCATGATGGTGACGGTGTCGCCTTTTCGCGGGCCCGAATCGACTTTGACCTTCGCGATCGCACAGGCCGAAGCGCCGGACCCCGTTGCAGTGCCTGTTCCCGGCCCACTCGCGCTGCCTGCGGAGCCGGAAGCCACCGAGGGGTCTGTAGGGCTGCCGGATCCGCCGGGGGCTCCGACGCCGCCCGATGACCCCGAACCGCCGGTGGGCGAGGCCACGTCGCATCCGGGCGTGATGGCGGTGATCTCGCCGGTCGGATAGGTCGGCCCCTGGCCCGGACGCGCAGCGGACGCGGAACCGGTCGGCGCTCCGCCGGAGGGCCAGAGGAGGAGAAGCCCGACGATCGTGGTGACTCCGATGACGACGAGGATCGTCAAGAGGATCCGCTTCGGCGTCCGCGCGACGGCGACGTCCCGAGGCGTCGACGATGCATGCGAGTGTCCGTGGCCCATCGCAGTCCTCCTCCGCCCCCAGGCAACGGTAAGCCTCGGAGCGCGCTCAGCCGCGCATGCCGGTGCGCGCGTCGAGCGTCCGCGCGGTTGGATTGTAGTGGGAGCGGCATACCGCGTCTGTAGGTCTAAGTGGGGACAGCGCGGCGCTGTCGCTCGCCAATACGTTGACCCCATGACACGAAACGCGCCTCCGGGCCTACGCAAACGCGTATACCTCACCTTCCTCGTCGCCGCGCTTGTCGGCCTTGGTTCGCTCTTGCCCGCCACGGCTGCTTCGGCGACAACGCCGCCGGCTGGTACGCAGCAGCTGGCTCAGCAGATTCTCGCGACTGGCCGCCTCTACGGGGAGGCAGAGCCCATGGCTCAGATCCAGGCTTACGCGAACGGCACGATTCGCTCGGTCGGGGGACGTGACTGCTATGTCGACACCGCGATCCTTCAGGCACTCAAATCCGTCGTGGTGGATCAGGGGTTCAGACTCCGTGTTTCGTCTCTGAACCGCTACTGCATCGATGACACGTCTGGCAGCAGTGCCACCAGCTATCACTATCGGAACGGTGGCGGGCACGCAATCGATATCGACCAGGTCAACAATGTCTGGTCTACGGGAAGCACCGCGCAGGACATCAGTCTGATCAACGCGATGTTCCAGGCTCTCGTGACGCCGGCCGGCGTCGGGCAAGCCGGTTGCGGTAACAGAACGATCAGCCTCCCAGCGGGTTGGGTCCAGTTCCCTGACACGTGCAACCACAACCACTTCGAATACCAAGGAACGGGCGGCACAGGTCCAATTCAGAACACCGCATCGGCGTTGAGTGAGTTCGGTGTTCACGGCGGGAGCTGGAGCTCGATCCCTGTCGGGCAGGGCATGTCCAGCGCGTTCTCGGTCGTCAACATGGGCAGTGGATGGGCCGACATCTACGGCAGCTATGACGGGCACATGCAAGTCGTGACCGTGCGCAACGGTGCGTGGACCCGTCTCGATTCCGGTCTCGCGTTGAACGCGACAAGCATCGCTGCACTGAACGTCGGTCAACCGTTCCCGCAGCTACTTGCCGTTGAGAGCGGCGTGATCTTCCACGTGTATGCGGATTCCAGCGGCTGGCACAAGATGTCGACCGGGCTGACCACAACGGGGAAGATCTCGGCGGTGCGGCTTCCCTCGGGAGAGATTGAAGCGTTCACGAACATGAACGGCGTCATGTACGTCATCACCTCGCACAGTGGCTGGCAGATGGGAAACAGCGGGACGTCGATCGGCGACAACTTCAAGGCGGTACTGGTCAACGGTTCACCGCAGATCGTCACCAATATCAACGGCATCATTCACATCATCTGGCCTGGCGCTGGATGGCAACTGCAGTCGACCGGGCAGCCGACAAGCGGGAGCCTCACCGCAGTCGACATGGGCGGCGGGTACCCGACGATCATCGCCAATGAAGGATGGACCGTGACGGTCACTTCCGTCATCAACGGAGCGTGGACCAGGCAGTCCACCGGCGCCGGCGTCTCCGGCAACATCGACGCCGTAAACATGGGCGGCAATTTCCCAGTGATCTACGCCGCGTAGCGACTCATTGAAGGAGAGCGTCACACACCGGTTGTCTGGAGTGAGACGCTCTCCTTTGATGGTGGGCCCTTGGATGCCTGATCGTTCCATCCTCCGATGGAAGGTCGCGCGTGTGCGGCGCGATTCGAGGCTGGGGAGGTCGAGAGGCCAACTGTTCCTGCGCCATTGCGGCAATCTTCGAACGGGGCCCTAGGATCGGGCCATGGGCGCGTGGGGGCGTAGAGAGTTCATTAGCGGCGTCGGCATCATCACCGGCGCTGGCGCAGGAAGCCTGCTGTCGGTCGCGGCGACAGCCGGAGTCGTGCCGAGGTCCGTTTCGCCCGCTGACGACACGTCGATCGCTTCTCTCATCGACAACGACGCATCCGCCACGTCCAAGTCCCTGATCAAGCGTGGTGCCCAGCCCGTTCGATCCGTGAACGTCCGAGATTTCGGTGCCGTTCCCGTCGACCAGAACGGCGGGGAGGGCGCCAACGCAGGAATCCAGGCCGCGATCGACGACATTGCGGGCAAGGGCGGGGACGAGGTCGTCGTCGACGATGACTATTGGATCAAGTGTCATGTTCCCGGCGCGACAGGGAACTCGCTCCTGGATCAGGGCGGCATTGCGATGAAGAACGGAGTCCACCTTCGCTTCACGGCGGGCGGCGTGTTCCGTGTGATCCCGACAGGTGAGTCCAAGTACCAGTGCATCCGCATCTACGACAAGAACAGAGTTCGCGTGTCCGGTCCAGGACGGATCATCGGCGACCGCACAGCCCACACTCCCGCGGACACTGCGCATCCCGGTGAATGGGGATACGGCGTCTCCATTCAAGGCGGATCTGAGATCCGCATCGAAGACATCACCGTGACGGAGATGTGGGGAGATGGAATCGACGTCACTTTCGTCTATCAAGGCAACACCCGAGTCGTGCCGAAGAATCTGACGATCAGGAACGTCATCTGCGACGGCAATCGTCGGCAGGGGCTCTCGCTCGAGGCGGGCGACTGGGTGCTGATCGAAGATTCGCGGTTCGTGAACACCGGAGGCGCGGGCGGAACCCTGCCGATGAACGGTATCGACGTGGAGCCGAGCAGCGACACGACCGCGTGCAGCAACGTCGTCATCCGTCGCTGTTGGTTGCAGAACAACGGGAGAGCGGGAGTCGCGGACGGCGGGTTCGGGATCGGCGTGTATCGCCTCGGCACTCGCGACGTGACCGTCGATGACTGCGACTTCGTCTCCAATCTCGGTGCGCACCAGTACGTCAACAACCTCAGCGGGCCGAACGTCAGGCTCACCAACTCCCGATTCGTCGGCACGGCGACGAACTGTGCGCAGGTCATGGGCGGCGAAGGTCGTGTGCTCTCCGGAAACACGTTCGACGGCCGCGTTCGAATCGCGCCGGACTACAACGCTTCCGCGAACATTGCGAGAGGCGTGCACATCGTGAGAAACAGATTCGTCGCGAATTCGACGACGGCGGTCAGCGGTCTCGTCGAGGTCAACGAGCACGTGCGCCAGACGGAGATCGTCGACAACTACTTCGAACAGCGAGGTGCCCGAGGCATCTGCGTTTGGATACGGACCGCGGGTGCGATCCCCCCGCTCCAACTGCAGCAGGTACGGATCGCGGGCAACACCTTCATCAACATGACGGCAGCGGTATATGCAGGAGACGTGACCGCGGTGGTCATCGAGAACAACATCATCCACGCGAGTGGCGACTCCGCGATCTACCTCTACCGAGCGACTTCCTGCATCATCAGGGACAACTGGATCACCGGCTCGAACCTGATCTCCGGAACGGCAGCGGTCACTCTCGGCGGAGGCTCCTCCGGGAATCAGATCGACGGGAACAAGATCGCGCTCGACCCCGCGATCGAGGGCGTCGCTGAGACCCGTCGAGGGACGCACGCCTATCGACTCACGGGTGGACCGACGCTGGACACGGTCATTCGCAGCACCCATCTGACGGGTGCGCTCTCGTGGTACGCGGACCTGGGCACACGCACAGGTACCTATCTCGAGACCACACCCGGAACATTCATCTGAAAGACGAGAGAAGCCCGTCTCAGTCCGGCGTGACTGAGACGGGCTTGAGAGTCCGTGGACTCAGACCCCGAAGTACAGCTCGTACTCGTACGGGTGCGGGCGCTGGGCCATCGGGAGGATCTCGTTGTTGTACTTGTAGGAGATCCAGGTCTCGATGAGCTCCTTCGTGAACACGCCGCCCTCGAGGAGGAAGTCGTGGTCCGCGCGGAGTGCCTCGAGCGAGTCCAGCAGGGAGTTCGGAACCTGCGGGATGTTCTTGGCCTCCTCCGGGGGAAGCTCGTAGAGGTCCTTGTCGATGGGCTCGAGCGGCTCGATGCGGTTGCGGATGCCGTCGAGGCCGGCCATGAGCTGCGCAGCGAACGCGAGGTACGGGTTGCCCGAGGCGTCCGGAACGCGGAACTCGATGCGCTTGGCCTTCGGGTTGGAGCCCGTGAGCGGGATGCGGATCGCGGCGGAGCGGTTGCCGGCGGAGTAGGCCAGGTTGACGGGCGCCTCGAAGTGCTTCACCAGACGGTGGTAGCTGTTCAGCGTCGGGTTGGTGAAGGCGAGCACGGCGTGCGCGTGCTTGAGGAGGCCTCCGATGTACCAGCGGGCCGTGTCGCTGAGCTGGCCGTAGCCGTTCTCGTCGAAGAACAGCGGCTTGCCGTCCAGCCACAGGGACTGGTGCGTGTGCATGCCGGATCCGTTGTCGCCGAACAGCGGCTTCGGCATGAACGTGACCGTCTTGCCCCACTCCTCGGCGGTGTTCTTGATGATGTACTTGAACTTCAGGATGTCGTCGGCCGCGTGCACCATGGTGTCGAAGCGGTAGTTGATCTCCTGCTGACCGGCGGTGCCGACCTCGTGGTGCGAGCGCTCGAGGTGGAAGCCCGCCTCGATCAGGTTCAGCGTCATGTGGTCGCGCAGATCCGCGGTCTTGTCCACCGGCGCGACGGGGAAGTAACCGCCCTTGAACGGCGTCTTGTTGCCGAGGTTGCCGCCCTCCTCCTCGCGGCCGCTGTTCCACGCGGCCTCCTCGGAGTCGACCTTGTAGAAGCTCTCGCCGGCGGTGACGGAGTAGCGCACGTCGTCGAAGATGTAGAACTCGGCCTCGGGGGCGAAGTACGCGGTGTCGGCGATGCCGGTCGAGGCGAGGTACTTCTCGGCCTTCTTGGCGACCTGACGCGGGTCCTTGCTGTAGATCTCGCCCGTGCGCGGGTTGTAGATGTCGAAGACCATGACGAGCGTCTTCGCCTCGCGGAACTGGTCGATGTAGGCGGTCGTCACGTCGGGGATGAGCTGCATGTCCGACTCGTGGATCGACGCGAAGCCGCGGATCGAGGAGCCGTCGAACAGCTGGCCGTTGGCGAAGAAGTCCTCGTCGACCGTCGCCGCGGGGATGTTGAAGTGCTGCTGCACGCCGGGCAGGTCGGTGAAGCGGATGTCGAGGAACTTGACGTCGTTGTCGCGGATGTACGCGAGCACGTCGGCGGGGGTGGTGAACATGCATCAACTCCTGGAGGAACGGGTGCGGTCGAGCGACCTGCAAGCAGGTTACGAGGAGGGGATGACGTGATCGTGTCTGGAATGTTTCGGGCGTGTTACACGATGACCGTTGCTGCGAGCGTGCCGCAGGATCCTTCCCGTGTTTCGTCGTGTGGCCATGGATGACGGAGCGTGTCGCCCTCGCGAGCGGCGGAGGGCCCGTCGATGGTTCGATCCTGCACATGACAACGCACCGAGTGAACCGCCTCCTGTCCGCCCTCGCCGTGACGGCCGTCGGGATGATGGCGCTCGCCGGCTGCGCACCCGGATCCGCCTCGGCCTCGTCCGCCTCCTCGTCCGACGCGAAGCACATCGTGATCGGCGCCGATGACGGGAACGAGCAGTACTGGACGATCCTGAAGGGCAAGCTCAAGGCCGAGGGGCTCGACCTCGAGGTCCGCACGCTCAACGACGGCGTCCAGCTCAACCAGGGCGTCCAGGACGGCGCGCTGGACGTGAACCTGTTCCAGCACCTGATCTTCCTGTCGCAGTTCAACGTCAAGAACGGCGGGACGCTGGTCCCCGTCGGCGCGACCGCGGTCTATCCGCTCGCGCTCTACTCCGAGAAGTACCACGACGTGAAGGACCTGCCCGCGGGAGCCACGGTGGCGGTGCCGAACAATCCGACCAACCTCGCCCGCGCGCTGCTCAACCTGCAGAAGGCGGGCCTGCTCACCCTGAAGGGCGGGGGCGATGCGCTCGCCACGCCGGACGACGTGCTGACCTCGTCGATCACGCTCAAGCCGGTCGATGCGAACCAGACGGTCACCGCGCTCAAGGACGGCAGCGCCCAGGCGGCCGTCGTGAACAACACCCAGGCGCAGAAGGGCGGCCTCGGCGACGACCTGATCGTCTTCAAGGAGAACCTCGACGATCCGAAGCTCGCCCCGTACATCAACGTCTTCGTCACCCGCGCCGACAAGAAGGACGACCCGCGCTGGGCGAAGCTCGTGGCCGCGTACCACTCGCCGGAGGTCGAGGCGGCCGTGACGGCGCTCAATCAGAAGAACCTGAAGTTCCAGACGAGCTGGACGGCGGCGAAGCTGGGGGAGGAGCTCACCTCGCTCCAGACCGCGCTCAAGGCCAAGGGTTGAGCCGGATGGCATCGGTCATCTCGTTCGATGCCGTCTCCAAGGCGTATCCCGCCGGAGGCCCGGGGAGATCCCGGACCCCCGGCGGGTTCGTCGCGGTCGAGGATGCGAGCTTCACGGTCGAGCCCGGCTCGATCGTCGGCGTCATCGGGTACTCCGGGGCCGGCAAGTCAACGCTCGTGCGGCTCATCAACGGCCTCGAGCGCCCCTCCTCCGGCGCCGTGCGGGTGCTCGGTGTGGACGTCGGTCGCGCGTCGGCGGCGGAGCTGCGGGGCCTGCGCGGGCGCATCGGCATGGTCTTCCAGCAGTTCAACCTCTTCCACGCGCGCACGGTGCGCGGCAACGTCGCGTACCCGCTGCGGGTCGCCGGCTGGAAGAAGGCCGACATCGACGCACGCGTCGCAGAGCTCCTGGATTTCGTCGGCCTCGCCGACAAGGCGGGTCAGCGTCCTCGCCGGCTGTCCGGCGGCCAGAAGCAAAGGGTCGGCATCGCGCGTGCCATCGCGACGAGCCCCGAACTGCTGCTCGCGGATGAGGCGACGAGCGCTCTGGATCCGCAGACCACCGCGGAGGTGCTGGATCTGCTCCGCGAGATCAATCGCCGTCTGGGGATCACCATGGTCGTGATCACGCATCAGATCTCGATCGTGCACGAGCTGTGCGATCGGGTCGTCGTGATGGACCGCGGGAGGATCGTCGATCATGGCGACACGTATCGGGTGTTCGCGCACCCCCGTGCCGCGCTGATCGCGCGCTTCGTCGACGCGGTCACCCAGGGAGTGCCGCAGGGGGAGACCTTGGAGGCGCTCAGGGCGCGCGGCGGCCAATTGCTCAGCGTCGACGTGAACGAGGTCACGAGCGACGACGTCAGCGACGTGCTGGACCGGCACGGCGTGCGTGGCACGGTCGTCTACGGCGGCGTGACCGACATCCGCGGCCAGCAGCTCGGCACGCTCACGTACCGGATCGACGCCGAGCGCACGGTCGTCGCAGCCATCGTCGAGGAGCTCTCCGTGCGCACGCGGGCCGTGCTCCTCGAGGACGCGGCGCCGACGTCGGGAGTGCGGCGATGAGCGCCGCGTCCGCCGTCCGGACCGCGCTCCTGGTCCCGTCCTCGGACTGGGGATCCCTCGCACCGGTGCTTCTGCAGTCCGTGCAGGAGACGGTCGTGATGGTCGTCGTGACCCTGGTGATCGGCGGCGTCGCCGGCCTCCTGCTCGGCGCGCTCCTGTACGCGACCCGCCCCGGGAACCTCTTCCAGAACGCGGTGCTGTTCCATGCGCTGAACCTCGTCGTGAACCTGATCCGGCCGATCCCCTTCATCATCTTCCTGACCGCGGTCGCCCCCGTGACGAAGGCGGTCGTGGGGTCGACACTCGGGACCGCGGCGGCGATCGTCCCGATGACGATCATGGCCGCGGTCGTCATCGGGCGCGTGGTGGAGCAGAACCTCGTCGCGGTGGATCCGGGCATCGTCGAGGCGGCCAGTGCGATCGGCGCACGCCGCCTCTCGATCCTGTTCACGGTCGTGATCCCCGAGGCGCTCGCGCCGCTGATCCTCGGGTACACCTTCATGTTCATCGCCGTGGTCGACATGTCCGCGATGGCCGGCTACATCGGCGGCGGCGGTCTGGGCAACTTCGCGATCCTGTACGGCTACCAGCAGTTCGACGCGCAGGCGACCTGGGTCACGGTGGCGATCATCGTGGTGATCGTGCAGGTCGGGCAGTTCCTCGGCAACCGGCTGGCGCAGCGGATCCTCAATCGCTGAGGGGCGCAGGCGGCCTGCTGGACGGCGGGGCGGCACGGGCGCGTCGCCTAGGCTGGAGGGATGTCCGACACCGCGCAGACCTACCCCGGAGAGCGCCTCGGCCTCCCCAAGACCGGCACCGGCAGCGTCGGACGGATCGGCCGGCGCATCGCGGCTCTCGCGATCGATTACGCGGCGGCGTCGATCATCGCCGGCGCCTTCCTCGGGTTCCAGCAGTTCGCGCTCCCCAAGGAGGCGGGGCTCACCCAGTTCGCGCCGATGATCGTGTTCGCGGTGCTGCAGATCCTGTTCATCCCGACGATCGGCGGCAGCCCGGGCCATCGCATCGTGGGCCTCCGGCTGGTCATGGTGAACGGCGCCTGGGTCGGCCTGTGGCGCCCGATCGTGCGCACCCTGCTGCTCGTCTTCGTCATCCCCGCGGTCATCTTCGACGCCGACCAGCGCGGCCTCCACGACAAGGCCGTCGGAACGGTCCTCATCCGCGCCTGAGGTCTGTCGCGCTGCACGGCTGCGGATCCGGCACCGCGATCGCGCTCTACGGATCCGCCGGCTACGAGGTGGTCACGCAGCAGATGCGCAAGGCCCTGTAGCGGGGCTCAGGCGGCCGTATGGCCGCGGTTGAGTCGGCGGAACGTCTTCGGGGCCTTGCCGCCCAGGAACGAGCGCGCAGGATCGATCGTGAACCCCTGACGCAGAGCCTCGCGGCCGATCAGCATCCGGAAGCCCATCTCGCTGCGATTGCTGAGGGTGACTTCGGCAGTGACCCTGCGGTCGACCAGGACGAGATCCAGCAGCACGACCAGCCGGCTCTGCGCGTGCCCGGAAGAGGAGCGCACGTCGCGACGGTCGAACACGGGCAGCTCCACCGGGACGAGCTCGTGCGCGCCCTGCCAGGGGCGCACGTCGAATCGCACCCAGGGGACGCCCTCGCGCTCGAACTCGCGGATGTGCTGCGCGTGCAGCGAGGAGCTGCGCGCGCCGGTGTCGACCTTCGCCTTGATCCAGGGGATTCCGACGTCGGGGAGGGACACCCACTCCCGCCACCCGATAAGGGTGCTTGAATGAGAAGGTCGGTCCACAACACTCATCCTGGCAGGAAATCACCGTGAAGCTCGCCGTGCTCTCGCGCGCCCCGCAGTCCTACTCCACCCAGCGCCTCCGTGCCGCCGCGATTCAGCGCGGCCATCAGATCAAGGTGCTGAACACCCTGCGCTTCGCGATCGACCTCACAGCCGATGAACCGGATCTGCATTTCCGTGGCCGCCGGCTGAGCGACTACGACGCGATCCTGCCGCGCATCGGCAACTCGATCACCTACTTCGGCACGGCCGTCGTCCGTCAGTTCGAGCAGATGGACGTCTACACGCCGAACACCGCGAACGGCATCTCGAGCGCGCGGGACAAGCTCCGCGCGAACCAGATCCTGTCCCGGCACAACATCGCGATGCCTCCCACGGCGTTCGTGCGCAACCGCGCCGATGTGCGCCCCGCGATCGAGCGGGTCGGCGGCGCGCCCGTCGTCATCAAACTGCTCGAGGGCACGCAGGGGATCGGGGTCATCCTCGCCCCGCAGGTCAAGGTGGCAGAGGCGATCATCGAGACGCTGCACTCCACGAAGCAGAACG
>JAITLM010000094.1 GCA_031277885.1 Microbacterium sp.
CCGCGGCCCCGTCCCAGGTGCGGGACAGGCGGCGGATCCGCCAGCCGCGCCACTGCCACGCGGCCCAGAGCACGGGCAGCAGCAGGAGGGATCCCGGGCCGCCGAAGACGAGCCGGTCGCGCCACAGCGCCCGGCCGTCCGGCAGCTCCGAGACGGCCATGCGGTGATCCCAGACGTCGAGCGAGGAGAGCGGCCCGGTGAGCGGTATGCCGCTGTCGCGCAGGATCCGCACGGTCTGGCCCTTGTGCTCGCGGACCTCGTCGTACGCCCCGATCAACTGGGTGCCCACGGTGACCAGCCCGAACAGGCGCAGTCGTACCGCGCTGTGCAGCAGCGAACCCTCGTCGGCGTGCGTGAGCGGTTCGACCACGATCACCGGCGCGTACAGCGCGGTCAGCACGGCGGGCGAGTGCAGCGCCGCCCAGGCGGCGTCCGCGCTCGCGGCGATCCGGAATCTCAGCTGCACGTGCCGCAGCCTCAGGGCGGTCGTCCTCATCGCGGCATCACCGCCGCGCGGCGGTCGGCCGCGGTGATCTCGCGCCGGGTCCAGACCAGGAGGAAGCGCTCGTCGTAGCGCCGCGAGCAGCGCGCGCAGGAGGACGCCCGCGTGGGGCGCCGGTGCCGGTAGGTCACGTGGCCGATGGGACAGCGGCCCACCCACGGGGCGAGCTCGGTCGCGGTCTCGCCGTGATGCGTCGTGCCGCCCTCGTATCCCAGTGACCGGGCGATCCGCTTCCAGGCGACGCCGTGCGCGGCGTCGTGGCCGGCGACGGCATGAGCGACCTCGTGCAGGAGCACCTGGTGGATCTCGTCGTCGTCGAACCGGGCGGCAAGATAGCGCGAGACGGTGATCCGCTTGTCGCGATAGTTGCAGGCGCCCGCGCGGCGCTTGGCGTTGTCGAAGCCGAACGACCAGGTCGGATCGAGATGCAGCCGGATGAGCGCTTCGCCCCAGATCCGGACTCGTTCCAACTCGGCCATGCTCTCACGTTAGGGGACGCCGCAGACATTGCGGCGCGCTGCGGCGAGAACGGCGCCGCGCTCCCCGCGCGGCGCGCATCCACGGTCGACGACGACCGCGTCCGTCAGGGGAGGACGACCGGGTCAGCCGTTGACCGCGACCGGGTCGCGGCGGCGCTCGACCGTGTCGACGGCGAGCAGCGCGGCCTCCAGGGCCGCGTCGTCGGCGCCGGCCTCGCGGCGGAGGAACACGGTGCGCTTGAAGCTCTCCCTGGCCTGGTCGTAGTCGCCGGCCTCGAAGGCGTTGCGGCCGCGGTGCTGATGCGCGAAGGCGGCGATCGGGACCCAGCCCTGCCCCTCCGCCTCTGCGACGCAGGCGGCCAGCTCGTGGTCGGCGGCGGCGTGCGCTCCGCGGTACTGCTGCACGGTCGCGCGCAGCACGCGCGCACGCAGCAGGTCCTTCCTGGTGCCGGCCATGCGCGCCTGCCGCACGGTCTCGTCCGCGAGGCGGAGCGCGTCATCCAGATCGCCCAGGACCTTCAGCAGCCAGACCCGCTCGAGCATCGACGGCAGGCTGCGCAGGTCGGCGATCTCGTCCAGACGCGCCTCGCACTCGGGTGGATCCACCCGCTCGCGCAGAGAGTCCGGGTCGTATCCCTTGATGTAGCCCACGCGCCCGTCCTCCTGCACTGCCTCGCCGTGCCCTCCAGTCTGCCTCCGGATCCGGCGCATCCGCGAAGGCCCCAGGGCGTGCCGTGAGAAACCGGTGCCGGGAGCCGGATCGGGAGGCGGTCCGCGCCGCCGACGGGCCGGGACTCAGCGCAGGAACAGCCCGGCATCCGGCCGGGGAGAGGCCACCGCGGTCGCGTCGGTGACGATCGCCGCATCCTTCGCGAACGCGATCACCTCGGCGCCGTGCGCGAGCTTGGCCGGGTGCGGACCCGCGGCGAGGATGCGCGGCAGCGCGTCGGCCGGAAGCGGTCCCCGCGACGCCGCGAGCACGAGGTTGCCGAAGCGGCGGCCCTTCAGGATCTGCGCGTCCGCGAGGATGGCGACCTCCGGGAGCACCGCACGGATCGTCGCCACCTGCCGGCGGGCGAACGCGAGCCCCGGACCGTCCGCGACGTTCACGAGCAGGACGCCGGCGGGCCCCAGCAGCCGGGCGAGCTCGGTGTAGAACTCCACGCTGGTCAGATGCGCGGGGGTCTGCGCCCCGGAGTAGACGTCGGCGACGACGAGGTCGACCGCCCCGCTCAGCGCCGGCGGAAGGCGGCGCACGCCTTCGCGGGCGTCGCCGATGCGGATGCGGATCGCGGCGCCGCGAGGCAGCGGGAGATGCTCGCGCACGAGCTCGACGAGCGGGGCCTCCAGCTCGATCACCTGCTGGCGGGATCCGGGCCGGGTCGTTGCGATGTAGCGGGGGAGCGTCATCGCACCCGCGCCGAGATGGACGGCGGTGATCGCCGCGCCGGGGGAGGCGAGCTGGTCGATCAGGGCCCCCATCCGCACGATGTACTCGAAGTGCAGATGGGTGGGATCGGCGAGGTCCACGTGCGATTGCGGGGTGTCCTCGATGAGCAGTTCGAAGCCGCCGCCGAACTCCGCGGGGACGACGCGCGCGATCCCGCCCGATGCGAGCCGGGCTGCCGGGTGCTCGGTGTCCTTCGCGCGCGCTCTGCCCATGCGATGAGCCTACGGCGCAGCGGTCGCGAGCGCGGACGCCCCCGCATCGGCGCACTCGGGGCGAGCGCCGCGCGCAGGTCACGGCTCGATCACGGGCTTGGAAGAAACTTGCAGAGAGTTTGTTCAGCGTGGATACTTTTTCCTACTGGCACGTTCGCCCAGCGATTTCAAAGAGGAGATTCACCCGATGCACAAGCGCATTCTGTCCGTCGCGGCACTCGGCGTCGTGGCGACGCTGGGCCTGGCAGCCTGCTCCGGCGGCAGCGCCCCCGCGGCCACCAACGGTCCGGTCGACGGCAAGGGCAAGACGCTCAACGTCTGGATCATGAAGGGCACCAACCCCGACGCGACCGCCTTCTACGACAAGGTCGAGAAGGAGTTCACGAAGGAGACCGGCGCGACCGTCAAGATCGAAGAGGTGCAGTGGGCCGACGCCCACGACCGCTTCACCACCGCGATGGCCGGCGGCACCACGCCCGACGTGGCCGAGGTCGGCACGACCTGGACCCCGGAGTTCGCCGACGCCGGCGCGCTGCTCGAACTGGACAAGTACATCGACGCCGAGAAGGGCCTGAAGGACGACCTCGTCGCGGGTCTCAAGACCGCGGGCACCTACGACGGCCACCTCTACGGCATGCCGTGGTACGCCGGCGTGCGCTCGATCGTCTACCGCACCGACGTCTTCGACAAACTCGGCCTCAAGGCGCCCACCTCGTGGGACGACATCGTCAAGGCCGGCGACGCGATCAAGGCCGCCGACCCGAACATGCTCGCGTTCCCCGTGCCCGGCGCCGCCGAGTTCCAGGTCTACCCCTGGGTCTGGGGTGCCGGTGGCGAGATCGCGACCGACAAGAAGGGCACCTGGACGAGCGAGATGGACAGTGCGAAGTCGCAGGAGGGGATCCAGTTCTACACGGATCTCGCCACGAAGCACGGCTTCTCCTCGGCCGGCGCGACCACCTGGAAGGAGACCGACCTCAAGGACGCGTTCTCCCAGGGCAACGTCGCGATGATGCTCTCCGGCTCGTGGACGCCGAACGCCCTGATCCAGGCCAACCCCGACCTCAAGGGCAAGATCGGCGCCGCGGTGATCCCGGGCAAGGACGGCGGCATCGCCCCGTCGGTCCTCGGCGGCTCGCACCTGTCGATCTTCAACACCACCAAGAACCCCGACCTCGCGTGGGCGTTCACCAAGATGATGACCACGGGCGACCTCGCCAAGGAGTGGGCGAGCCAGACCGGCTACTTCCCGGGCGTGCAGTCCGCGATGAAGGACGCGCTGGCCTCGACCGACCCGCTCGTCGCGCCGTTCGCGAAGCAGATGGTCGACGGCGGCGGATCCGTTCCGGTCAGCCCGAACTTCGGCGCCGTGCAGGCGAAGAAGACGACCAACTCGATGATGCAGTCGATCCTGAGCGGCCAGAAGGACGTCGCCACCGCGACGAAGGACGCCGCCAAGGAGATGACCGACCTTCTTAACCAGAAGAAGTAGGTCCTCCTCCATGTCGATGGTGCAGGCACCGCAGCCGGTCGCGGAAGGGGAGCACGGCTCCTCTTCCGCGGCCGGCGGCCCGTCCGGCAAGCGCCGGTTCCGCTGGGCGACCGCCCGTCCCTGGCTGCTGCTGGCCCCCGCGCTCGCGATCCTCGCGACGCTCATGCTGTGGCCCCTCATCCAGGTCGTGATCTTCTCGCTGCAGAACTACGGCCTGCGCGAGATCAACACGGGACGGACCAACTGGATCGGCCTGGGCAACTACATCGAGGCGCTCGGCGACCCCACGCTGTGGACCGTGGTGCTGCCCAACACGGTCGGCCTCGCGGTGGTCTCGGTGTTCACCACGGTCGTGGTGGGCACGCTCGTCGCGCTGCTGCTGGCCCGCCTCGGGCCGGTGTGGCGCACGATCGTCGCGAGCTGCATCATGATCGCGTGGGCCATGCCCGCGGTCACCGGCACCTACGTCTGGATCTGGATCTTCGACGCCGACCACGGCATCTTCAACAGCGTGCTGCAGGATCTGGGCCTCATCCACGGCCAGGTCAACTGGTTCACCAACCGGTGGGCGTTCTTCGCCATCGTGCTGCTGAACATCGTGCACCACGGCTTCCCGTTCGTCGCCGTGACGATCCTCGCGGGCCTGCTCGGGGTCAACAAGGAGATGATCGAGGCGGCCGCGCTCGACGGCGCCGGCGCGTGGCGCCGGTTCTGGAAGATCGTCTTCCCGACCCTCAAGCCGGTGTTCTCGGTCGTGATCATCCTGTCCACGATCTGGGACTTCAAGGTCTTCGCCCAGGTCTTCCTGATGCCGGGCGGTGACGGCAGCAACCGCAGCGTGCTGAACCTCGGCGTGTGGTCCTACGTCGAATCCTTCGGGCAGAACCGGTTCGGCTTCGGATCCGCACTCGCCGTGCTGCTCACCCTCGTGCTGCTCGGGATCACCGCGATCTACGTGCGCGCGCTCATGAAGGAGGACGAGCTGTGAAATCGCGTCACCCCGTGCTCGGCAGGATCGGGATCACCGTCGCAGTGGCCGCGGTGCTCGTGTTCACGCTCTTCCCCGTGTACTGGATGGTCTCCAGCGCCTTCGACAAGCGCGCCTCCGGCGGCGGGCAGTCCCTGCTGCCCAAGGAGTTCACCTGGGACAACTTCGCCTTCGTGCTCACCGACGGCGGATTCCTCCTGTTCCTGCGCAACTCGCTGCTCGTCGCGCTCGTGACGGTGCTCATCTCCGGGTTCGTCTGCCTGCTCGCCGCCGTCGCGGTGGCCCGGTTCCGGTTCAAGTTCCGCACCTCGGTGCTGCTCATGATCCTGGTCGTGCAGATGGTGCCGCTCGAGGCGCTCGTGATCCCGCTGTTCCTGCAGGTCAAGACGCTCGGGCTGCTCAACAGCATCCTCGGCCTCATGGTGGTCTACACCGCGCTCTCGCTCGCCTTCGGCATCTGGATGCTGCGGGGCTTCGTGCAGGCCGTCCCCGTCGAGCTCGAGGAGGCCGCCTACATCGACGGTGCGAGCTGGTGGCGGATGTTCCGCTCCGTGCTGCTCCCGCTCGTGATGCCGGGACTCGTCGCGACGAGCGTGTTCAGCTTCATCACCGCCTGGAACGAGTTCATCTTCGCCATGACGATGCTGGGCGGGGCGAAGGATCAGTACACTGTCTCGATCGGTCTGAAGTCCTTCTTCGGCGAGCACTCCAACGACTGGGGGAGCATCATGGCGGCGTCGACGATCATCACCATCCCGGTCATGATCTTCTTCGTCCTGGTGCAGCGCCGCCTCTCGGCCGGACTCGTCGCAGGAGCGGTGAAGGGATGAGCGTGGCAGAGGCGAACGACGACCGATCAGCAGGCGACGCCGAGACGGCGGAGCTCGAGCGTCTCGCGAACGCGGTCCTGTGGCCCGGCTTCTACGGCCGCACCGTGCCGGCCTGGCTCGAGGAGGCACTGCAGCACGGTCTCGCCGGCGTGGTGTACTTCGCGCAGAACATCGGCCCCGACCTCGCCGCCCTGAGCGCCGGGATCCGCGCCGCCAACCCCCGGGCGCTCATCGGCGTCGACGAGGAGGGCGGCAGCGTCACCCGGCTCGAGGCCGCGACCGGATCCACCCTCCCCGGCGCCGCGCAGCTGGGCGCGCTCGACGACGTGGCCGCGACCGCGTCGACCGGCGCGGAGCTCGCCCGCCGCGTCCGCGCCGTCGGCGCGGACGTCGTGCTCGGACCGGTGGCCGATGTGAACACGGATCCGCGCAACCCGGTCATCGGCGTGCGCGCGTTCGGCGCCGACGCGGACCTGGTCTCGCGGCACGTGGTCGCCGCGGTCGAGGGCATCCAGGCGGGCGGCGTGGCCGCATGCGTCAAGCACTTCCCCGGGCACGGCGACACGCACGTCGACTCGCATCACGACCTTCCGCGCATCGCCGTGGATCCGGCCGAGATCGAGCGGGTGCATCTCGGGCCGTTCCGCGCCGCGATCGCCGCGGGCGTGGACGCCGTGATGACCGCGCACATCGTCGTCCCGGCGTGGGGAGAGGAGCCCGCGACGCTCAACCCGCGCGTGCTGGGCATGCTGCGCGAGGCGGGCTTCGACGGGGTCATCATCACCGACGCCCTCGACATGGCCGCGATCCGCGAGACCGTCGGGATCGGCGGGGGAGGGGTTCTCGCGCTCGCCGCCGGGGCCGACCTGCTCTGCATCGGCAACCCGACGAACCCCGGCGCCGCGGCGCTGCCGGATCAGGACGAGCACGACTACCGCACGGCGCGGGACGCGATCGTCGGCGCCCTGCGGGACGGATCCCTGTCCCGCGAGCGCGTCGCCGAGGCCGGCGCCAGGGTGGCGCGGCTCGCCGCGAAGCTCGCCGCGGCCTCCTCCGCGGAGGACGCGGACACCGCCCCCTACGACGGCGCCGGCATCGTGCGCCGCGCGCTGCGCGTGCGCGGGGAGCTGAAGACCGCGGACGCGCCGTTCGTGGTCGACGCCCGCCGCAGCTCGACGCTCGCCGTGGACAGCGCCGCCGGCTACGTGTCCGAGGCGCTCGCCGCCGGGGCCGCGACGGTGCGTCTGGACGCCGCGCACCTGGACGAGCCGCAGCGCGACGCGGCCGTCGCCGCGGCGGTCGCGCAGGCCGACGGCCGGCGGATCGCGCTGCTCGTGGACCGGATCGACACGGACCCGGCGCAGCGCGCGCTCGTCGGCGAGTTCGCCGCCCGGGCGGCCGAGATCGTCGCGGTGAACGTCGGCCTGCCCTCGGGCGACGTGGGCGTGCCGGTGATCGAGGTGGGTTCCGCGAGTAGGATCGGCGCCGAGCTCGCCCGGGAGAGGCTCATCGGCGCCGTGCGATGATCCGCTCTCTTCGGGAGGCGGAGGGGGTGTGATGGACGCGGACGTCTTCGCCGTGGTGCGCGGAGCACTGCCGCGGCTGAGCGCCGCCGAGGCGAGGGTCGCCGAGCGCGTGCTCGCGGATCCGACGCTCGTCGTGGACCTCGCCATCACCGACCTCGCACAGCTCTGCCACACCTCGCTGTCGACCGTCGCGCGCTTCGCGCAGACCCTGGGCTTCAGCGGCTATCGCGAGCTGCGCGTCGCCTTCGCGGGCGCCGTGGCGCGGGCGCAGGCCGAGCAGGAGCGCTTCGGCTTCGACGATGCGGTCATCGACCTCGGCGACCCGGTGGAGGCCGTCGCGGCCAAGCTGGCGGCGAGCGAGATCGGTGCGATCGAGCACACCGTGGCGGGCCTCGACTTCGCCGCGCTGGACCGCGTCGCCGTCGTGGTCGCGACCGCGAGGCAGGTGCACCTGTTCGGTCAGGGCGCATCCTCGCTCACCGCGCAGGACATGCAGCTCAAGCTCGCCCGGATCGGATGCGTCGCCGTGCACTCGCCGGACCCGCACATCGCGATCACAGGCGCGTCGCTGCTCGGCGCGGAGGACGTCGTCCTGGCGGTCTCGCACGAGGGCGCGACGGCGGAGACGGTCAGAGCCGCCGAGGTCGCACGCGCGGCCGGGGCCTTCACCGTCGCGCTGACCAACGCCCCCGGATCCCCGATCACCGCCGTGGCCGACGTGGTGCTCGGCACGCGCGCCAAGGAATCGCCCCTGCGGATGGCCGCGATGTCGAGCAGGATCGCACAGCTCGCGGTGCTCGACCTGCTGTTCGTGCGCGTCGTGCAGCACCGCGGGGAGACGGTGACGGCGCCGCTGCGCGCGACCCGGCGTGCGGTGCGCGGCGCCTGAGGCCGGATCCGGCCGCCCGGCCCGACGCCGTCGGCGAGGTGGCGCTCAGTCCACGTGGTCGCGGGTGCTGCCCAGCGCGCGGGTCGCGATGCGGTTGGCCCGTGCCACGCAGCCGCTCAGCGACAGCCCGCTGAGCACTCCGGCGAGGAAGCCCGCCGCGAAGGCGTCACCCGCGCCGATCGTCTCGACCACGGTCGACGGCACGGCGGGGGCGTCGGCGCGCTCGGCGCCGTCGAACGCGGTGGCGCCGTCGTCCCGCGTGACGACGAGGTGCCGCGGTCCGGGGAACAGCGCGCGCAGGCGGTCCGGATCCCCGGTTCCGAAGACGGCCTCCGCGTCGTGCGCGCTGCACTGCGCCACATCGGCGGCGGCGAGGTAGCCGCCGAGCAGCTCGCGCGCCTCGTCCTCGCGGCCCTGCCAGAGCGCGGGGCGCCAGTTCACGTCGAAGCCGATCAGCCGGTCGCCGCGCTCGGCGAACAGCTCGTCCTGCGCGGCGCGGGCGCCTTCGGAGAGGGCGGGCGTGATCCCGGTCGTGTGCACGAGCGCCGCGTCGGCGAGCACCCGCTCCGCGGCGGGCGTGCGCAGGGTCGCGGGGGAGATCCGGCTGCCCGCGGATCCGGCCCGGTAGTAGTGCATGGCGCTCTGCACCGGCCCCTCGCCCTCGGCCGAGAGCTCCTTGACGTACAGCCCGGTCGGAGCCGCGGGGTCGATCTCGACCGCGGAGGCGTCGATGCCGTGCTGCGCGAGCTCGGCGAGCAGGAAGCGGCCGAAGCCGTCATCGCCCACGCGGGAGATCACGGCGGCACGGGATCCGGCCGACGCGACGGCGAGCGCGACGTTCCACTCCGCGCCGGCCAGGGAGCGCTGGAACGTCCGACTGCTCTCCAGCGGGCCGGCCGTGGTGGGCACGAGCGCCACCAGGCCCTCGCCGAAGCAGGCGATCAACGGTGTTTCGGGCACGTTCGCGACCATACCGGATCCCGCGGACATGCACGCGTCCGGGCGCCGCGCGCTCGTGGTTATACCCCCCTCGGGGCAGAAGGTCAAGAATCGCGCTGGACATGTCGCGATATCGGGCCTATAGTTGATATTTGCGCCTCGCTCCTCCCTGCCCTCATATGGTGGTCGGCAGACTCCGTACGTCCTCGCTCCTCGACAGAGCGCCTTCAGCGTGCGGCCGCGGGAGGCGGCGCACTCACCTGACGACGAGGAATCGAGACGCCCTTCGGGGCTCACGGAGGTTATTCCCTTGGCTGCTGCTCGCAACGCATCCACCCCCACCACCACCAAGAACGGACGCGGTCACTCCCGCCTCTCGTTCGCCAAGATCTCCGACACGCTGACGGTCCCCGACCTGCTCGCCCTGCAGACCGAGTCCTTCGACTGGCTCGTGGGCAACGAGGCCTGGAAGCAGCGCGTCGCGGAGGCCAAGAAGGCCGGCCGCAAGGACCTCGCGCAGGCCAGCGGCCTGGAGGAGATCTTCGAGGAGATCTCCCCGATCGAGGACCTGAGCGAGACCATGCAGCTCTCGTTCACGAAGCCGTACCTCGAGCCCGAGAAGTACTCCATCGAGGAGTGCAAGGAGCGCGGCAAGACGTACGCCGCCCCGCTCTACGTCGAGGCCGAGTTCATGAACCACCAGACCGGTGAGATCAAGACCCAGACGGTCTTCATGGGCGACTTCCCCCTGCAGACCGCCAAGGGCACGTTCATCATCAACGGCACCGAGCGCGTCGTCGTCTCGCAGCTGGTCCGCTCCCCGGGCGTCTACTTCGACAAGACCCCCGACAAGACCAGCGACAAGGACATCGTCTCCGCGCGCGTCATCCCGTCCCGCGGCGCCCGGCTCGAGTCCGAGATCGACAAGCGCGACCAGGTCGGCGTGCGCATCGACCGCAAGCGCAAGCAGTCCGTCACCGTCTTCCTCAAGGCGCTGGGCCTGACCAGCGAGGAGATCCTCGCCGAGTTCGCCGGCTTCGCCTCGATCGAGGAGACCCTCGCGAAGGACACGATCCTCACCAAGGAGGACGCGCTCCGCGACATCTACCGCAAGCTCCGTCCGGGCGAGCAGGTCGCCGCCGAGGCCGCCCGCGCGCTGCTGGACAACTTCTACTTCAACGCCAAGCG
>JAITLM010000135.1 GCA_031277885.1 Microbacterium sp.
ACCCGGCGTGGTGCGCCCCGAAACGGGGGAGGGCGCCCCAAACCGTTGGCACGGGCCGGATCTGGACGGGTCACGTGACATCCGATGTCGCGCGCTGTGGGTCTACGGCCCGTTTGGGGCGTATCTCCGCGGTTTGGGGCGCGTGAGGTCGGGAGATCCTGGCGAGGCGCGCCCCAAAACGGGATGGTGCGCCCCGAAACGGGGGAGCGCGCCCCGAAACGGGAGTGCGCGCCGGGATCCGGCGGCGGGTCAGCGGGCGAGCGGCGCCTCGGCGTCGAGACCCGCGAGCTTCTCCGGATTGGCGACCGAGAAGACCCGGGTGATGCGACCGTCCTCGACGGCGAAGCTCACCGCCGCGAGCAGTTCGCCCCCGACCTGGATCCCCGCGCCGAGCATGCCGTTGACGCGCAGGGGAACCACCGCGAAGGCCGTGTCGAGCTTCATGATGCTGCCCTGCAGGAACGCCACGACGCGCTCCGCTCCGTGCAGCGGCCGCCGGGCCGCGTGCCGGACGAGTCCGCCGCTGTCGGTCACCGACACCACATCGGGGGCGAGCACGTCCATGAGCGACTGCACGTCGCCCGAGTTCATGACCGCGATGAAGCGCTCCACGACGCGATCGTGCTCGGAGGCGTCGACCGCGACGCGCGGGCGGCGCGCGGCGACGTGGTCACGGGCGCGGTGCGCGATCTGCCGCACCGCGGCGGGCGTCTTGCCGACGGCCTCGGCGATCTCGTCGAACGGGACGTCGAACACCTCGCGCAGTACGAACACCGCGCGCTCGGTCGGCCCGAGGGTCTCGAGCACGGTCAGCATCGCGAGCGAGACGCTCTCGGCGAGCACCACGTCGTCCGCGACATCGGGCGTGGTGCGCAGCGGCTCCGGCAGCCACGGACCGACGTACTCCTCGCGCCGGCGCGAGGCCGTCCGCAGCTGATTGAGCGCCTGCCGCGTGACGATCCGCACCAGGTAGGCGCGCGGATCGAGCACCTCGCCGCGGTCGTCGGCGGACCAGCGCAGCCACGATTCCTGCAGCACGTCCTCGGCGTCGGCCGCGGATCCGAGCATCTCGTACGCGACCGTGAACAGCAGGCCGCGGTGCGTGATGAACGGATCCTCGGGCGCCTGCGGGCTCACGTCGCTCATGCCGGCGACGTTACGCGGGTCTCGCCCCGCGTCGCCAGGGGCGCGAGCCCGCAGACGTCCGCGAAGCCGTCGGAGTGGATCCCGAGCGCGATGTTGGACCGGGCCGTCGCGTTGAGGTAGCCGACCTTCGCGGCGAGCTCGAGCAGGGCGGGGGCGCCCAGCTCCGCGAGCAGTGCGTCGGAGAGCTCGTCGGTGACCGCGGGCGGCGTCAGGCTCATCGCCTCGGCGTACTCCATCACGAGCCGCTCCCGATGCGAGAACCGAGTGGATTCGCGCCAGATCGGCACCTCGCGGGCCTTCTCCTCGTCCAGCCCCTTGTCGTGGGCCATGAAGTAGTGCAGGTCGAGGCAGAAGCTGCAGCCGACGGTCGCCGCCGCCGTCATGGTGGCCAGCGTCGACAGGTTCTTGTCGAGCTCATGCCACTTCTCGGTCTTGCGGCCGAAGTTCATCATGTCGGTGAACACGGGGCGGTGATGCCAGAGCACCCCGATCGAGTCCGGCACCCGGCCGAACATCTTCTTCGTGGCGAACTTCACCACGGCGCCGTACAGTCCGGTCACCTCGGTCGCGGGGATGCGGGCCTGAGTCGTCATGATCTGCTCCTTCTGCGGCACGGTTCTCGCGCCCTCAAACATGAAGACACCGCCCAGGCCGGATGTGTGACATCCGGATCCCGACTCCGGCCCGCGACCTCGCCGCCGGCTCAGGAGACCACGGTGCGCAGGGTGCGCCGGCTGACGCCGACCGTCACCCGTTGACCCCACCCGAGGCTCAGCCGGTCGCTCTCGATCCCGTCGCCGAACGCGACGAGAGTGTCCGACTCGACCCGCAGCGCGAGAGGCGCGTCGCCGTCCAGCCGTCCTGCGATGAGGTCGGCGCCCGTGGTGGGGGAGGGCCACGGCTCGCGGACGAACCACGCCAAGGCCTCCTCGGCCGGTTCCGGCAGGGGAAGTCGCGGAGCCTGGATCCGAGCGATCGACCGGCACCAGCCGGAGGCGCCGGTTCCCGTGCCGATGATGATCCCGGAGGACGACTGACGCTCCGTCTCGCCGGCGACCTCGAGCAGATACCGCGCCGACTGGTGGCCCGGCTGTCCGATCATGATCTCGTTCAGCGCGACGAGGGACTGGCCGTCGTCGCTGCGCACCTCGACCATGGTGCGCTCCTGCATCACCGCGCTGCCGTCGCCGACGCGCGCGAGCAGCGCCGCGGTCGCGGCGGGCGCATGCGGGACGAGCACGCCCGCATTGCGCCCCGGCGCCGGATCCACGCCGATCACGGGTTGGTCGTGGAGGTACTTCGCGACGTTCGCGACGAGGCCGTCCTGTCCCACGACGAGCACGACGTCCTCGGGCTCGAACGCGAACCGGGGGAGGTCGGCGCGCTCGACCGCAGCGCGCCGCCAGTCGGAGGGGATACCGGCGGCGACGGCGGTGAGGGCCGCGTGGAGGTCGTCGTGCCGGGCCGACACCGCGCTGGGTGACTGATCGCGCTGCTGGAGGAAGAACGCGACCTGACCGCGGGTGCCGTGCCGTGCGATCAGTTCGGTCCATTCGCTCGCCCGATGCACGATGACGGCGCGGGGGGCGACCATCTCAGCGGCCTCCGCCGAGGCGTCCGAGCAGGTCGTTCAGCAGATCGGGGGTGATCGTGAGGTGGTCGATTGCGGGCAGGTTTCCCGCGAGCTCGCGCATCGCCAGAGCCGTGAGCACCGCGGTGGGCACGTCCCGCACGGCGTCCATCCTGGCGCGTTCTGCGGCTGCCGCCGCTTCTCCCGTCGCGCGCGCCGCGTCGGCCTGCGCCTCGGCGGCGGTTCGGATGCGTCCTGCCTCGGCCTCGGCGGCGATCGCCGACGCGGCCGCGGCCTGTTCCGCCTCGATCCGGGCGTTGCGCCCGCGAGTGGCCACGAGCTCCTCCTGGCGGCGGGCGAGCTCGACCTGGTTCGCCAGTTCGTTCTCGCCGATCGCCGCCTCGCGTTCGACGGCCCGGGCGCGCCGTGCGAAGGTCGCCTTGTCGGCGTCCTGCTGGATCGCCTCGCGTGCGGGGGTCTGCATCGCCCGCTCCACGTCGGGTTCGGCGCGCAGCAGCGCGAAGCGCACTCCGACGATCTCCACACCCAGATCGGCCAGTCGTGCGTCGGCCGCGAGGATCCCGGTCGCCCGGGTGCCGAGCGTGGCGAGATCGCTGAGAAGGGCCTGCTCCAGCGGCTGCGCGGCCAGCAGGTGCACCACCGCAGCGGTCGCGGCGCCGTAGAGCGGGGCAGCGATGGCGTCCAGCGGCTGCTCGGACCATGCTCCGGTGCGCAGGTCGATCGAGAAGTCGATGCGCTGCGCCGCGAGGGCGGGATCCACGATCCGGTACGTGACGGTGATGGGCGCGGACAGCTGCTGCAGGTCGGCGGTGCGCAGCGCGACGACGACGGCCAGTTCGCGGTCGTCCATCGGGATCTCGCTGATCGCGGCGTCGAGCGGGCGGAACCAGAACGCCTGACCGGCGCCGGCGTGCCGCACCGAACCGCGGTGCAGATGCTGCACGTGCATGGTGGGCGCGGCGCTGAGGTGCCGGATGAACGGGGCCTTGGTGATGGTGGCCATGATGTCCTCCTCGATGTTTATGTCACTATGACGATAAGCCGGCATCCTTATTCATGTCAAGATGACGATAAGCGGGTAGGATGACGACATGTCCCCGTTCTCCTCCGCGGTCGCCGTCGACCTCGTCGTGCTCACGATCCGCGATCGCGTGCTGCAGCTGCTCCTCGTGGAGCGCGGCATCGAGCCGTTCGCCGGGAGCTGGGCGCTCCCCGGCGGGTTCGTGCTCGACGACGAGGATCTCGAGGGTGCCGCCTACCGCGAGCTCGGGGAGGAGACCGGCGTGACGCAGGGGGTGCACCTGGAGCAGCTGCGCTCCTACGGCGCTCCCCGGCGCGACCCTCGCGGCAGGGTGGTCAGCGTCGCCTGGCTCGCGCTGGCGCCGGGGCTGGGCGAGGCCCTCGCCGGATCCGATGCCAGGCAGGCGCGGTGGTGGCCGGTGTCCGAGGTCGAGAGCGGCGCGGTCGCGCTCGCCTTCGACCACGCGCGGATCCTCGCCGATGGGATCGAGCGCGCCAGGGCGAAGCTGGAGTACTCGGCGCTCGCCACCGCGTTCTGCCCGCCGGAGTTCACGATCGCGCAGCTGCGCGCGGTGTACGAGGCCGTCTGGGGGGTCGAGATCGACCCCCGGAACTTCCACCGGAAGGTCACCGGATCCCCCGGCTTCCTCGAGCCCACCGGCGGGATCGCGCGCGACGGCGGCCGTCCGGCGCAGCTGTACCGGCCGGGCGACGTCGGCGTGCTCCAGCCGCCGCTCACCCGGCCTTCCTGATCCCGCGAGAAACCAGATCGCACACGAGACCCCACATCGTCCGTGGTGTCTCGCGCGGGAGGTGGTTTCTCGCGGGAGGAGGGCATCGGACCCATGGGACGATGGATCCGTGGAGACGACGACCTTCGCCGCGACCGACGGCTTCCCGCACACCGCCCTCGTCGGGGTCACCGGTCCCGACGCGACCCTCGCGGTGCAGGGCGATCCGCGGGCCGTGCTCCCGCTGGCGTCTGTGACGAAGCCGCTGACCGCCTGGGGCGTCCTCGTGGCGGTCGAGCGCGGGCTCGTGGATCTCGACGAGCCGGCGGGGCCCGCGGGGGCGACCGTGCTGAACCTGCTCGATCACACGAGCGGGCTGCCGATGGAGGGATCCGAACCGCAGAAGACCCCGGGCGAGCGCCGCATCTACTCGAACGCCGGATTCGATGCGCTCGCCGCGCACGTCGCCGACGCCGTGGGCATGGACTTCGCGGACTGGATGCTGCGCGAGGTGACGCTCCCGCTCGGCATGGCGCGCACCGATGTGACCGGCCGCCCGTCGGCCGGGGCGTCCGCCTCGATCGAGGACCTGCTGATCTTCGGCCGAGAGGTGCTGCGTCCCGTGCTCATCCCGGCCGCGCTGCGGGATCTCGCGCTCACCGTCTCGCACCCCGGATTGCGCGGCCTCGTGCCCGGCTACGGCTCCTACCCGGACAACCCGTGGGGCCTCGGGTTCGAGCTCAAGGGCGTCAAGAGCCCGCACTGGCTGAGCGACGCGCTCCCTCCCGAGACAGCGGGCCACTTCGGGGCGCTCGGCAGCTTCCTGTTCATCGACCGCTCGCGCGACGTCGCTGCGGCGTTCCTCTCCGGCGTTCCGTTCGGCGAGGAGCACAAGCGGATCTGGCCCGGGCTCACCGAGGAGATCGTCACGCGCTACGGCCGCGGCTGAGCAGCAGGAGCGCGGCGGAGGCGGATCCGTCAGGATCCCGCGACGGCCCTGGCGTAGCGTTCGGACAACAGTCGCAGTCGCGGGATCAGCTCCGGCGGGCTCTCCACGGTGAAGTCCATCATCAGCATCCCGATGTAGGCGGCGACGGTGTCGAGACTGTCCGCTCCGGTGACCAGGACGCAGTGGTCGGCGTCGAGCGGCTCGACCACGCCGACCGTCGGGTTGATGCGGTCGAGCACGCTCTGCGCCGAGGCGTCCACGCGCAGGCGCGCATGCACCTTCCAGCCGCTCGCCGCGATCGTCCGCATCGCGAAGGCCGTGTAGTCGCCGCCCGGGAGCGGCTGCGGGGCGAACGGGCGTCGCGTCGGCATCCGCAGTGACATCCAGTCGACCCGGTAGGTGCCCCAGGATCCGTCCTGCGGATCGCGGGCGACGAGGTGCCACCGCCGCTGCCAGCTCAGCAGTCGGTACGGCTCGACGAGCACAGGACCGTCCTCGTAGTCGAAGCGCAGCCACTCGGCGTCGCGGATCGCGGCGGCGACGGCCCGCAGCACGGCGGGATCGACCTCGGGGTCGGGTGCATCGGTGCCGACGTTCTCCTGCCCGCGGTCGACCGTGGATCCGAGCGCCTCCACGGTGGGCCGCAGATGGGCCGGGAGCACCTGCTCGATCTTGGCGAGCGCCCGGGCGCGCACATCCTCGATGCCGGCGATGCCCGCGGCGGCCTGGAGGCCGACCGTCACCGCGACGGCCTCCTCGTCGTCGAGCAGCAGGGGAGGCAGGGAGCCGCCCGCGCCGAGGCGGTAGCCGCCGACCGCGCCGCGCGTCGCATCCACCGGGTAGCCGAGCTCGCGCAGCCTCTCGATGTCGGCGCGCACCGTGCGACCGCTCACGCCGAGGCGCTCGGCGAGTTCGGTCCCGGTGCGGGCGGATCCGGTCTGCAGCAGCGAGAGCAGCGCGAGCAGGCGCGCGGAAGGTCCGGTCACGGGGCTCCGATCGATGTGATCTATTAGGAACAAATCCAACCTAATAGGCACATAGTGTCGGAGACATGAACAACACCGCAGCCCTCGCCCTCCGTCCGTTCACCGTCTCCGTCTCCGACGCCGAGATCGCCGATCTGCAGGATCGCCTGGCCCGCACCCGGTTGCCGCAGCCGGCGCCCTCCGACGACTGGAGCACCGGCACCCCGAACGACTACCTCCGCGAAGCGCTCGCCGCCTGGCGCGCCTTCGACTGGCGCGCCGCCGAGGCGCGCATCAACGCGGTCCCGCACTTCGTCGCCGAGATCGAAGGCCAGGACATCCACTTCCTCCACGTGCGCTCGGCGCACGAGGGCGCGACGCCGCTGCTGCTCGCGCACACCTACCCCGGATCCTCCGTCGACTACCTCGACGTGATCGACCGCCTCGTCGACCCGGTCTCCTACGGCGGCCGCGCGGAGGACGCCTTCGACGTCGTCATCCCCGATGCGCCGGGCTACGGCTTCTCGCAGCCGGTCAGGGAGTCCGGATGGACGGTCGCGCGCGTCGCCAGGGCGTACGACGCGCTCATGCGCGGACTCGGCTACGAGAGCTACGGCGTGCACGGATCCGACAACGGCGCGATGGTCGCGCGCGAGCTCGGTCTGCTCGCCCCGGACGGCTTCCTCGGCCTGCACGTGCTGCAGCTGTTCTCGTTCCCCTCGGGCGACCCGAGCGAGTTCGAGCGCCTCGAGCCGGCCGACTACGCGGGGCTCGAGCACATGCAGTGGTTCCAATCGGTCGGCGGCTACAACACGATGAACGCGTCCCGGCCGCAGACGATCGCCGTCGGGCTCAGCGACTCCCCGATCGGACTGCTCGCCTACAGCGAGCTGTTCAACAGCTTCGGCAACGGCACCTCGCTCGTGCCTCTGGAGAAGATCCTGCTCGAGGTCAGCGTCAACTGGTTCGCGAACGCGGCGGCGGGCATGAGCCGCAGCTACCTCGAGAACGCGCAGGCGCAGGCCGAGCCGCAGGTCAATCACGCGCGCACGGGCGTCGCGGTCTTCAAGGACGACTTCCAGACGATCCGCGTCTTCGCGGAGCGCGACAACGACAACATCGTGCACTGGAGCCGCTTCGACGAGGGCGGCCACTTCGCCGCCCTGGAGCGTCCCGACCTGCTCGCCGGCGACATCCGCACGTTCTTCGGGACGGCGGGCGACCTCTGAGCACCCCCGCCGCCGCCGGCGACCGTCATCGTGTTGCGGGCGGCGGCCCCCGTCGCGGGCGGGCGGGGTAGCCTCGGATCCGGGTCGGATCCGGCCCCCGTCCGTCTGTCACCCGAAGGAGATCCGCCATGGCCGAGGTCGAGAGCTTCACCCTGGACCACACCGCCGTCAAGGCGCCCTACATCCGTCTCATCGGCGTCGAGCAGGGGCCGAGCGGCGACGAGATCTCCAACTTCGACGTGCGCTTCGTGCAGCCGAACGAGGGCGAGATCCCCACCGCGGGGCTGCACACGATCGAGCACCTGCTCGCCTCGCTCCTGCGCGACCGCGTCGACGGTGTGATCGACATCTCGCCGTTCGGCTGCCGCACCGGGTTCCACCTCATCACGTGGGGGCGCCCCGAGGTGCCCGCGCTCGTCGACGCGATCACCGACAGCCTGCGCTTCATCGCCGAGAAGGCCGAG
>JAITLM010000165.1 GCA_031277885.1 Microbacterium sp.
TCGACCCCGTAGTCGCGGACCAGCTCGGGCACGGCCCCTGCCGCGCTCCGCTCGTCCTCGCTCCAGGTCGAGGCCGGTGCGACGGACTCGACCTGCGCCAGGAAGGACGCGAAGTGCGCCATCCGCTCCTGCACCAGGGCGCGCGCGATGCCGGGATCCAGCCGGGCCGCGAACAGCAGCTTCACCAGGTTCTCGTCCCGGATCGCGATGGGCGGGGAGTCCTGCCGCAACCACTCCTCGAGCGCCCGGCGCCCGGTCGGGGTGACCTGCCAGACGGTCCTGCCCCTCGGCCCCTCCTCGCCGTCCGCGGCGATCAGCCCGGCGTCGGCGAGGACCCGCAGCTGCGGATACAGCTGCCCGTCGCTGATCCCCCAGAACGGGTTCCGCGCCGCCGCCTGGCGGATCTCATAGCCGCTCCGGGCGTGCGATGCGACGTAGCCGAGGATCGTGTGCGCGGTCGGCGTCAAGGTCTCCATGAAGCGATGATACCTCTGGCAGAGGTATCATCGTCTCGTGGCTCAGCTGCCTCCGGGGACGGACCCGCCGTCGCCCGTGGATCACGTCGGCGTCGGAGCGCCGTGGATCACGTCAGCGCCGCAGCGCCGCGGGCCGAGGCAGGCCGAGATCCTCGATGAGGTCGCCGAGGGCGCGATCGAGTTCGGCGCCCGCCTGCGCGATCTTGTTGACGCCGAAACCTCCGAGCCGGGCACTGGGCACCTCGAAGCTCAGCGTCGTGCCAGGGGTCTTCGACGTGTGCATCTCGATGCGCAGGGGCGAGGCCAGCATCGTGCCCGGATCGTGGCGGAACAGCCGCGCGGCGATCCCGTGGTGCGCGATCAGCCACACCACGCTGCGGGCATCGCTGCCCGCGTGCTCCATGAGCGCGTCCGGTCGCGAGGTCCAGACCCGGACGAACCCGCTGGGCGACTCCCACTGCAGCCCGCGCACGAACCCGGCCCAGTCGCCGCCGCGCAGCTCCGCCAGCGCCTCCTCCTCGGAGAGCGCGGGAACCGCCTGTTCGAAGGCCGCGACCAGCGCATCGAACTGCGCGTTCGTCTCGAGCCGGATCCGTCGCCCCACGTGCTCGAAGACCGTCTCGTCCGCGTCGTAGCTCACCGGATCATCCTCTCGCAGCGACGACTGCCCGGGGCCGATCGGCGTTTCACCCTTTGGGGTGAAGACGGCCACCCTGCCGGTGACTAGCGTGAGAGGCAGCAGCAACTGGTCCCTGCGTTCTCCCGCTCCCGCGGGTGCGGGGTCACCGCGGAGAGAAGGGCAGGAACCGCCATGAGCGCGTCCGGCGACGCCCCGCACGAGAACGACGGCAGCCCCGGCACCGGGCTGCTGCGCGTCGCACTGGTGGACGACTACGAGGTCGTCGTGCGCGGCCTCGCCTCGATGCTGCGCTCCTACCAGGACGTGGTCCAGGTCGTCGAGCTGGACCTGAACAAGCCCGTGAGCGAGCCGGTCGACATCGCCCTGTGCGACACGTTCGGGTCCACCCAGGGAGACCGCGCCGACGTCCGGGAGCTGACCGCGAACCCTCAGGTCGATCGCGTGGTCGTCTACTCGTGGGCCCATGACGAGAGCTCGATCCGCGCCGCGATCGCGAACGGCGCCCACGGCTATGTCTACAAGGGGATCCCCGCGCGCCAACTGGTCACCGCGCTGCAGCAGATCCGCGGCGGTGGACCTCAGGTCTGGGTCGACACGCAGGGCCGGCCGCCGATCACGGCGGGCGACTGGCCGGGCCGCGAGGAAGGTCTCACGGTGCGCGAATCGGAGGTGCTCGCGCTCATCACGCAGGGCCTGTCGAATGCGGCGATCGCCGAGCGCACGCATCTCTCCCCCAACTCCGTCAAGACCTACATCCGCTCCGGATACCGCCGCATCGGCGTGAGGTCCCGCACGGAGGCCGTGCTGTGGGGCGTGGAGCACGGCTTCCGCCCCGACCGGCTCCGCGTGAGCGACCCGGAGATCCCCACGAGCTGAGCCAGAATCCACCCCTCCGCGACGACTGCGTCCTCGATCCCGTCGGGGCGCATCCTCGCGCATCCGAACACTCGCGCTCATCGACAGGGATCCCCTGTGCCGACGCAGCGCACCGAACGAGAGAAGCAGTCATGGGCGCCCTTTTCTACGGCAGCTCCGAGCACCGGATAGAGATCGACGATGTGGCGCTCGCCCATCTCAAGGTCGTGATCGCGACGAAACTGCGCCGCAACGAGAGCTTCACCCTGTCCTGGCGTCACGACGAAGGGCAGCCGCGCGGCCGGTCGACGATCTGGCTGCACCCCTCCGTCCAACTGCGGTTCGAGTTCGATCGGCCCGAGCCGCCGTCACTGGATCCCGCCCGCATCCAGACCTACGCGAACTCCGCGAACACCTCCGGCGGGATCCTCATCCCGGACGAGCACATCCTCGGGTAGGGCGGTCGCCGAGGGGGTCGGTCTCCCGCGGCCAACGCGTCGGACGGCTCCTCCAAGACGGCGGGCCCCCGAACGCCGCGACGAATCGCTCCCCCGGCCGAGCACGATCGAGCGATAGAGGGCCGGTTCGCTCGAGGTCGCAGGCATCCCTACTTCGCGATGATCCTTCGCACGGACAGATCGACGACGCGAGTGTCGTAGCGGATGACGGTGAAGACGATCGGGACCGACATCGAGGTGAAGCCGGTCTGCGTGAACTGGACCAGCGGAGTGCCGTCCATCTCCGCAGGGATGCCGGGCACTCCGTACACCGCGTCGATCCGGCCCTCCATCCGGTGCAGCGGGTCGGGCAGCTGCTCCCGAAGGATGGTGATCATGTCCCGCGACACATCCGACAGGGCAGAGAGGTCGACGGAGTGTCCGTCGACCTCTCTGAGGCACCAGTCGAGAACATGAACCGCGGGCACCCCGTCGACGCTGTAGACCCGCTCCACGGCCCACACGGGCCGGTTCCCTCCGCGGAGTGCGGTGGCCGCATCGTCCGGCGCGTCGACCGCGGCGATCGAGAACTTCTCGATGCCGGCGACGTGGCCTGAGGCGGCGATGATCTCCGGAACAGGCACGATCTCACTGCTGAGGCTGAACACGGTGCGCTCCGGCGGCGCCAGGACGATCGTGCCGACACCCCAGCGACGCTCGACGAGCCCGTCGTTCACAAGGAGCGCGACGGCCTCTCGGATCGTGTTGCGGCTGAGTCCCACCGCAGCCGCGAGGTCGACTTCGGCCGGGAGCCGATCTCCCGGCTTGTAGTCGCGCTCGATGACTTCGCGCAGCTCGCTCGCCGCCTGCGCCCGCAGGGTTCTCAGCCGTTCCACGTCATACCTCCTTCCGGGAGCGTAGCGAAGGCTACGCGACGCGCTGCCCCGCCTCTCCGGCCGGCACCTGCTCGTCCACGATCCCGACGCCCCGCTTCGGAATGAGCAACGAGAACAGCGACCCCGCCACCACGAGCCCGGCGCAGATCCACAATGCGAGCGCGTAGCCGCCATGCGTCGGCGCACCATTGAGTTGCGACGAGGTGATCACACCGCCCGTGATGGCGACGCCGAGCGACGCGCCGATCCCGAACGCCGCCGTATTGAAGCCGGTCAGAGCGCCCGGTTCGTCCTTCGACGCCAGCAGCACACCCAGACCGTCGAGAGCGGTGAGTACCATGCCCGTGTAGAACGCCCCCAGCACGAGTGTCATGAGGAATGCCAGCATCGGGCTTTCGCTGGCCGCCGCAAGGACGATCATTGCCACGATCGTGACGGCGAGTCCTCCGAGCAGGATGTTCCGCCATCCGATCCGCGGAGCGACGGATCCGGCGATCGGCGCGAACGCGAAGCCGACCAACGACACTGGCATCACATAGAGAAGCGCGGACTCCGTCGCCGTCATGCCGAACCCGGCGCCCGCGTTCTGGGCCAGAAGCGGGAGGACGAACCCGGTCGCCCCGAAGGCCCCGGCGAGGATGAGGACGTTCGCGCTGAGCAGGGGCCACGCGTTGCGGGAACGCAGCTCCGAGGGACGCATCAGCGGCGACGTCGCGCGCCGCTCCGCGAACGGGAACGCCACCAGAAGAACGACACCGCCGAGCAGCACCAGCAGTGTCGGCGCGCTCAGCCAGCCCCACTTTCCCCCCTGGGACAGAGCGAGCGAGATCCCGGTCAGACCTCCCGCGATCAGTATCGAGCCCGTCCAGTCGATGCGCTGCGGCTTCGACGTCACCTTCTCCGGCACTGCGAAGCGGCACACGACCAAGGCGACGATCGTGAAAGCCAGCATCGTCCAGAACACTGCTCTGTAGCCGAGATGATCGACGATGATCCCGGAGAGCACTGCTTCCCCGCCGCCCAGACCCGCTTTGACGGCGGCGATGACCGCGAGGGCCCGACTGAACGTCTTGAGCTCGAGCACGTCGTGCAGGATCAGGAAGGCGAAAGCGAACACGGCGCCGCACAGCCCCGAGAGGGTCCGCCCCGCCAGATAGAAGCCGATGTTCGGAGCGGTCGCGACGATCAGGTTTCCGACCACCAGGGAGGCGAGGCTGAAGATCAGGGCTCGCCGACGCCCCGTCCAGTCGCTGACTCGGGTCACGATGATCGCCGAGATCGCACCCACGATCAGGAACAGCGTCTGCGCGAGTCCGACCGTCGCCGTGTCGCTGCCGAGCTCCTTGATGATCAGCGGATTCGCCGGAGCGATCATCGTGTTGTTGAGCTGGTAGCTCCCCACTGCGAGCAGAAGGGCTGCGACCAGCCAGGCGATCTTCGCACGAGAGGTGATCCTCTCTTCTCCTTCGTCCACGTCTTGCTCCTTTACAAGAGATTGGACCTCTGGTCCTTTCGGGCTAGACGTCAGGTATCTCACATCCTTTCCTGCATTGTCAACATCCAGAAGAAGCTTGTCTTCCAGAGGTCCAACCTTTAGCCTCGGATCTGACGATAGGAGCAGGCAGTGTCGCAACCGAACATCGTGGTCTTCCTCAGTGACGATCATGCCCAGTGGGCCGCGGGGACCTATGGCAACTCCGAGATCCAGACCCCGTCCATCGATCATCTGGCGCGCACCGGCGTGCAGTTCGAGAACGCCTTCACCAACTCGCCCGTCTGCTCGCCGGCCAGAGCCTCGTTCTTCACAGGTCGGATCCCCTCCCAGCACGGCGTGCACGACTACATCGGCAACGCTGACCCGACGGTGCCCACGGATTGGCTCGCAGAGGAGACCCTCCTCCCCCAGCTCCTCCAGGCGCGCGGCTACACGACCGGGCTGAGCGGCAAGTGGCACCTGGGATCCGACGAGCCTCGACCGCGTGGATTCGACTTCTGGTACAGCCGCAACGCAGCCGTCTCGGAAGCCGACGGCTACGAGACGCCGTGGCCTCCTCGCCCGGACGCCGAGCAGGCGTACGACCACCACGCGATCACCACACACGCCCTGGAGTTCCTCGAGAACTGTCCGAAGGAGAGCCCGTTCTTCCTGGTCGTCGGACACCTCGCGACCCACAGCCCATGGCATGGAGGTCTGGAGCGCCTCGTCTCCCGCTACCGGGACTGCACGTTCGCGGACATTCCCAGAGACACCACCTACCCGTTCGGGCGCCTGCGTTCAGAGTCCCTGTACTCGAGCAGGAACGACCCACGCGAGGCGCTTTCGCAGTACTACGGGGCTGTCACCGAGATCGACGAGCAGGTGGGGCGCATCGTCGATGCCCTGGATTCCCTCGCGGTGCGCGAGGACACCGTCGTGATCTACACCTCCGATCACGGGCTGAACACCGGCCATCACGGAATCTGGGGCAAGGGCAACGGCACGCTCCCCTACAACGTGGTCGACGAGTCGATCCGGGTCCCGCTCATCGTCAACTACCCGTCGGGCGCCCTCGGCGGCCAGCGTCGCCAAGAAGTCGTGACCCACGTCGATACCTTCCAGACGATCCTCGAGCTCACCGGTACCCCGGGTCCGGTCCCGCGCGCGAGCGCCAAGCCGTATCCCGGGCAGAGCTTCGCCGGTGCGTTGAAGTCGGAGCCGTCACCCGAAGCCGGTGATGCCGCCTTCGTCGAGTACGGCACCCTGCGCAGCATACGAACGCCTGCCCACAAGCTCGTCAGGCGCTTCCCCGACGGGCCCGACGAGCTGTTCGATCTCGTCGCAGATCCGCGCGAAACCCGGAACGTGATCGACACCCCCGCCTTCCACACGGTCCGCGCCGAGCTCAGCGCCCGTCTGGACGCGTACTTCGCCCGCTACGAGGAGCTTCCCCGTCGCGGGATCGACGTCCTGTCCCAACCCCGTCACAATGCGGACGAGGCCTGGCGCGACACCAGCGCCCCACGCCTCGAGGAGAGCGCCGAATGGCTCGATCGACTCGAGGCCCGAGCCAGAGCACGACGATCCGAGAAGCAACGGCGCGAGGCGGAACGATGATCGCGGCTCGCCCGTTCACCACCGGTGCGACGCCGAGGGGATGCGAGTGAGCGGGAACGTCGTCGTCATCGGCTCGATCAATCTCGACGTCATCGCCGCTGTCGCCCGACTGCCCCGGCCAGGCGAGACCGCGCTCGCACAGAGGGTCGATGTGGTCCCGGGAGGCAAGGGAGCGAACCAGGCCCTCGGCGCAGCGCGCGCCGGCGCACGGGTCACGCTGATCTCCGCCGTGGGCGAGGACGGGGAGCAATACCTCCGCTACCTCGAGAAGCACGGCGTGAGCGTCCAGCACGTGATGCGCGCCCCGCTCGCCACCGGCCGCGCGTACATCGCGGTGGACGACCAAGGCGAGAACTCGATCATCGTCGCCGCAGGCGCGAACGCCGCACTCACCGCACACTGGATCCTTCGCTGCCAGGACGTCATCCGCAGCGCCGACATCGTCCTCGTGCAGCAGGAGATCCCCACCGCAGCCATCAGAGAAGCCCTGACACTCGCCGCGGACGCGCACGTTCCCACCATCCTGAACGCCTCCCCCGTCGACGCCGCATCGCGGGAGCTCGGGGACCTCGCAACGGTCGTCGTCGTCAACGAACACGAGAACCGCTTGGTGGGGATCCCCGACGCTGTCGTCACCCTCGGTGCCGCCGGAGCGCGATGGGGCGACGATGCCGTCCGCCCCATGACCGCGACGACGGTGGACACGACCGGCGCCGGTGACGCGTTCGCCGGCGCGCTCGCCGCCGCCCTTGCGGTCGGCAGGTCGCGAAGTCAGGCACTTGCCATGGCCGTCGAGTCCGGCACCAGCGCCACCCAGTGGGCAGGCGCCCAACCGGACGGATTCGAACCCGTGGCGGATCTGCGCAACCTCAGTTGATGAGGGGCATGCTCCTCAGCCAGCGAGCGACTGCGTCCCGAGCACGATCGCAAGCTGCAGGCGCTCGGCGTCAGCGGATCCGGGCTCGGCGGTGTAGACCATGATCCGAAGGTCGTCCTGGGCGACGACGAGCGTGTCGCAGTCCACGGTGATCGCTCCGACGGAGGGGTGGTCGATGATCTTGAGCCGCGACTGCTCCGCGCGCGGCGCCTCGGCGGCCGTACCCCAGAGCTCCTCGAAGCGCGGCGATGCGGCGCGCAGCTCCGCGACGAGACGCCGCAGTCCGTGGTCGTCCGGATAGCGCCCCATCGTTCCGCGCAGGTCGGCGACGAGGCGCCCGACGAGTTCATCGTGCTCCTGGGGAGTCTGCCGCGCCCGTGATGCCGGACCGAAGAGGTTCCGCCAGACGGCGTTCCGCTCGTTCCCGCGCAGCGCGGAGGTCGGACCCATGAGCGCGTCGTACGGCGCGTTCGCGATCACGAGGTTCCACGCCGCGTCGTACACGACGACGGGGATGCCCGAGAAGCGATCGAGCAGCCGCTGCACGCTCGGCGGGATCCGAGCCGATACGACCCCGCTGCCGGGTGCCGCCCGCCCCGCGAGCCGGAACAGCTGCGTCCGCTCGCCGTCGTCGAGACGCAGCGCCCGAGCGAGCGCCTCCACCACCTGCTCCGAGGGCGCTGTGGCCCTCCCCTGTTCGAGCCGGGTCACATAGTCGACGGAGATCCCCGCGAGTGCCGCGAGCTCCTCCCTGCGCAACCCTGCGGCGCGACGCCGGCTGCCGTGCGGAACGCCGACCGCGTCGGGCGAGACGCGATCGCGCCATCGCCGCACCGCGCTGCCGAACTCCCAGGCCTCCATGCCGTCCAGTCTGCCCGCGCAGGCGCTCGCCTGTCCTGGTACCCGCAGTCCTACGAAAAGCGGACGTCTCCCTCACCCGCCCGCGACGGAGGATCGTGGCGGTCATGACAACGACACTCATCACCGGGGCGAACAAGGGCCTCGGCAAGGAGACCGCACGCACGCTCATCGCGGAGGGGCACACCGTCTGGCTGGGAGCCCGGGACGAGACGAGGGGCGCCGCCGCGGCGGAGGAACTGGGCGCCCGGTTCGTGCAGCTGGACGTGACCGACGACGCGTCCGTCGCCGCCGCGCTCGAGACCATCCGCATCGCGGGCACGGGCCTGGACGTGCTCGTCAACAACGCCGGCATCGCCCATCGCGGCGAGGGCGCGGCCGAAGCACTCGACGGCCCGAGCGTGCTCGAGGTGCTGGACACGAACGTCGCCGGCGTGGTCCGGGTGACCGAGGCGGCGCTGCCACTGCTCGAGGAATCGTCGAACCCGGTGATCGTGAACGTGTCCAGCGCCCTCGGCTCGTTCTGGGCCACGCACGAGCCGACCAGACCCGCATCGCACTTCGTCTCCCTCGTCTACGGATCCAGCAAGGCGGCGGTGTCGATGCTGACGGTGCAGTACGCCAAGGCGCATCCGCGTGTGAGGGTCAACGCGGTCGAGCCGGGGATCACGGCGACCGAGCTCGGCGGCGGGGATCCGGGCAGCCATCCGGGACGCCCCGCCTCCGTGAGCGCGCAGATCGTGGCGAGGATGGCGACGATCGGCGCCGACGGACCCACCGGAACGTTCCAGGAGGACGACGGCGAACTCGGGTGGTAGCGCCACCCGAGAAGTACCTTATGAATCCGCCCAGACCGTGACCTGATCGTTGCATTCGTTACCCCGCCGTTATACAGTGATCGCACGGTGAAAGTTTTGCTGTGGCTCTCACCGCATGTGATTGCAGGACACTCTTGGTGCAAGGGACAAAGGCCGGTCGGGAGCCTCTCCGACCGGCCTTTACTGCGCGCAGCCTCATGTCCGCCCGGGCGGATATTCTGATGCGATGAGCGATCGGAAGCTGGCCCTGGCAGCCTGGGAGACCCTCTTCCGCGCCCAGCACGAGATCTTCACCGAGATGTCGACCGACTTCGACGGCGCCGATCTCTCGGCGGCGGAGTACGACGTGCTGCTCACGGTCACCCGCTGCGCGTCGCACACCGCGCGCCTGCGCGAGGTCACGGCCAACATGCTGATCAGCCAGCCCAGCGTCTCCCGCCTCGTCGACCGCATGGTCGCGCGCGGACTGCTCGAGAAGTGCCCGGATCCGGAGGATGGACGCGGATCCC
This sequence comes from Microbacterium sp., assembly GCA_031277885.1. Lineage (GTDB taxonomy): Bacteria > Actinomycetota > Actinomycetes > Actinomycetales > Microbacteriaceae > Microbacterium. The sequence continues at coordinate 9,461 of JAITLM010000165.1, forward strand.
TCGTGCATGCGACCGAAGCCGGGACGCGCGCGTTCCGTCAGCTCGCCACCGCCCACGGCCGCTCGATCGCCGAGCGCATGTCGGCGCTGGATGACGAGGAGCTACGTACGCTCACGGCTCTGACGGAGAAGCTGCGCGCGCGGTGACGCGCGGAGGACGCGATCCCGTCCTCCACAGGCATCGCGTCGAGAAAGTTCTCCACCGTTCTCGTAGATAGCTTCGAATGTCGCGGAAACCCGCGTAAAATCAAGGCATGACCGGACATCTCCACCCCCTGCACGAGGCGCTGACGCGTCTCGATGAGGTGTGGAGCGACGCGCACGAGGCGGGTGACCTCTCCCGCACGCAGCTCATGGCCGTGACGGAGGCGCTCGGCCTGCTGCACCGCCGGTCCGGGGCGATGCTCGCCGAGGTCGCCGCGTGCGTGGCGCACGAATCCCGCACCGAACTGGGCGCAGACTCGCTGGCGAAGGAGCAGGGGTTCCGCAACGCCGCGCAGCTCATCGCCACCACGACCGGTGCGACCACGGGCGATGCGACGCGGCTGGTCAAGGTCGGCGAGGCCACGGCGCCCCGCACCAACCTGCTCGGCGACCGCGTCCCGGCGAAGTACCCGGCCGCGCGGCAGGCGCTCGCCTCGGGCGCGCTGAGCGCACCGGCCTTCGCCGTGATCCTCGCGCTGCTCGAGCGGGTGCGCGTCAAGATCGGCGCCGCGCGGACTGCGGAGGCCGAGCGACTCCTCGTGGACAAGGCCGCCGGCCTGTCGCACGACGACGTGCGGCGGCTGGTCACGCGTGCCGAGGCCTGGCTGGATCCGGACGGGGTCGCCCCGCGGGAGCAGGAGCAGCGCGACCGCCAGTCCCTGTCGATCTTCGAGCGCGACGGGCGGATCCACCTCGATGGCGACTTCGATGCCGCTCATGGGGCGCCCATCGTCGCTGCGGTGAACGGGTACGTGTCGGCGGTTTTCGCCGCGCAGAAGAACCAGCTCGCGCCGGACTCCCCCGACGCGGACCACCGCTCGGTCGCGGCGCTGCGCGCCGAGGCGCTCAGCGAGATCTGCGCGCATGCCCTCGGCTGCGAGAACGAGGCTCCCGCCCTGGCCGGCGCGACCGTGGTGGTGCGCGTCGACCTGAAGGACCTCACCGACGGCACCGGCTACGCGACCATCGACGGATCCGACCTCCCCCTCAGCATCGCCGCCACCCGGCAGCTCGCCGCGAGCGGCGGCGTCATCCCGTGCGTGCTCGGCACCGACCGAGAGATCCTCGACTACGGCCGGCGGCTGCGGTTCTTCACGACAGCACAGCGTCTCGCGCTCGCCGAACGCGACGGCGGCTGCGCGATGTGCGGGCTCCCGCCGTCGATGACCCGGGCCCATCACATCCGCTGGTGGAAACGCGACGCAGGGCCGACGGATCTGGCGAACGGGATCCTGCTCTGCGAGAGCTGCCACCATCGCATCCACGACAACGACTGGGAGATCCGGATCGAGGGCACGGGGAAGCACAGCAGGGTGTGGTTCATCCCGCCCCCGCAGGTCGACCCCGCGCGCACACCCCGTCTCGGCGGCAGAGCCCGATTCGACCTCGCCGCCTGAGGGCGGCCCGGTCCGTCCACAGGCCCATCCACACGCCTCACGGCGGGTTCATAGGTTCTGGCATAGTCGTTCGTGACGCCCTCACCGGGCGCGACCGGAGAACACAGGAGTGCATATGGACCCCGCCGCCCTCATCGGGTTGCTCATCATCATCGGGGCCGCGATCGTCGGCGTCGTCATCGTCCTGCTCGTCGTGCTGCTGCTCGCGCGCAGCTGGATCAAGGTCGCCCGCGCCGACGAGGCGCTCGTGATCTCGGGTCGCAAGCAGAAGGTGCAGCGCGCGACCCTGCTGCCCGACGGGTCCACGAGCTCCGAGATGTCCGAGTCCCCCGTGACCGTCATCGTGAACGGCAAGTCGCTCGTCAACCCGATCACGCAGCGTCACGAGATCATCTCCCTGCGCTCGCGCCAGGTGCTGCTGAACGCCGAGGCGCAGTCGCTCGACAGCGTCACGCTCAACGTCGACGGCGTCGCCATCGTGAAGATCGGATCCGACCCGCTCTTCGTGCGCCGCGCCGCCGAGCGCTTCGCCTCGCAGGACAAGGCCATCGAGCAGTTCACCACCGAGCAGCTCGAGGGCGCCCTGCGCGGCATCGTCGCGACGCTCTCGGTCGTCGAGCTCATGCGGGAGCGCAAGAAGTTCTCCGACCAGATCGCCGCCGACGTCTCGCAGGAGCTCGCCGAGCAGGGCCTGATCCTGGACTCGTTCCAGATCAAGGGCATCACCGACAAGGTCGGCTACATCCAGTCGCTCGGCGCCCCGGAGATCCAGGCGAAGCGCCAGGCCGCCGAGATCGCGCAGACCAACGCCGACCGCGCGATCAACCAGAAGTACATCGCCAATCAGGAGGCGAACCTCGTCGAGCAGACCGCTCTCGACACCAACACCGCGAACGCCGCCGCCGGCGTCGGACGAGCGCGCGCCGAGGCGGAGCAGGCCGAGCAGCTCGCCCGCGCGCAGGCCGAGCAGGCGGTCCTGCAGCAGCAGGCCGAGAACAAGCAGGCCCAGCTCGACGCCGACGTCAAGCGCGTCGCCGACGCCCAGCGCTACGAGGCCGAGACCCGCGCGCAGGCCGAGCTCTACACGCGCGAGCGCTCCGCCGAGGCCGCCGCGATCGAGCAGGTCAAGCAGGCCGAGGCGTCCACGCGCATCGCCGAGCAGCAGGCGCAGTCCGACAAGGCCCGCGCCGACGGCGAGGCGGCCGCCGCGGTCGCCAAGGCCACGGGTGAGGCCACCTCGCTGCGCGCCCAGGCCGACGCGCAGGCCGAGGCCCGCCGCGTGCGCGCCACGGCCGAGGCCGACGCGATCCGCGCCGAGGGAGAGGCACGCGCCGCGGCCGTCGAGGCCGAGGCGAAGGCGATCGCGTCGAACCAGGAGGCGTTCCTGTCGCAGCGCGTGCTCGAGGTGCTGCCGTCGATCATGGCCGAGTTCGCCAAGGGCTACTCCACGATTGGGAACGTGTCGATCATCGGCGGATCCGGCGAGGACGGCGCCTCGAGCGTCGTCGGCGGCGACAACGCCCGGGCCCTGCGCAGCGTGTTCGACAGCGTGCACGCGGCCACCGGGCTCGACCTCGCCGGCATCATCCAGGGCCAGGCCATCGGCCGCGGCCTCGGTGCCGGCCTCGCCCAGTCCGAGAAGCACCAGCCGTCCGCACCGGCGGCCGAGACCGCCGCGCCCGCCGCGCGCGCCACGCGCGCCGCCGCGAAGGAAGCCGCCGACGCCACGGAGTAGTCCCACCCGACGGACGGCGCTCGGATCCTTCGGGATCCGGGCGCCGTCCGCGTTTCGCGGCAGACTGGACGGATGACCTCCGCGCCCTTCGACCTGCGTGCGATCGGCGCCTCGCTGTCCTTCGCCGCCGCGCTCGACGAGGTCGCCGCGGCGCTCGATGCGGGAACCGCGCTCGTCATCAGCGCGCCGCCCGGCACGGGCAAGACCACGCTGGTCCCTCCCCTGCTGGCCTCCCGCAGCCCGGGTCGCGTGATCGTCACCCAGCCGCGTCGCGTCGCGGCCCGCGCGGCCGCACGCCGGCTCGCGCAGCTCGACGGGTCCCCGCTCGGAACCAGGGCCGGCTTCACCGTCCGCGGCGAGCGCTCCGTCGGCCGCGACACCCGCGTCGAGTTCGTGACCGCGGGCGTGCTGCTGCGCCGTATGCTCGACGATCCCGGACTGGACGGCGTCGACGCCGTCGTGATCGACGAGGTGCACGAACGTGCCCTCGAGACCGACCTCCTGATCGGCCTCCTCGGCGAAGTGCGGGAGCTGCGCGACGATCTGACCCTCGTCGCGATGTCGGCCACGCTCGACGCCGCCCGGATCGCGTCCGTCATCGGCGGCCCTGATGCACCCGCGCCCGTCGTCGAGCACACGGTCCCCGCCCATCCGCTCACGGAACGATGGGCGCCGAGCCCCGTCCCACGGCTGGATGAGCGCGGCGTCACCCGGGGCTTCCTCGACCACGTGGCGCGCACCGCGGCCGACGCCGCCCTGGACCTGGTCCGCGGCGACCCCGCCGCCGACGTGCTCGTGTTCGCGCCGGGTGCGCGCGAGGTCGCGGAGATCGCACGCCGCCTCCGCGACCGCGCGCCGGGATTCGACGTCCGCGAACTGCACGGGCAGGTCCCGGCGGCGGAGCAGGACGCGGTGATCCGAGGCCGGCGCCCGTCCGAGGCGCCGCGCCTCATCGTCACCACCTCGCTCGCCGAATCCTCGCTCACCGTGCCCGGCGTGCGGCTCGTGTCGACAGCAGCCTGTCCCGGTTCCCGCAGCGCGACGCCGCGCGCGGCATGAGCGGGCTCGTGACGGCCGCCGCCGCGCGCTCCTCCGCTGTGCAGCGCGCCGGCCG
>JAITLM010000170.1 GCA_031277885.1 Microbacterium sp.
GCCTCGGACAGCTTCACGCGCGCGCCCATGCGCAGCAGCGAGTTCTCGTAGATCTTCGCCGCCACGAGGATCGCGCCCACGCAGGCCACGAGCAGGATCGCCAGGGACGCCAGCGGCTCCCACCACTGCGCCTCGCCGACGAACAGCCGCACCGGCATCGCGACCGGGGCCGAGAACGGGATGTACGAGAGGATCGTCATCACGACGGGGTTGTCGTTGAAGATGATGACCAGGATGTACGGCGCCATCACGAGCATCGTGATCGGCATCGTGGTGGATCCGATGTCCTCCTGGCGCGACACCAGGGCGGCGGCCGCCGCGAACAGCGAGGCCAGCAGCACGAAGCCGAACAGGAAGAAGACGGCGAACCACACCAGCGGGGATCCGAGCCCCTGCAGGACGGTGTTCTGGCCGGTCACGATGAGCCCGACCACGGCGATCGCCGCGAGCAGCAGGATCTGCGCCATCGCGAGCACCGTGTTGCCGATGACCTTGCCGGCCAGCAGCACGCGGGCCGGGATCGCGGCGAGCAGCAGCTCGACCACGCGCGTGGACTTCTCCTCGACGACGCTCTGCGCCATGGTCGCGCCGAACGTCGACGCGGCCATCAGGAAGACGACGCCGAAGCCGATCGCGACGAGGTACCGGAGCAGCGGATTGGTCGTGTCGGGTTCGAGGATCGTGACCTTGGGCGTCTTCGCGAGCAGGCTCTGCAGGCTGTTCGGCGCACTCTTGAGCGCCACGATCTCGTAGCCGAACGAGGCATCCCCGGATGCGGGGACGAGTGCCGCCTCGACGGTCCCGTCGCGGACCAGCTTCTCCGCGGCGCCGGCGTCGGCGACCTCGGTCGGCGCGAGCCCCGGCAGGCCTTGCACCGCCTGCGCGGTCTCCGCGGTCACCGCGATCTTCGTCTCCGATGTGTTCTTGCTCATGAACCCGCCGATCAGCACGCCGGCGAGCGCGATGAGGAGCAGGATCCCGGTCGAGATCAGGAACGCCTTGCTGCGCAGCTTGGATCCGATCTCGCGCTCGGCGACGAGGAAGATCCCGCTCGACGCGGAGAGCGCGCTGTTCTGAGTGGTCGCGGTGCTCACTGGATGACCTCCTTGAAGATCTGGGCGAGGGACGGATGCTGCGGGGTGAAGGCGTGCACGACGCCGTGGTCGAGGGCCGTGCGCAGCACGCGCTGCGCGTCCTCCGGGGTGGCGGCGTCGAAGACCGCGGTCCCGCGCTCGAAGTCGACGACCGTGATGCCCGGCTCGGAGCGGATCCATCCGGCGTCGGCGTCGGAGACCAGTTCGTAGCGGGGGGCGGAGTGCTGCGCGCGCAGCTGCTCGCGGGAGCCGGAGGCGCGGATCGTGCCGCCCGCGATGATGACGAGATCGTCGCAGAGCCGCTCGACAACGTCGAGCTGGTGCGAGGAGAACAGGATCGCGGCACCCTGCGCGGCGCGCGCCTGCAGCACGCCGGCGACGACGTCGACCGCGAGCGGATCCAGTCCGGAGAACGGCTCGTCGAGGATCAGCACCTCAGGGTCGTGCACGAGCGCGGCGGCGATCTGCGCCCGCTGCTGGTTGCCGAGCGAGAGCGACTCGATCGTGTCGTGCAGCCGCTCGCCGAGTCCGAGCTCGGCCAGCAGGGCCTCGCCGCGCGCGGTCGCCTCGGTCTTGCCGAATCCGTGCAGCCGTGCGAGATATGCGACCTGCTCGAGCACCTTCATCTTCGGGTACAGGCCGCGCTCCTCGGGCATGTACCCGAAGTGGCGCCGGTCGGTGGCCGCGACATCGTGCCCGCCGAGGCGCACGGTGCCGCCGTCGGCACCGAGCACGCCGAGCACGATCCGCATCGTGGTGGTCTTGCCGGCGCCGTTGCCGCCGACGAAGCCCGTGAGCCGGCCTGGTTCGACGCGGAACGAGACGTCGTCGAGCACACGCCGGGCGCCGTAGCTCTTGGTGAGGCCCTCGAGTTCGAGCAGCCCCGTGGTCGTGGTGCGGGTGAGCACTGTGGTCATGGCTCCACGGTATTCAGCGCCGCGGCCCGGCGGCATCCCCCCTACGGCGGATCCGGCGGCGCTCTCGGACGGTGCGTCCTGCGGGGGATCCTGCGGCGCTCTCGGACAGCGGACCCGGTGGACGTCCGTCCCTCGGGGGAGCAGCCCGCCATCTTCGGGTCGTCCCCGTCAGCGGAGTCCCTAGCGTGCGCTCACGGGGACGACTCGGAAGGGGGGGTCAGCGGCGGGCGAGGTGCAGGACGGCGCGGACCAGCAGGCCGGCGAGGAGCGCCCAGAACGCGGCGCTGACGCCCCAGAAGGCCATGCCGGAGGCGGCGACGAGGAACGTCACCACGGCCGGGGTGCGCTCGCCCGGATCGTCGATCGCCTGCTGCACGGCGGATCCGAACGCGCCGAAGAGCGCGAGACCGGCGACGGCCGGGATCACGGCGACCGGGGCGAGCACCACGAGCGCGGCGAAGGCGGCCGAGCATCCGCCCAGCACCAGGTACGACGCCCCGGTCGAGACGCCGGCGATCCAGCGGCGCTTCGGATCCGGTTCCGCATCGGGGGAGGCGGCGAGGGCCGCGCTGATGGCGGCGAGGTTGATCGCGTGCCCGCCGGCGGCGGCGCCGAGGGCGCTGCCGATGCCGGTCGCGAGCATGGCCGGACGCCAGGGCACCTCGTAGCCGAAGCTGCGCATCACGGCCACGCCGGGCACGTTCTGCGAGGCCATGGTGACGATGAACAACGGCAGCGCGAAGCCGACGAGCGCTCCGACGGTGAACGTCGGCATCGTGAACTCGAGGTGCGGCAGCAGCGCGGCCGCATCGAGGACCGCTCCGGATCCCGTCGAAGATCCGCGGGTCACGATCCCAATCACGATCACCACCGTCGCCGCGAGGAACGCCAACGGCACCGCCCAGCGGGGCGCGAGCCGGGTGAACACGAGCCAGGTCAGGATCACCGGGATCACCGCCCACGGATTCTTGCCGAGCCCGGTGATCGGGGCGAGGCAGAGCGGCAGCAGCACACCGGCGAGCATCGCCTGCGCGATCGACGGCGGGATGGCGGCGATGAGGGACCCGAGCTGCGGCACGAGCGCGGTGAGCAGGATGAGACCAGCGACGATCAGGAACGCCCCGACCGCGGCGGGCCAGCCGCCTTCGATCGCGCCCGAGGCGGCGAGCAGAGCCGCTCCCGGCGTCGACCAGGCCGAGGTGATCGGCATGCGGTAGCGCCAGGCCAGCACGATGCCGGCGATGCCCATCGTGAGGCTGAGCGCGAGGAGCCCGCTCGCCGCCTGGGCGTGCGTCGCGCCGACCGCGGTGAGGCCCGTGAGCACCACCGCGAACGAACTCGTGAACCCGACGAGCGCCGTGACGATCCCGGCCACGATCGGACGGGACGACGATGAGCGAGGGCGGGATTCCGGGAGGCTCGCGGTTTCGGACATGGGGAGAGGCTAGCGGGCAGGCGCCGCGGTGCGGGGGACGCACCGGATCCCGGGCCGCTACGCCAGGCCCAAGCGGTGCGCCAGCACCACGGCCTGCACGCGGTCACGCGCGCCGAGCTTCTGCAGGATCCGCGAGACGTGTGTCTTCACGGTCGCCTCGCCGATGAACAGCTCCGCCGCGATCTCGGCGTTGCTCCAGGCCTCGGCGACCAGCCGCAGCACCTCGGTCTCCCGGTCGGTGAGCGGCTCGGGCAGCGCCGCACTCGGCAGTGCGGTCGACCCTGTCGCGGGGACGGGTGTGCTCAGGGCGGCACCGACGACGGGGAAGGCGCCGGCCGAGGACGCCGTCCGGTCCCCGGAAGCGCCGCCGGAAGCGCCCCCCGAAGCGCCGTGCACCGTCCGCGCCGCGAACCGCTGCAGCACCCGGCGGGTCACCTCGGGTGCGAGCATGCCGTCGCCGGCTGCCAGGGCGCGCACGGCGGCGACGAGCTCCTCGGGGCCGGCGTTCTTCAGCAGGAAGCCGCTCGCGCCGGCGTCGAGCGCGTCGAACAGATAGTCGTCGCGGTCGAAGGTCGTCACGATCGCGATCGACGCGCAGATCCGCCCGTCCGCCCGGATCCGCCTGGTCGCTTCGAGCCCGTCCATGTCGGGCATCTGCACGTCCATCGTGATCACGTCGGGCAGCAAGGATCCGGCGAGTTCCGCGGCCTCGGATCCGGTGCCGGCTTCGCCGACGACCTCGATGTCGGGCTGCAGGTCGAGGATCGTGCGGAACCCCGCCCGGAGCATGGCGTGGTCGTCGACGATCAGGACCCGGGTCGGCGCGCTCATGCGGACTCCACCAGATCGCCGTTGGAGGGCGAAGGCGCCACGGGAAGCGTCGCCCGCACGCGGAACCCTCCGGCCGGCCGGGCCACGAGCTCGATCGATCCGCCGGACGCGGTCGCCCGCTCCCGCATGCCGAGCTGGCCGAGGCCGGGCCGGAGCCCGGTGACGACCCGCCCCGTGTTCACCACCTCGAGCTCGACGGATCCCTGCTCGTAGCGGATCCGCACGTCCGCGACGGCGTCGGGACCCGCATGCCGACGGGCGTTCGTGAGTGATTCCTGCGCGATCCGGTAGAGGTTGACCGCGGTCACGCGCGGGACCGGGACGGCCTCGCCGATGATCTGGAGTCGTGTGGGCAGGCCCGCCGCCGTCGAGGCCGCGGCGAGCTCGGTGATGTCGTCGATCCCGACCGTCGAGGAGCCGTCGTCGCTGTCGCCGGGCGCGCGCAGCGTGTCGAGCAGCTGGTGGAAGTCGCGGATGGCGTCGCGGGCGGCCGCCTCGATGCCGGCGACGATCGCGGTGGCGGCCTGCGGATCCTCCGGGATCATCATGCGCGCGGCACCCGCCTGCACGCCCATGACCGAGACGTGGTGCGCGACCACGTCGTGCAGCTCGCGGGCGATGCGCACCCGGTCCAGGGCGACGGCCTGAGCCGCGCTGAGCGCGCGTTCGCGCTCGAGCTCGGCGGTGCGCTGCTGGAGCACGGCCCGCTCCCGGGCGGCGTTCCAACTGCGCTCGCCGAAGTAGTGGGCCCCGCCGAAGTACAGCACGTTCAGCAGCACCTGCAGCATGAGGAACGCCACGAGCGGGGAGAACATCCCCGCCACGACATCCGCTTTGTGCGCCTGTTCGATCGCCTGCCGGTACATCTCGATGACCAGCCACACGGCCATCACCACGATGATGCCCGCGCGCACGAGGAACGCGCGGCGGCGCGCGTTCATCCACGCACCCACGGTGTAGAGGGCGATGAACATCGCGATGTTGCCGGCGTAGATCTCGGGGACGTGCAGCGAGGTCGCCACGACGAACGCGATCGACACCACGACCGCGACCGCGGCGGGCCACCTCCGCCGCACCGAGAGGGCCGCGGCGACGACCACGACGTAGGGGATCGCCGTCCACAGCTCGGCCTGCTCCGTGCCGTAGACCTTCGCGATCGACGAGAGCGCGGCGCTGAGGATCCCGCCGACCAGCACGACGCCGGCCAGGAGCACGTCCTGCCGCAGCTCGCGAGAGGTCGGGATGCGGGTGAACGGCGGCATCCCTCCACCGTAGGGCGGGCGTCGGCGGTCGGCATCCCCCGCACGGCGGATGCGCCGAATGCGACACTGGAGCGTGACCTCGCCGCGCCCGCGTCTCGCCCCGCTGTACCTCGCCGGCTTCACGACCGCCTTCGGCGCGCACGGGATCGCCGCCGCCCTCGGCGCCGAGACCGAGGACATCGGCTGGACCCTGCTCGCGTTCGGCTTCACCCTGGCGCTGTACGACCTCGCCGAGGTGCTGCTGAAGCCCGTGTTCGGCGCTGTCAGCGACCGGATCGGCGTGCGCCCGGTCATCGTCGCAGGACTCCTCGCCTTCGCCGCGTTCTCCGTCGTGGGCGCCCTCGTGCCCGGCACCGTCGGGCTCATCGTCGCGAGATTCGGCCAGGGAGCGGCGGCCTCGGCGTTCTCCCCGGCCTCGTCCGCCGCGGTCGCACGGCTCGCGGACGGCGCCTCGCGCGGCCGGTACTTCGGACGTTACGGATCCTGGAAGGGGCTCGGCTACGCGCTCGGTCCGCTGCTGGGTGCAGGCCTGGTCGTCTGGGCCGGCCTTCCCGCGCTGTTCTGGGCGCTCGCCGCCGTGGCCCTGGTCGCCGCCGCCTGGGTGCGGTTCGGGGTGCCGGTGGTGCCGGTGCTGCCTCGCAAGCGCGTGACCGTCGCGGACCTCGCGCGTGAGCTCACCGCCCCCGGTTTCGTCGTGCCGACCCTCGTTCTCGCCGCGACGACCGGCGGCCTCGCGGTCGCGGTCGGCTTCCTCCCCCTGCTCAGCCGGGAGAGCGGCATCGGCACGGTCGGCAGCATGGCGCTCGTCACGGTGCTGGCCGTCGTCAGCAGCGTCGTGCAGCCGTTCGCCGGATCCCTGCACGATCGCGGACGCCTTCCGGTGCGGCTCGGCGCGATCGGCGGGCTGGCGCTCCTCGCCGGCGGGATCCTGATCGCGGGGCTTGGGCCCGAGCTGCCGATGCTCCTCGTCGCAGCCGTGCTCATCGGCGCCGGGGTGGGGCTCGCGACCCCGGTGGCGTTCTCGCACCTGGCGGCATCGACGCCGCCGGAGCGGATGGGACGCACGATGGGATCCGCGGAGCTGGGCCGTGAGCTCGGGGATGCCGGAGGGCCGCTGGTCGCGGGTGCCGTGGCGACCGCGACGCTCCCCGGCGTGGGGCTCGTCGTCGTGGCGGGGCTCACCGCCGGCGCCGGAGTGCTCGCCGTCTGGGGGCTGCGGGAGCCGCGGAGGAGCTGAGCGGCGCGCTCGCAGGTGCTCTTGACAACTTTGCTTGTTAAAAGCAAGCTGTTGGCATCGGGCCCGACGACGGACCCACCGACAGAGGAGTCATCGTGACGAACGTCTTCATCAGCCTGCCCGTCAGCGACCTCGAGCGCACCAAGGCCTTCTACACCGCACTCGGCTGCGCGATCAATCCGGAGATGTCCGACGAGAACGGCGTCTGCGTCGTCTGGGACGACAACGTCTACTTCATGATGATCACCCGCGAGTTCTTCGCGACCTTCACCGAGAAGCCGATCGTGGATCCGAAGGTCTCGCTGCAGACCTCCGCGTCGTTCGCGCTCGACTCCCGGGAAGAGGTCGACGCGGCGATCGCCAAGGGGCTCGCTGCGGGCGGCACCGAGCCCCAGCCCGCGCAGGACTACGGATTCATGTACTCGCGCGACCTGGACGACCCGGACGGCAACTCGCTCGGCTTCCTGTACATGGTGCCGGCGGGGGAGCAGGGGGCCGGGTCGCCGGTGGCCGCGGCGAGCGACGCGACCTCCTGATGAGTCTCGACCTCCCGACGAGGGGGCTCGGCTGACATGGCCGCACGGAGCTACGGCCAGTACTGCGGTGTGACCACGGCCGTCGAGCTGATCGGCGAGCGCTGGGCGCTGCTCATCGTGCGTGATCTGCTGGTCGGCCCGCGTCGCTACACGGATCTCAAACAGGGGCTGCCGCGCATCCCCACGAACATCCTGTCCACGCGGCTCAAGGAGCTGCAGCAGGGCGGGGTCGTGCGCCGGGTGCCTCTGCACGGATGCGGACTGGTGTACGAGCTCACTCCGTACGGGCGGGCGCTCGAGCCGGTGATGCTCGCCCTCGGGCGCTGGGGCTTCCAGACCATGGGCGACCCCGACGAGGGCGATGTCGTCACGCCCGACTCGCTCACGATGGCGCTGCGCACCGCGTTCCGGGCCGGCCAGGCGACCGCGCTGGACGTGGAGCTCCACGTCGGCGAGGTCGCGCTGAGGGCGATCGTCCGCGAGGGGGCGCTCGCGGTCACGCAGCTCGCGCCGGCCGCTCCGCCGGTCGGCGGGGCCGTACCGCCGGGCGAGCCGGAAGCGGTCATCGTCGCCGGTCCCGGCATCCGGCACCTGATCGCCGGGGACGTCACCCCGGCCGACGCGGTCGCCCAGGATCTGGTCGCGGTCGTCCGCGGCGACGTGAGGATCCTGGACGACTTCGCGCAGACCTTCCACATCCCCCCTCTCGCGGCGTAGCGTCGCCCGAGGGAGCAGGCACAGCCGACCGTCGGTCCCTGAGCCCGTCGGAGGGCCCGACCACGAAAGAGGACATCATGACCGGACGCATCATCATCGACCTGTTCACGACGCTCGACGGCGTCGCCCAGGCCCCGGGCGGGCCGGAGGAGGACACGAGCGACGGCTTCCGCTTCGGCGGCTGGCAGGCGCCGCTGCCGAGCGAGGCTGTCATGGGCAGCGTGATGGCGGGGATGGAGACCCTCGACGCGCTGCTGCTGGGCCGGCGCACGTACGACATCTTCGCCGGATACTGGCCGCAGCACACGACGGGGCCCGAGGGGCCGATCGGGCAGCTCTTCGACCGGGTGCCGAAGTACGTGGCGTCCAGGGAAGCCGGGATCGAGCTCGACTGGCAGGGCAGCAGCAGAGTCGGCGCGGATCTGCCCGCCGAGATCGCGGCGCTGCGCGAGAAGCACCAGGACGTGCACGTGATCGGCAGCGTCGACTTCGTGCAGACGCTGCTCTCCGAGCAGCTCTACGACGAACTGCAGCTCTGGGTGTACCCGATCGTGCTCGGCCAGGGCAAGAAGGTGTTCCCCGACGGCGCGACGCCGCACAACCTCCGGCTCGTGCACGCCGAGTCCGGCGACGGAGGTACCCTGCTGCTGCGCTACGCCCCGCTGCCGGGTGAGCCGGCCACCGG
>JAITLM010000195.1 GCA_031277885.1 Microbacterium sp.
AGCGACTCCACCAGCGCGGCCGCGGACTCCAGGGTGAAGCAGACCAGGTCGATCACGACATCGGGCTCCTGGGCGAGGACGGTCTGCCCGAACGTGCCGACCGCGTCCTCCTGCTCGCGGTCCGCCTTCACATGCGCGACCTGCTCCCACTCCGGGGCGCCCTGGTAGCCAGTGCCGCCGGAACGGGTGATGCTCACGACCTCGTGGCCTGCGCGCACCAGTCGCGGGACGAGGAACGTGCCGATGTGGCCGGATCCGCCGGTGACGACGATCTTCATGTGATGTCTCCTTGCTCAGGGTCGGGCGCGTTCGATGGTCTACGCTCCCAAATGGTTCAGGCCAGTGGTTCAGTCGCGGCGCTCGACGGCGAGGCTGCCGAGGATCGCGAGCTTCTCGGCCGCCTCGGTGCCGGGCTCGGCGCTGTAGGTGACCAGCCGGTACGTCGAGTCGCCCGGGGTCTCCAGCACCTCGAAGACGAGATCGAGCCGGCCGACCTCCGGGTGGACGAATGGCTTCGTGCCGGTGCGGTGCTCGTGCACGTCGCGGCGGGCCCAGTCCTCGCGAAACAACGGACTCAGCGTCGACAGCTCACCGATCAGCTCGGTCAGCACCTCGTCCAGCGGGTCCCGGCCGGCCTCCCGCCGCAGGATCGCCGCCCCGGTCCGCCGCGCCAGCGGCCAGTCGACGTAGAACTCACGGGCGCGAGGGTCGAGGTAGTTGAACCGCGCGAAGTTCGGCTCATGCGCCTCGAACACTTGGGAGAACAGCTCGCGGGCCAGGGCGTTGGCCGCGACCAGGTCCAGGCGCGGCGTCTGGACGATCGCCGGGACGCCCATGCTGTCGACGAGGCGGACCAGGGACGCGCGCACCTCGGAGGGCGCGCGCCCCTCGGAGTGCCCGGGCGCAGGGCTCCTGCGCGCGAGGTCGTGCAGGTGCTCCCGCTCGACGTCGGTCAGCCGCAGCGCCTTCGCGACCGCGTCCAGGACGCTCTCAGACGCGCCGCCGATCTCGCCGCGCTCCAGGCGCGTGTAGTAGCCGACGCTCACCCCGGCCAGCTCCGCGACCTCCTCGCGCCGCAGCCCCGGCACTCGCCGCTCGTCGCCGTACTCGGGCAGACCGACCTGGGCCAGGGTGATCTGCGCGCGGCGGGAGACCAGGAAGTCCCGCGCTTCGTCATTCGAGCTCATGCTTCCACGGTAGGCGGGCGGGGACGCCCGGTGGGAGTCCCTGTCAGGTGCACCCGGGCGCGGGCGGTGCGTGCGCGTCCCACTCACGTCGTCCGCCGAGCGCCCTGAGTCACCCGAGCAGGGGCATTCCCCGCAGGAGCCGTTGGAGGCGCAGGACCTGGCGGGGGACGTATTCGGCGATCGTCAGTGCGACCACGTCGACCTCGGCGTGGATGTCGGCGACGACTCGCCGCGCTTGCTCCGAGGTGAGTCCGCCGCGGTCGTACCCGAGGCCGAGCTGGACCTCGTCCGCGTCGATGGTGTCGACGTCGAAGTGGATCGCGACCCGGCTCGCGCCGGTGCCTCGCAGCCACTCGATGAGCGGCCGGCTGTCGGTCCGCAGCGCGGCGGGACCGAAGACGCTCAGCCCCCACTCGTTCGCCGTGGTGGCATGCGCGGGGTTCGTCCAGTCGTGCATTCCCGCCAGCGCCACGCGGTTCGCCGGGACAGTGCCGGGAAGACGAGACAGGAGGTCGGGGTCGCCGTGGCCGGTCAGCGCGGAGACCACCATCGCGTGGTAGCCGTCGTACCCGGTCTCCCCGGTGTCCATATCGGGGTGGGAGTCGATCCACACGATCGCGAGATCGTCGGGATATCGCCGGGCGAGTGCGGAGAACGGGGCCATGCTCACCGAGCAGTCGCCGCCCAGGGTCGTGATCCGTTCCGGCGCATGCGTGGCGATGACCTCCAGGGCCGCTTCGAGTTGCCGCAGCACGACGTCTTTGGCCTCGATGCCGTCGCGCGTTTCGAGACCCGTGTCGGTCATCTCCACCGGCACCTCGGCGGTCGGGCCGTCGTGTGCGGGAAGCACCGCCTGCAGCACCCGGGTGCCGAGCGCGTATCCGCGCCGGGCTTCGTCGAAGGGGAAGTCGGCCATGAGCTCGCGGACGCTCGACGAACCGGCCCCCTGCCACTGCGGCCATACCAGCCTCAGGTGCGTCGATGTCTCGGTGGCGTTGCCGTCGGTCATGGATGGCCTCCTCCGAGAGAGTTCCGGGCACGCTCGTCAGCCAATGGAATCACAGGGCTGTCGCCCCACCGTCGATCAGCAACTCGTTGACGTGTCGAGCACGGCTCGTGGCCATCGCATCGCGCCACAAGATCGCGGTGCGGATGTGGATTCCCGTGATATGGGCGAGGACGACCGGGGGAACATCGCTTTGCGAGAGATAGCGAGGGCTCCCCTTCGCGCAGCCGTCGTCGGGAATCCGATCTTGCTGAACCGCCGGAGGAGCGTCGTGGAGCTCATTGGATAGCCGGGACATGCCCTCGGTAATAGCCACCGTGTGTCTTCCACCGCATGCAGCAGACAGTGCGCGATTCGTGCGGCGCTGACCGCACGGCGACGAGATTCAGCTCCTCCGGCAGAAGAAGGTGATCCGGCCTGATTCGGATCGTCGCCATTCCGTCACGATAGTTTACTGAAATGAGTTCGCAGTCGTGGATGTTGGGTCTGCCACAGGTTGACCGTGAACAGTTCATGCGCGAGTGCGCTGAGACATTGTCAACTGCCAGAGCAACGGGCAGACTTGCCGATCTTGCCGATCTCGCCGATCTCGCCGATCTCCTCGACGACTGGCGCAACACTGCGGAGCTGTACGCAGATCCACACCTCGTAGGATCCCTCGGTGCGCCCATCGCTGAACCTCTCGACTTGCCTGTCCGATAGTCACGCCAAGGGACTCGCGGTAGCGAGTGCAAGCGAGCAGCAGGCAGGACCTGTCCAGTCGCCCACCCGACCGAGCCGATGTGACGGATCACCATCCACGCCCACTGACGTAGTCAGGCAGCGTGAACGGCGATGCTCCGCACTCGCCGTGGCAGGCTACAGATCGGGCGCCGAACCAGAGTGCGCTCTGCGAGACTCGACCGATGCAGAGTGCACTCACCTGGAACGAACCACCATTAGTCCATCGTGAGAACGACTGGGGTCCCGACTTCGCGAATGACGACCGATTCACCCACGAGTGGTGGCTGGAGGACGGCCACTTCGGGCCGCCGAGTCACCAGTGGCGTTCCTATCGCCTCGAGGACGAAGAAGTCGCACGCGTGCTGCTCTCGCTCCGATACGTGAGCCACTCCCCCATACCCTCGCCACATGCTCTGCTGATCTGGAGCATCGAGGTCCGTGAAGATCTCAGGCAGAACGGGATGCGGCTCGGCACGACGATCGTCGACCAGATCGCCGAGGAGTTCAGCGACCGTGAAATCTACGTCGGCTCGATTCCAGGGGCCAACGGTTTTTGGACGACATTCGGATGGCCGATGTGTGACTGCGACGATTGTCGGGGGCGAAACATGATGGTGCGGCACCCCTAACCGATGCAAGCTTCTCCCTCAGGAATGCCTAGGTGAAGCCGGCCGGTGTCCGACCTCTCGGCGTATGCCTCAAGTGCGCCTTGACGCAGGCCGACCTACTGTTCTCATCGCCTGGGCAACCGACTTACGTGCTGATCGGCACTTCGATGAAGTCCCGAGCGACGACCACGCCGTCCTTGACGATGAAGCACTCGACGACATGATCGCCGCGGAACTCGGTGCGCTCCTGTCGCCCGTTGTTCGCGCGATTCGCCTTGATGATGTCGCCCCGGATCCGGTTGCGACGCTCCGCCTCATCGCCCCGGTTGAGCACCTTCCACCGCACATCGAAGGGTGCCGCGACCTGGTTCTCCACGATGGTGAAGTCGAGGCTCTTGTTAGGGAGGAGCAGCGTCCGCTCGCGGAGCATCTGTCGAAGCGAGGCGGGCCGCCACCCATCTTGCGTGACAGTGCAGTCGATCTCGACCGAGTACTGGATGTCGACCGGGTACTGGGTCTCAATGAACTCTTCGGTGTTGTCGAAGGAGCGCGCGGAGGCACTGGCTTTCAGCGGAACATCGGTGCCGAACACCGTCCGCCACTTCTTGTTCGCCGCGGCCTTGCCCTCTTCCTCGATGGCTTCGAGGCATCGCTTGTGCGCCTTCTTCGCCTTGGCCTGGAACGGCTTCTTGACCGTCACTCGCTGGCTGCTGCCGAGCGCCAGGTAGTAGCTCTGCTCCGGTTCGTCAGCGAGGAACTCGAAGAAGTCACGAGCCATCAGATCGAACGAATCGGTCTTTGCGGAGTCGTACTCGTTTGTCTGCCCGAAGAACCGATAGACGAGGGTGTCGATCAGCAGGCCTCCCATGACGACACCGTTCGTGTTCTTCCAGGCCCGGGCCATCCGCGCGAGGTTCCGCATGTTCATCGACGTGCGATCATTGCAGTCTTTTGTCGCGGCGATCTCCTCACTGGGCTTGGTGACTTTCCACCCCTCGGCGATGGTGTCCGGGTAGTCGAAGGAGCCGTCGTCGTTCTCGAAAACGGGCTGCACCTCGAACTTGAACTTGTTGCTCGAGAACTGGACCCGCACCACGCACTGATCGACGCGGACCTCCGTATTCGGGTACCGAGCCTTGAGCACGTCCTTGACACGCGTCAGGATCCTCCGGGGACCAGTGTCGCTGGAGTACTGCGACCAGAGATCCGCCGGAAGGATGTAGAGCATGTCCAGATCGGACACGCCCTTGATGGCGGTGTGACGTCCGAACGATCCGACCATCAGCCGATGCTGGGTCTCGCTGTCCGTCGACCGGAAGTCCTTGTTCAGTGCCTTCGTGATCTCATTCCTGCGCGACATGATCGTCGCGCTGGCGTCGCCCACCTTCAGATTCTCCAGCAGGGCGTCGAAGATTTCCGCGGTTTCCACGTTCACGCCCTTCCTTCGTTGAGCCGAAGCGTCTCGGGCAAGAACAGATCGATCTCGTGCGACGCGAACGTCATCTCCTCGTTGTCCTTCAGCCCGTCACGGGCCCTGCCGAACGCCTTGCTCGTCGTGCGAGGAGCCGTGGCGTATGCGTCGAGCGTCGCGTGCTGGAGCTGATCCCGACGTTCACGCCCCTCGTCACCGGAGACGATGCCGGCCATCAGATCAGCGATCAACGACTGGTACGACTCGCGCACATCCCAGAGCCGCGCTGCCGTGTCCCGGTGCGCATCCGCTTCCTCCGAGAACTTGAAAGTCTTCGTCCCAAGACTCATGACCGTGACAAGCAGAGCAATGAACGAGGTCACGAGTCCACTCAACGCGGGGTTGCCGACGAGCCCCAGCAACGCCGCCAAGAACGTGCCCGAACTGATCGCGGTCAGGCCGATCAGCACTCCCTGCTGGCACCGATGCTTCACGAAGCAGATGTCCGCCTGCTTCTCGTGCGTCTTGTGGCTGTACACCACACGGCCGAACGCCTCGCGCACCTGCGCCAGCAGGAACGTGTCCGGCGTACTCGGCACGTCCGATTTGTTCGTCATCTTGCTCCGATCGTCGTCTACCAGGAAGGCGTCGCCCTTCTGGGCCCGTCCGGATCCTGCTTCCCGACAGAGCGACGACTCACATCGATCGCTGCACGTCCTTCCAGTATGGCGAGGGCTTCCGACATCGCCCGATCCCGCGGCCTCCTCCGGCGCACATCAGAAGCGTCTCTGCGGCGCAACGCGCAACCCGATGCCTTGGTGATCTCACAGCTGCGGAACGCGTGGAACCCAATCACGCTCCAACGCGACGGCGGCGAGGGGTGACGGAGTGTCGTCTACTAGTACTGTTTCGGCGTGAAGCACCCATTCTGTCGGGTAGCGTCCGGAATCTCGCATGATTGCCTCCGCCGTCTCCTGTTCGAGACGATGCGCCGCGTTAGAGAGTCCGACGAGTGAATCGCTGCCCAGCTTGGCCAGGCCGGACAGGCGCATAGAAGTCACCTCGCCGAGAATGCGAATCGCGAGGGACTCAGCGATTGGCCATGCGGCAGGCCTTGGACCGGCGAGCTCGATCAGATCCTCATCCGAACAATCGAGAAGATCCTGCAGACCGTGCCTCTCATGTTGCCAATGCGCGAGGAGGAGCCGTGCCCGAAGCGAAAGTCTCCGACGTCCAGGATTCCATGACACAGGCAGCTTTCGTGCGGATCCGTTCAGAGCGATACGACTCGAGCTTCCTGCGAGTGCCCAGAATTCGTCGTCGGCGAGCATTGACACGACTTCCTGAAGTCGATCGAGGTGGGTTTCGATGACCTCGACGGTGGCCGTTGCAAGCATCGCGAGCACCCACGTACGACGGGAGAGCACGTCGGGGTAGGTGTCAAAAGTTTCTGTCCACCAGTCAGTCCCGGGCCGCTTGCGGAGCTGAGCCACGAGAGTGCCATAGTCCACGTACTCCCCCAGAGGTCGACCATTGGGGTCAATACTCCCGGAGCCGCGAAGTTCAACTGCCGCGGCTCCCGCGAGCGCGATCTCAGCGGCGAGCCATGACGGCCCGTGAATCTGCGTGAGCACACGGGCAGGTTGCTGCCAAGGCTCCGTCGTTCCGGCCTGCGACTGCTGTCGCCGTCGCACGGCTGAGCGAAGATCCGCATACACCGCGTTGATGTCAATCAACTTGTCCCATGCAGAGTTCCGTGCGCCCTGGTCTGCGTCGAGGAACTCCAAATGGGTTCCTTCATTGCGGCGCTGCCCGCCGTGCACGGGGAGTCCGCGGTGGAACCACTGGGGGTGCATTGCAACGAGAAGCGCACCCGCCTCGCTGGTGGATCGTCCGCGGACGTCGGAAGCGTTTCCGTTGAGCACACTTCGAAGGAGGGACCCAGCGAGTATCTGATCGGTGACTTCGGCCCCGGCACGTAGCGCGGCAACTCGGACCTCGGACTCCTCGTAGTTGAGCCGCTCGCTGAGCTCAGGCCGCACTTTCTGTATACCGAATCGAGCACCGATCGTTAGCCAGGTCGCCTCATTCGGCGAGCCTAGAGCACCCGCGAGTTGTTCGGTCCACCAGGCCGTGAACTCGGCCCGAGTGAGTGAGCTTTGGTCGCGAAGCATGTCGACTCGAGGGAGGCTCATGGCGTCCGCGGGAGCGCCCGCAAGAGCAGTACGCAAGGTCTGGCTCAGCTGGATACCGCCCGCATCCGGTGTGAGTCTGGTGAAGTCTGGCTTGTATTGGTAATCGCGGGCGATATGGAGCGTCAGGTCGTCGGTGAGAAGGCGAACCACGTCGCGTTGGACGGGGGCGTTTCCAATGAACACAGCATCCGTGAGAAGTGCCCAGGCAGCGACACGATTCTCGGTTGAGCCCGACGGCGCTTGCAGGGCTTCCTCGACTCCATATCGCATCCCGGCCAATTCGTTGGGCGAAGCGAAACCGGCATAGAACCTCACCGTATTCAACCAGTACGGTCGCCCCAGTAGTTCTCGGAGTACGGCTTGCTTTGACAACGGCTCGCGCATGCTCAACCCAGCCCATTCAGCGAGGAAGCGCGCGGCGAAGTACTCGCGGACGGGCTGCACCGCGAATTGGAAGAGGCCTTCTGTCTCGCTGGTGAGCGCCCAGAACCGGTCGGTAGCCATTCGGAACAACTCAGGTGCGCGCTCGTGGTCAGCCTCGGTCTCGCGCAAGTAGAGAAGTAGCGTTGTCTCAAGGTCCTTGCGAGTCATGGCCCCCGCGGTGGGTTTGGTTTCCACTCCGGACTGCATGTGCCAGCCGAGGAACGCGGTGACTTCCTGCACCTGTGGGACTGCATTTCGGTCGATCTGACCTCGCCCGACCTCGCGATCAAGAAGCGTCGACATGTAGTCGCCGTAGAGTGGCGTCCTGCCGACGGGGACGGCGTCGCCTTTCTTGCTAATGAGGTACAGCAGAATCGCGAGCTGCATCGGATTGTCGGCGAGCTTCGACACATGGTCGAGGGTGGTTCGGTCTCGGAAGATACGCCGAAGCTCCTGACGCTGGGGGCCGTCGATATGCCTTGCGTCACACCATTTCAGAACGAACTCGGCTTGCAGGGTGTCGTTCATCGGTTCCAGCCGCAGACGCTGGAAGCGTTCGGTGCTGGGCTCGGCAAGATTCGTAGCGTTGGGGCGCGCCGTAACGAGGATCTGGAACGATCTGAGTCGCCGCTGTGTACGCCCCATGCGCACGGACATTAGATCAATCTCGTCCACGACGATCTGCCGCAATTCGGGGTCAGCGACCTCATCGAGGCCGTCGAAGACGATGAGGCACGGGTACCGCTCGAGCAGGCTCTGGATGTCTTCAACGCTCACACGTCGACCGCCGCTCGCCGCCATGCACAGTTCGGCGATGTAGGCCTCGGCACTCCTTGCTCCCTGCTTGCGACGACGCGTCACTTTGGGGCGTGCGTCGTCGAAGGTGTCGAAGCCGTCAACCCAGGCCGCGTATTCCTTGACCTCGATCCTCAACGGAAGCTTCGGCTCGCCAATGGGCGTGGTCGGCCAGGAGGTTTCCTGCGCCGCCTCCGGAAGGATCACAGCCCGGTGCACCTGACAGAGGTACTGGGTCAACGTGGACTTTCCCTGCCCGGGGACTCCCACGAGGAACGTCAGCGGTGCCGGCGTTCTCAACAGTGTCTCGACCGCCCCCTTGGGTGAGCCGCTCAAGAGCTTGGGCGCCTGACGCAGTGCCTCGGCCGCACTTCGCGGGGGCGCGACGAGTCCCGCCTGCACGTCGACGAAAAGCTCAGCGAGGCTCACACCGTCGAGTTCGACTTGGGAGAAACGAACGCGCGCGTCCTGCTCGGACTGCGTTGCGAGGACGCGCAGCATGGTCTCGCGGGTGGTGGCAGCAGCAGCTTCGACTTCTGCGCCGAACATCAGATAGCGAATGGCGTCTGTCCCGGCGAGCATCGCCTGGTATGACCACTTGATGTTGTCGCCCGCATCGTCGACTTCGGCGTCGATTTCCGCCTGCCACCAGCATTCGACGGGGATTCCAAACTCCTCGGTGTAGGCGTCGAGTTCCTTCTGCAGCTTCTCGAGCGACCCACTTCCCGTAGAACTGGAAGTGCTAGCGACTGAGGTCATGAGTATGTACTTGGTTGCTCGACCTTCGTCGACGAGCCTCTTGATGTTCGCGCGTTCCTTCTTGATCGTCTCGTTCAACCACGTGACCGGGTTGCGCTCGTACTTGCTCGTCCACTTGACCTGGTAGATGACGCTTCCCTGGGCAATATCGACCCCACCATCCGACATTCCGACGGGGAAGCACTGTACTGAGTCGAACTTCTTCCGGAGTAGAGCGGCGCACAGACGCTGAAAGTCCTTCTCTGAGAGTCGCCAGTACAGATACCGAAACGTGTTGCCCGGCTGGTGTTCGGGCTTCTTGTGTTCAGGCGCAGGCGAGGTAGGACGGCCGGATCGGGCTGTTCTGGTCAAGTGGTACTCCAAGCGGCGGTGACACGACCCAAGCTACTGGTCGCATCCGGCCTCGGGAGCGATGGCGCGCTAGCGATCTCGAGGGAACCGCCTTCGACGCCTCAGCCGCGAATCAGGAACCATCCACTCCCAGAAGAACTCGCTGAATGCCGGCAACGGATACCGTGCCTGATCAAATGAGGCGATCGTCTTGCTGAGAAACCGGAGCGGACGTAGCGCCAACAGCATTCCTTCAACGGCGAACCGCTCGTCCTCTTGAGCCTGCGCAGTCAGACTCTCGAATGAGTTCAAACTCTGGCCACTCAGCGAGAACCCGTTCACGACGGCAAGCGGAACTGACTGATCGAGTGCACGTGACATCGCAAGATATTGCGCATTGCGCGCGTCACGCACTGCATGTGGTCGACGCGCCGGCGCATGCGTCTGGACCAGCCGTTGCCACCTTGCGACAGGATCGTCGATGAGTACGCCGTCGCCTTGCGCGAGACGGCTTACGTTGTAGTAGCGATCAGTCTGCGCGAACTTGCCCAAGAAGCCCACGACGGCCGAGGAACCCGGATTCTGTGACGGTGCGTCCGCCTGGTCGACCCCTCTGGCGACGGCGATCGGCGTCACATCCTGAAGGATCTTCTTGAGGTTGTGCATGTAGCGGTTCTTGAGTTCGTCACGCGCAGGGAAAGCGCCCGTGGAAGCGAAGCGTTCGGCCACGAACGTCAGCTTGCCGAGACGCTCGATCGCTTGAGACAGTCCGAAGAAGGCTTCGTACATCCTTCCCGGGTCGCCGTAGTGCGCTTTGCGGATCGACGTCATACCCGCGCATGCCAAGGCCTGAGCAAGATGGGCCTCCTGAAGCAAGGCACGTTCGATCGCGCGCTGCGGGCCACGGGTCCCAACCGTCGGTGCCATCCTTCACCCCCCTTGAGCGCGCATCGACTTTTGACGCGACGATTGCACACCAGTCCCACCAATTCAAGCGCAACGTCCGGGGCACGGCGGAAGGGAGTCGCGGGACATAGGCAACCTAAGCGCTGCTTACGGCCGCCATGGATGCAGCGGTCAAACACCTCACCGCATTCCCTGTGTCCGCCCTGAACAGCGCTGAGGAGGCACGGCAGAAAGGCGAAAGTGTCCCCCGCTCTCCTTGGGACCGTGGGACACTTTCGACTTAGAAGTTGGGCTTACCAGCCGCGATCAGCAAGTCGCGTGAACGACGTACCCTGGATGTTGTCGGGGTGTCCGGGACGCACCTCGGACAACGGAATGTTAATGCCGACCATGGCCTCGCCGAGCCCGCGGGAGACCTGCGCGATCACGGCGGGATCGTCGTAGGCGGCGGTCGCCTTGACGATCGCGGCGGCGCGCGCAGCCGGGTCACCCGACTTGAAGATGCCGGATCCGACGAACACGCCGTCGGCGCCGAGCTGCATCATCATCGCGGCGTCGGCAGGGGTCGCCACTCCCCCGGCCACGAACATGACGACCGGCAGCGCACCCTTCTCGGCGACCTCGGCGACCAGCTCGTACGGCGCCTGCAGCTCCTTGGCCGCCACGTACAGCTCATCCTTCGACAGTGTCGTGAGGCGCGCGATCTCGCCGCGGATCGTACGGATGTGCTTCATCGCCTCGGAGACGTCGCCCGTGCCGGCCTCGCCCTTGGAGCGGATCATCGCGGCGCCCTCGGCGATGCGGCGCAGGGCCTCGCCCAGGTTGGTCGCACCGCAGACGAAGGGCACGGTGAAGCCCCACTTGTCGATGTGGTTGACGTAGTCGGCGGGCGAGAGCACTTCGGACTCGTCGATGTAGTCGACGCCGAGCTCCTGCAGCACCTGCGCCTCGACGAAGTGGCCGATGCGCGCCTTGGCCATGACCGGGATCGACACGGCCGAGATGATGCCGTCGATCATGTCGGGGTCACTCATGCGCGACACGCCTCCCTGGGCGCGGATGTCGGCGGGGACCCGCTCGAGCGCCATGACGGCGACCGCGCCGGCATCCTCGGCGATCTTCGCCTGCTCCGGGGTGACGACGTCCATGATGACGCCGCCCTTGAGCATCTCGGCGAGGCCGCGCTTGACGCGACCGGTTCCGGTGGTCGATTCGGGTGCAAGTTCTGTCATAGGACAGATCATACGCTGTCTGCAATGCAAACCGGCACCGTGCAGACAGCGGCGGGGGCGCCCCCTCTCAGGTGAGAGGATCGAAGGATGCTGAAGGTGCTCTCCATCCAGTCCGCCGTCGCGTACGGCCATGTCGGCAACTCCGCCGCGGTGTTCCCGCTGCAGCGCATCGGCGTCGAGGTGCTCCCCGTCTACACGGTGAACTTCTCGAACCACACGGGCTACGGCGCCTGGCGCGGCCCGCTGATCGCCCCCGATGACGTGCGCGAGGTCGTCACCGGCATCGAGGAGCGCGGTGTGCTCGGCGAGGTCGATGCGGTCCTGAGCGGCTACCAGGGCGGCGAGGGCATCGGCGATGTGATCGTCGATGCCGTGGCGAAGGTCAAGGCGGCCAACCCGAACGCGGTGTACGCCTGCGACCCGGTCATGGGCAACGCCAAGTCCGGGTGCTTCGTCGCCCCGGCGATCCCGGTGCTGCTGCGGGACAAGGTCGTGCCCGTGGCCGACATCATCACCCCGAACCAGTTCGAGCTGGGCTTCCTCACGGACACCGAGCCCGACACGCTCGAGTCGACGCTGGCCTCCGTCGACGTCGCGCGCGCGATGGGCCCGAACACCGTGCTGGTGACCAGCGTCGAGCGTCCCGATCGCGAAGCGGGCACGATCGAGATGCTGGCCGTTGATGACAAGGGCGCCTGGCTCGTCGCCACCCCGCACCTGCCGATGAAGGCGAACGGATCCGGCGACGTCACCGCCGCTCTCTTCACCGCGCACTACGTGCGCACGGGCGACGCCAAGACGGCCCTGGAGCTGACCGTGTCGAGCGTGTTCGAGCTGCTGAACCTCACCCTCGAGTCGGGAGAGCGCGAACTGCAGCTCATCCCGGCGCAGGAGGCATACGCCAACCCTCCGCGGCAGTTCGAGGCCCGGCAGGTGCGCTGACCGCCGTTCCTTCCCCGCGGTCGTCGAGCGAGCATCGGCGCAGCCGGAGCTCGCTCAATGACCCCGGGGAGAGGCTCAGGCGGGCCAGGCGGCCGCGACGGTGTTCCGCACGTCGCCGAGCAGTTGCGGCAGGGCCTTCGTCTTCGCGATGATCGGGAAGAAGTTCGCGTCGCTGTTCCAGCGCGGCACCACGTGCTGATGCAGATGCGCATCCACGCCGGCCCCGGCGACGGCGCCCTGATTCATGCCGATGTTGAAGCCGTCGCAGCGCGAGGTCGCCTTGAGCACGCGCATCGCCGTCTGCGTGAGCGCGCCGATCTCGGCGACCTCTTCCGCGGTCGCCTCGTCGTAGGTCGCGATATGGCGGTACGGGCACACCAGCAGGTGGCCGGAGTTGTACGGGAAGAGGTTCAGGAGCACGTACGCCGTGCGCCCCCGAGCGACGATCAGTCGCTCCTCGTCGGGATGCTTCGGCGCCTCGCAGAACGGGCACTCCTCGCGCAGCGGCTCCGGGCCCGCCTGGATGTACGTCATCCGGTGCGGCACCCAGAGGCGCTGGAACTCGTCGGGGACGCCGGCCAGGTGCGCGGCGTCTTCCAACTGCGCGTCCTGGGCGGCGCCCCCGTCGAGGCTCATGCCAGGTCGCCCGCCGTCTGGATCAGCGCGTGGCTCTCGATCGCCCGGCGCACGCGGTCGACGGCCTCGGCGAGCGGCACGCCGTTCTCCTGAGTCCCGTCGCGGAAGCGGAACGACACCGTGCCGGCCGCGCGGTCCTGCTCCCCCGCGATGAGGATGAGCGGGACCTTGCCCGTGGTGTGGTTGCGGATCTTCTTCTGCATGCGCTCGTCGGAGTGGTCGACCTCCGCGCGGACCCCTGCCTCGCGGAGGGCCGCGACGGCGTCATCGAGGTAGTCCGCGAACTCGTCCGCCACCGGGATGCCCATGACCTGCACCGGAGAGAGCCACAGCGGGAAATCGCCCGCGTAGTGCTCGAGCAGGATCGCGAAGAACCGCTCGATCGAGCCGAACAGCGCGCGGTGGATCATGATCGGGCGCTTCTTCTGCCCGTCCTTGTCGGTGAACTCGAGTCCAAACCGCTCCGGGAGGTTCGGGTCGACCTGCACCGTGGAGAGCTGCCACACGCGCCCGATCGCGTCGGTGGTCTTCAGGTCGATCTTCGGGCCGTAGAACGCGGCCTCGCCCGGAACCTCGGTGAGCTTGAGTCCGGACGCCAGTGCGACGTTGCGCAGCGCGTTCGTCGAGTAGTCCCAGAACTCGTCGGAGCCGATCCACTTGTCCTTCTCGTCGTCCCGCATCGAGAGCTCGAGCTCGAAGTCGCTGAGTCCGAAGTCGCGCAGCATCGAGAGGATGAACTCGAGGACCTTGGTGACCTCGGTCTCGAGCTGATCCGGCGTCACGAACAGGTGCGAATCGTCCTGGGTGAAGCCGCGCACGCGAGTGAGCCCGTGCAGCGCGCCGGACAGCTCATAGCGATAGACGGTGCCGTTCTCCGCCAGCCGCAGCGGCAGGTCGCGGTAGCTGCGCGCGCGCTCCTTGTAGATGAGGATGTGCATCGGGCAGTTCATCGGCTTCAGGTAGTAGTCGACGCCCTGCTTGGTGACGTTGCCCTCGTCGTCGCGGTCCTCGTCGATCCGGATCGGCGGGAACATGCCGTCGCGGTAGGTGACGAGGTGGTTGGACGTGAGGAACAGGTCCTCCTTGGAGATGTGCGGCGTGTACACGTAGTTGTACCCGGCCGCGATGTGCCGACGACGTGCGTGCTGCTCCATCTCGCCGCGGATGATGCCGCCGCGCGGATGCCAGACCGACAGGCCGGATCCGATCTCGTCCGGGAAGGAGAAGAGGTCGAGCTCCTTGCCGAGGCGGCGGTGGTCGCGCTTGGCGGCCTCCTCGAGGCGCTGCTGGTAGGCGCGCAGCTCGTCCTTCGTCGGCCAGGCCGTGCCGTAGATGCGCTGCAGCTGCGGGTTCTTCTCGGATCCGCGCCAGTAGGCGGCGGCGATGCGGGTGAGGTCCCAGCCGTTGCCGATCATGCGGGTGCTCGGCAGGTGCGGGCCGCGGCAGAGGTCCTTCCAGACGACCTCGCCGTCCTTGGCGACGTTGTCGTAGATGGTCAGCTCGCCCTCGCCGACCTCGACCGAGGCGCCCTCGGTCTTGTCGGCGCCGGGGCCCTTGAGGCCGATGAGCTCGAGCTTGAACGGCTCGTCGGCGAGCTCGGCGCGCGCCTCGTCGTCGCTCACGACGCGGCGTACGAAGCGCTGACCCTCGCGCTGGATGCGCTGCATCTCCTTGGAGATCGCCTTGACGTCCTCCGGCGTGAACGGGGTGTCCACGCCGAAGTCGTAGTAGAAGCCGTCGGTGATCGGCGGGCCGATGCCGAGGTTGGCCTGCGGCTTGATGCGCTGCACGGCCTGCGCCAGCACGTGCGCGGTGGAGTGGCGCAGGATCGCCAGGCCCTCGGGGCTGTCGATCGTGATGGGCTGCACGTCGTCATCCTCGTGCACGAGGGCGGCGAGGTCCTTCTGCTGCCCGTTGACGAGCATGGCGACCACAGAGCGATCGCTGAAGGGGCCGTTCGCGCCGTAGAGCGCGAAGCCGTCGCACGGGTAGGACGGCAGTTCAGGGGCGGACGCAGGGTTCTCAGACAAAGGAAGTTCTCCAGTTTGGCGATGGTCTCGGCTCAGCTTCGGGCGCGATGGCGCCCTGCCCGCTCAGGCCCTGAGAGTTCGCGTGCCGGCGACCGCGACCGCGGTCGCGTGCGTCAGCCGGGCGAAGTCCATAGGAGAATCCTACGCCGCCCGCTCCGGCGTGCCGTCCACGGCGCGGTTCAGCGCCTCGTCGAGGTGCCGCTGCGCGAGCCGCCATCCCCCGGCCTCGTACGCGACCACGACGAA
The DNA here is from genome assembly GCA_031277885.1 of Microbacterium sp. GTDB lineage: Bacteria > Actinomycetota > Actinomycetes > Actinomycetales > Microbacteriaceae > Microbacterium. The sequence goes on from JAITLM010000195.1 coordinate 15,430, forward strand.
GACGGGACCCGCGAGCACGACGAGCAGGCAGGCCCACAACGGGAGGCCTGCGAAGGCCAGCACGATCCCCAGAAGCGGCAGGATCATCGCCAGGGCGTGCAGCGGCAGCCCCTTCATGAGCGAATGCACGAGGTAGGAGTGCAGCAGCGAGATCGAGACCATGAAGACGATCACCGGGACCGCGATCATGAGGATCACGACGGGCGTCGCGAGCGGATTCTCATGCCGGTAGGCGAACCCGATCGTGTGCAGTCCGGCGCCGACGGCGGCGACGCTCGCGAAGATGAACGCGTGCCCGTAGCCCCACACGAACGAGCGGTTCCGATGCACGGCGAGGATCGGACCCGACGGCATCATCGTGTAGGACCACCACAGGGCGAAGGTCATCGCGACGCCGGCGCCGATCACGACGACGGCGTCTCCGCTCCAGCCCTGATCGTGAGACACCTCCTGCGCCGCGGCGAGCGTGCCGATCACGGTCTCGCCCAGCGCGATGATCGTCAGGAGCGAATAGCGCTCGGCGATGTGGTGCGCATGCCACGGCGTCCCGCGCTGTGCGCCCTGGCCCTTGCGCTCGGCGACGATCGGCCCGCCCAGTTCGATCAGCCAGCACGCGGCGGCAGCCGCGAAGGCGGCGCCGAGCGGCAGGGGAGCCCAGGCCACGATGATCCAGCCGACCTGGGCGACCGCCACGAACAGGACGTAGGTGAGCGCGTGCCGGCGATACGCGGGGTCGCGAGAGGCGCGCAGCCATTGGGCGAGGAGCCCCACGCGCATCACGATGTATCCGGACACCATGACCCTGTTGTCGAAGGCTCCGTGCCCCTCGAGCGAGTCGAACATGGTCGGCAGGCCGATCGCGAGCACGATGACGCCCGCCATCTGCACCATCGTGAACACCCGGAACAGCCAGTCGTCCGTGTCGAACGCCGAGGCGAACCAGGAGAAGTTGATCCACGCCCAGATGATCGCCGCGACCGCGAAGGCGAAAGCCGCGATCGCCGCTCCCCCTCGTCCGATCGCGACGCCCTCGGCAAGCTGGACTCCGGCGACACCGAACGCCGCAGCGAAGACCAGGTCGTAGAGCGCTTCGAGCGGGGTCGCCGCACGGTGCTGCTCATGCTGTGCGCGCCCGCGCATCGGGCTCAGCCCGTGCCGGTATCGCTCGACCGCGTTCGTCATGCTTCCCCCAAACCCTCGGACATCCGACCCCTGGGATGCGCAGCGTCCAACCTAGCGCGAGCCGGGGCCCTGCCGGCTCCTGCGACGTTCGACGAGTGCGAGCGCGGCGGAGACGGCCTTGATGACCGGGATCTCGCCGAACCGGTAGTCCTCCGCGCGGATGAGCCGGCGGGCGAGATCCGGGCGTCGCGCGCGCAGCAGTCCCCTGGCGCGTTCCGCGTGCAGCGCATTCGAGACGATGGCGATCTCCTCCGCCTCCTCGAGCAGAGCGATCGAGTTGCGGATGTTCTCCTCCGTCGAGCGGCTCCGCGTCTCGAGGAGGATCCGTCCGGGATATCCCTGAGCGGCGGCGTAGCGGGCGAGGATCTCCGCTTCCGGCTCCGGCCCTCGCACCGCGCCGCCGGAGAAGATCAGCACATCGTCGACGCCGCGCACCGTGCGCCGCCCTGCGCGCACCCGGAAGCGGTTCACGGCGTTGGCCCGTGGTCCGCGGTTGCCGTACCCCAGCACGAGAACGACGCGCCGGGCGCCGTCGCGGCCCGTCTCGAGCCCGCGCGCACTCGCGCGCTCAGAGACGAGTTCGCCCCAGAGCAGGAATGAGAGGGCCGCGAACGCTCCCGCCGCTGCGGGCACGAGAAGAACGGACTTCCGCATGCGCCCAGGCTAGACACCCTCGCGCGCCGAGCATCGGCAGCACCCGCCGGATACGACAAAACCCCCGGGAGAACCGGGGGTTTCTGTTGTGCGCGATACTGGGATCGAACCAGTGACCTCTTCCGTGTCAGGGAAGCGCGCTACCGCTGCGCCAATCGCGCCTGTTCAGGCTATTCAGTTTATGAGAAGCGAGGTGGCGACGGGATTCGAACCCGTGTAAACGGCTTTGCAGGCCGGTGCCTAGCCTCTCGGCCACACCACCATGTGGATTCGAACCCACATGCCGAAGCCCCGAAGGGGCTCCTGCACTGGAGCGGATGACGAGACTCGAACTCGCGACCCCAACCTTGGCAAGGTTGTGCGCTACCAACTGCGCTACATCCGCGTTTTGTGTTTTCCCCGGTGTCCCGGGCACTTGAAATACATTAGCCGAGGTTCGAGGCTTCACCAAACCGGAGCCCGTTCTCGGGCGTGTCCAGCGGGATTCCGGAGGGATCGCGAGCGTCGCGCGCACCCTCTGGACTCCCCTCGATCCCGTCCCCGGGCTAGTCGACGAGAGCACCCGCGGACAGGTTCGCGATCGCGCCCGTCATCGAGGCGGCGCGGTCGGATGCGGCGAAGGCGAGGTACTCCGCCACCTCGTCGAGCACCGGGAGACGCCCGAGCAGCGTCGTGCCGGCGAGACCCTCGATCCAATCCCCCATCGCAATGCCGCCGGCCGCCGCGATGCGACCGAACATCTCCCGCGTGTAGGACGTCTCCATCGCGTCGGCGATCGCGTGCGGACGCACGCACACGACCCGCACCCCGTCGGGCCCCAGTTCGCCGGCGAGGGCGCGGGAGAAGCCCTCGAGCCCCGCGGACTGCGCCGCATTGCCGATCAGCCCCCGTCCCGTCAGACGGGCCCCCGGCGTCGAGATCGTCAGGATGACGCCGCCGCGCTGCGCGATCATGTGCCGCGACACGGCTTTCGCCGTGACGAAGTTCGTCTGCAGGTAACCCACGACCGGGTGCAGATAGTCGTCGAGCGACGTCTCGCCGATCGACAGCCCTTGCACATGATCGAAGCCGACCGCGTTGAGCGCCACATCGATGCACCCCGCGTCCGCGACGACATCGTCCACGTGACGGTCGACGGCGGCCTGATCCATGGCGTCGACGACGGCGATCGAGACCTCCCCGCCCGCAGCCCTGGCGGCGGATGCCGCGGCCTCGAGCCGAGGCAGCGATCGACCGGCCAGGAACAGCCTCGCACCCTCTCGCGCGAAGACCCGCGCCGCTGCGGCGCCGATCGATCCGCCACCGCCGTGGATCACCGCGACCTTGTTCTCGAGCAGCATGATGCCGCCTCCCATTCCGTGTTGTTGTGCAACTTCAGAATTGCACATCCGGAACAGTTACTGCAACCATTGCATTGCAGAAGGGGGAATCGGCTACAGCTTCTCGGCGATCTCCTTGATCGACGCGAGCCGGCTCTCCCATCGACGACCGATCTCATCGAGCCGCCGCGCGGTCGCGTCGAGCTCCGCGCCGACGACGCGGTAGCGCACCTCGCGCCCCACGCGGACGGGCTCCACGAGGCCGACATCCGCGAGCACCGTCAGATGCTTCGCGATGGCCTGGCGCGACACGGGGAACCGCTCGGCGAGAGCCGATGCCGATGCATCCCCGTCCCCGAGAGCGGTGAGGATGCTCCATCGCGTCTCATCCCCCAGTGCCGCGAAGACCGAGACGAGCGACGCGGTCATCCGCGGCCCCCGAACAGATCGATGAGCTTGTCGAGCTCGAGGTTCCAGCCTTCCCGGTGGCGCTCGAGGTTCACGAGCGGATCCGACGTCCGCTCGAAGCCCGACTCGACGACCGTGAGGCGCGTCCCCTCCCCCTCTGCCGCGAGCGTGAAGGTGAACACCGTCGAGCGGGCCTCATCGAGCTCGACCGGCATTCGTCCGAGGGCGTTGTCATTGCTCCAGCGATACGTCACCGAGCGCGGCGCATCGATCGACTCGATCCGGATCGGGACCGCGCCGTGTCCCTCGAAGGTCATGGTGCCGGCGCCGTCACCGTCGAGCACGGTGCGCCCGAACCAGAGCGAGAGATGCTCCGGCTCGGTGATCGCGCGCCAGACCTTCGCCACGGGCGCGGCGATCGTGATGCTCCGCGTCACGGCGAATGCCGTCTCGTCGACGACGGCGGGCCCCGTGCGGTCGGTGCTCCCCATGGATGTGCCTCCTGTGGCGCTCCGGAGAGTCCCGGCGAGAGCCCTCCTGCAACTCACAGGTTACAGGAGCGATGCACGCGGAGCACCGGGAACGACGAAAGCCCCTGGTCTCGACCAGGGGCTCTCCGTGGTGGGCGATGCCGGACTCGAACCGACGACCTCTTCCGTGTGAAGGAAGCGCGCTACCAACTGCGCCAATCGCCCCTAGGGGTTTTTCCGTGCCCGAGGCACAGGTAAAGAGCATACCCGATCGGCGGGCCGACCACGGACAGCGCTCGTCGGCCGGGCGTGGCGCATGAGGGATCCGCTCCCCGCCTGCGTCGATGTCCGAGGCGCCGGATACCGTCGCCTCCGTGAGCAGCGCAGACCTGATCGAAGAGCTGGACGAGATGCAGCGGCGCGCCGTCGAGCACGGCGAGGGTCCGCTCGTCGTCGCCACCGGCGCGGGAACGGGGAAGACGCGCGTACTCACCAGCAGGGTGGCCCGGCTGATCGACACCGGCGTGCCGCCGGAACGGATCCTGCTCCTCACGTTCACCCGGCGCGCGGCTGCGGCGATGACCGCGCGGGCGGCGGCGATGGTCGGCGACACGGCGCTCGCTCAGCGCATCGCGGGCGGGACGTTCCACGCCGTGGCGCACCGCGTCGTCGCCGAGTACGCGCAGCATCTCGGGCTGGCCGACGTCACCGTGCTGGCGCCCGATGATGTCATCGACCTTCTCGATCTCCTGCGCAGCGAGCACGGTCTGGACGGCACCGACCGGCGGATGCCCACGAGCCGGGCGATGGCCGACATCGCCTCTCGCGCCGTGAGCCTGGAGAAGCCCGGCCGCGAGGTGATCTCCGAGCAGTTCCCGTGGGCACTCGGGCATGCGGACGAGATCATGGGCCTCCTCCGCGCCTATGCGCAGCGCAAGAGGGCGCGCGGGCTGCTCGACCTGGATGACCTCCTCGTCGCCTGGCGCGCGCTCGTGCGCGATCCCCACGTCGGGGCAAGACTGCGTGCGCGCTGGGACTGGATCCTGGTCGACGAGTACCAGGACGTGAACCGCGTGCAGGCGGACATCGTGCGAGGGCTGGCTCCGGACGGCCGCGGCCTGACCGTCGTGGGCGACGACGCGCAGGCGATCTACGGCTTCCGCGGCGCCGGCGCGGGACAGCTGCAGGAGGTCCTGGACGATCACCCGGACGCCGCGCTCATCCGCCTGGAGCGGAACTTCCGCTCCACGCAGCCGATTCTCGACCTCGCCAACGCCGCCCGCCCCGAGGACTTCCCGATCAGGCTCGTCGCGAACCGCGCGGGAGCCGCACCCCGCCCCGAGCTCGTGCGGTGCGAGAACGCCGATGAGGAGGCCCACGCGGTCGCCGACCGGATCCTCGCCGTGCACGCCGACGGCGTGCCGCTGCGCGAGCAGGCGGTGCTGATGCGCACGGGTTCGCACAGCGCGATGCTCGAGGTGGAGCTCAAGGTCCGCGACATCCCGTTCGTCAAGTTCGGCGGCATCGGATATCTCGAGACCGCGCATGTGCGAGACCTCCTCGCCGCGTTCCGCGTCGTGCTCAACCCGGCCGACGAGATCGCCTGGTACCGGCTGCTCACACGGCACCGCGGCCTCGGCAAGGTCAGCGCGCGGCGCCTCGCGGGCATCCTGGCGGATCTGGGCATCGCGGGAGGATCCGAGGCGATCGCCGCCGCTCCGCCGACCGCCCGCGTCGGGCTCGCCACCACGCTCTCGCTGCTCGGTGTCGTGGATGCCGAGTCTCCCGTGTCCGAGCTCGTCGAGGCCTGCCACGACGCCGTCTCTGGTCTGCTCGAGCAGCACTACCCCGACTGGCAGCGCAGGGCCTCCGACGTCCAGGAGATCGCCGAGGCGGCGGGACGTCAGAGCGACCTCCGCACCTTCGTCGGCGACCAGGCGATCGATCCGGTGACGCGGGCGGGCGACTGGGCCGCGCAGCCGCATCTCGACGAGGACTGGGTGACGCTGTCCACGATCCACTCGGCCAAAGGCCTGGAGTGGTCGCACGTGCACCTCCTCCGCGCCACGGACGGCGCGATGCCGTCCGATATGGCCCTCACCTCGCACGCCGGCCTGGAGGAGGAGCGACGCCTGTTCTACGTGGGGCTCACCCGTGCGCGCGACGCGCTGAGCGTCTATGCCCCGGCGACGCTCCCGACGCATCCGACCGCCTTCACCGCCCGGCATGTGCAGGCGAAGCCCAGCCGGTTCCTGACGCCCGAGGCACTCGCGTGCATGGCCGTGGTCGACGCCCGGACCCCGGAGCCGGGCCGGAAGGGCGCGACCCCGGGACCTCGCGTGAGCCTGGGCGAACTCGACGCGCTGTTCGCCTGAGGCGCGTCGTACGACGGATCAGGGCAGGATCTGCACCGTCTGCCGCGCGATCTCGAGTTCCTCGTTCGTCGGCACCACCAGCACCGTCACCCGGGACGCGTCCGCCGAGATGACGCGGATCCCCGAGCCCGGCGCTTCGTTCCGCACCGCATCGAGCTCGACGCCCGCGAATCCGAGCGTCGCCATCGCCTCCCGCCGCACGAGCGCGTTGTTCTCCCCCACGCCGGCCGTGAACGAGATCACGTCGACGCCGCCGAGCTGGGCGAGGTAGGCGCCGGCGTACGCGCGCAGGCGGTGGATGTAGACGTCGAAGGCGAGGGCTGCGGCCTCGTCCCCCGCGGCGGCCCGCGCGAGGACATCGCGCATGTCCGAGACGCCCGCGAGCCCCTTGAGTCCGCTGCGGGTGTTCAGCAGCTCATCGAGATCGTGGATCGTCAGGTCCGCCCGACGTGCCAGGGTGAACAGCACGGCCGGGTCGATGTCGCCGGAGCGCGTGCCCATCACGAGACCCTCGAGAGGCGTCATCCCCATCGACGTCTCCACCGAGCGCCCGCCGCGTACGGCGGTCACCGAGGCGCCGTTGCCGAGGTGGAAGACGATCTGCCGCAGGTCCTCCCGCTCGCCGCCGACGAACGCCGCGGCCGCCTCGGAGACGTACTTGTGCGAGGTCCCGTGGAATCCGTACCGGCGGATCCGATGCGCCTCGGCCAGCTCCCGGTCGATCGCATAGGTGTACGCCGCGGGAGCGAGGGTCTGGTGGAACGCCGTGTCGAACACGGCGACGTGAGGCACATCCGGGAAGGCGGCCTTCGCGGCGCGGATGCCCTGCAGCGCTCCGGGGTTGTGCAGCGGCGCGAGCGCCGACAGCTCATCGATGTTGATCTCGACCAGTGGCGTGATCAGCGTCGGCTCGAAGAAGCGCGCGCCGCCGTGCACCACCCTGTGGCCGAGCGCGGCGAGCGGGAACTGTGCGAGCGAAGGCCCGTGCGCCTCGAACGCGTCCAGCATCACCTGGAAGCCGGCCGTGTGGTCGGGGATCGGCAGGATCCGCTCGGTCTCGTGGCCCTGGGCGTCGACGTGCACCGCGCGGCCTTCGGGCTGTCCGATGCGCTCGACGAGTCCCGAGGCGAGCGAGACCCCGCCGTCGACATCGATGAGCTGGTACTTGAACGAGGACGATCCGCTGTTGATGACCAGGACGATGCTCATGATGCGCTCCCCGGCTGCGCCTGGATCGCGGTGATCGCGATCGTATTGACGATGTCCTCGACGAGAGCACCCCGGGACAGGTCGTTGATCGGCTTGTTGAGCCCCTGCAGCACCGGCCCCATGGCCACCGCGCCGGCGGAGCGCTGCACGGCCTTGTACGTGTTGTTGCCGGTGTTCAGGTCCGGGAACACGAACACGGTCGCTCGCCCTGCCACCGAGGAGCCGGGAAGCTTCGCCCGGGCGACCGCGGCATCGGCGGCGGCGTCGTACTGGATCGGCCCCTCCACCGGAAGCTCCGGCGCGCGCTCGCGCACCAGCTCGGTCGCCGCGCGCACCTTCTCCACCTCGGCGCCGGATCCGGAGTCCCCGGTCGAATACGAGAGCATCGCCACGCGCGGATCGATGCCGAACGCGGTCGCCGTCGCGGCGGAGGAGATCGCGATGTCGGCGAGCTGCGCGCTGGTCGGATCCGGGATCACCGCGCAGTCGCCGTACACGAGGACCCGGTCGGCGAGGGCCATCAGGAAGACCGAGGAGACCACCGAGACCCCGGGCCGGGTCTTGATGATCTCGAATGCGGGACGGATCGTATGCGCGGTCGTGTGCGCGGCGCCGGACACCATGCCGTCGGCGAGACCGAGGTGCACCATGAGCGTGCCGAAGTAGGAGACGTCGGTCACCGTATCGGCCGCCTGCGCGATCGTGACGCCCTTGTGCGCGCGCAGTCGCGCATACTCCTCCGCGAAGCGCGGCACGAGGACGGGATCCGTGGGCGACACGATGCGCGCCGCGTCCAGGTCGACCCCGAGCTCCCGGGCTCGAGCCCGCACTGCGGCTTCTTCGCCGAGGATCACGAGATCCGCGATCCCGCCGGCGAGGACCGCAGCCGCGGCGCGCAGGACGCGGTCGTCCCCGCCCTCGGGGAGCACGATCGTCCGGCGCTCAGTGCGTGCCCGGTCGAACAGCTCGTACTGGAACATCAGGGGCGTCACGACGTCGGATCGCGCGACGCCCAGCCGCGCGATGAGGTCCGGAACATCCACGTTCTGCTCGAAGAGCGCGAGAGCGCGGCCCACTCTGTGCGGCGCGTCCACGGAGAGGCGGCCGGGGGCGTTCATGATGCGCACGGTCGTGTCGTAGGTGCCGTGGTCGGTCGCGATGATGGGCACCCGCGGGCCCAGCCCGTCGAGGAGCCGCTCGATCGGCTCCGGCAGCGCGAACGGCCCGTTCAACACGATCGCGGCGATCGACGGGAAGGTTCCCGCGGCCTGCGCCAGCAGCGTGGCGAGCAGCACCTCTTCACGATCCGCCGGCACCACGACCACGGAGGATTCGATCAGCCGCGGCAGGACGTTCACCATCGACATGCCCGCGATCACGACGTCGAGCACCTCGCGGTCCAGGAGCTCCTCGTCGCCGCGGACCATCCGTCCCTCCAGCGCTGTCCGCACGCCGCGCACCGAAGGGGCCACGAGCGAACGGTCCTCCGGGATCACCCAGACCGGCACGTCAGCGGCGTCGTCGGCGGCCGGCGGCCGCTCTCCCACCACCGCCGAGACCGCCGTGGTGATCTGCTCCCGCTGCGCGGCATCGGCGCGGTTGACGACGATCGCGGACAGCACGGCCCGCTCCTGCGCCAGCTCGGCCATGCCGAGTCGGGCGAGCTGACCCAGCTGTGCGGGTGTGCGCGCGCCGGTGGCGCCGAGGCGCTCGCCGTGACCGGCGGTGTCGCGGCCGCCGAGCACGAGCAGGACGGGCGCCCCGAGGTTCGCCGCGATCCGCGCATTGACCCCGAGTTCCGCGGGGGCCGCCACATCCGTGTAGTCGCTGCCGAGGATCACGACGGCGTCGCACTGCGCCTCGACGGCCCGATAGCGCTGCAGGATCCTCCCGAGCGCCGCATCGGGGTCGGCGTGGAGCTCGTCGTAGCCGACGCCGATGCACTCGGCCGCTTCGAGTCCGACCTCGGTGCGGCTGAGAAGCATCTCCAGCACGTCGTCCGTGCCGTCGCTCGAGCGGGTGACGGGACGGAACACGCCCACCCGGGCGGTGGCCCTGCTCAGCGCGTCGATGACGCCCAGCGCGATCAACGACTTGCCGGAGTGGCCTTCGATGGACGTGATGAGGATGCTCTTCGCCACGCCCTCAGCCTACGTGTCCGCTCGCCCGCCCGGTTCAGGGCTTCGCACGGAACGCGCTGAACAGGCGATCCCGGAAGGCGTCCATGCGCCACACCGGGGAGGCGCCGCCCGGGCGCAGGCCCGGCGACCACCCCCAGCCGTCGATCGCCGTGAACACCGCCGGATCGCGCGCGATGACGCTGATCGGCACATCGTGGGAGGCTCCGTCGCCGCTCACGATCGCGGCGGGTTGATGGTCGCCGAGGACGATCACGACGAGGTTCGGATCGTCGACGTTCTCCAGGAACGAGAAGAGGGAGCCGAGCGAGTACTGCACCGACCGACCGTAGAAGCGCTGCACCGTCTTGGCGCTCTGCCAGACGGTGCCGGCGGACTCGCTCTGCCCGGGCTGCGGGTCGTAGACCGAGCCGTCGCCGATCTGCTCCCAGGGCACGAGCTGCGGCAGCGGCGCCCACGGGGTGTGCGAGGAGACCAGGTCGATCTCCGCCAAGACGGGGTCATGCGGTCCTGTGAGCTCGGTGTCGGCGAAGTGCTTGAGCGTGTACTGGTCCGGGATCCTGGCGTATCCGAAACCGGGGCCGCGATAGCCGACATCCCGGGCGTCGAGCAGGGAGTCGTAGCGATAGAAGGACGTGCCGACGCTCCACGACTCGGAGTCCGAGGGGACATCCGACACCGTCCGCCACCCGGCCTCGCCGAAGGCCCTGCTCAGCGAGCGGCGGTCGCTCGCGACGAGCTGGTCGTATGCCGACTGCGTGGGCGTCCACACACCGGTCTGCAGCGTCCCGTGCGCGAGCCAGCTGAGTCCGCCGTAGGTCGGCGACGTGAGCCAGGCGCTGCGCGCGGCGTATCCTTCGGCGGCGAGGGAGGCGCCCCCGGCGCGGAGCGTCTCCGTCACGCCTTCGGCGATCCCCTGCCCCTCGAGCGCGACCCGGCCGTAGCTCTCGACGAACGCGATGACGACGTCCTTGCCGCGGAGCCCCGCGAGAAGGCGAGCGGATGGCGTGCCTGCGAACGGATCCTCCGCGATCGCGCGCGCGACCGCAGCCTGTTCCGCGAGCACGCGCTCGGTGCGCGACACGGCCGTCTCGACCGCGCCGACCGATGCGGCGGCGGCGAGCGGGGCGCCGGCCGGCAGCGGCGCCAGGACCCCCGCGACGAGCCACACGACCGCGAGCCCTGCGATCACGCCTCGCCCCGCAGCCCGGCTGCGCACCACGTCCGCGACGCGCAGCGCCGCCCAGGCCGGCAGTGCCGCACTCGCGACGAACGCGCACAGGAGGCCGAGGAGGATCAGCTCGGCGAGGAAGGCGCCCACCGCGTCGACGAGGACCCCGTACGCGGAACCGAGCTGCGGCCAGTCCACGACGGCGAACGGGGTGCCGACGGTCGCCCGGAAGCCGCGGTCGATGCCGGCGAGGACGAGGGCCGCCGCGACGAACACGCCGAAGAGCCCGGCGAGGACGCCGCGCGCCACCCGCCACGGCACGATCACGAGCAGCAGCACGATCAGGAGGGACTCGACGGGGATGCCGATGAGACCGGGAACCCCGGCCCCTGACGTGGTCGGTGCCAGCAGCCCGGGGGCGAGCGGGAGGACGACGAGCACGACGGTCGCGGCGGCGATCGCCGCGAAGCCGCTCCCCCGCCGGGAGGACGGGGCGAGGCGCGATCCCGGTGCGATCCGGCTTCCGAGGGACGTGCTCATGGCCGCTCTGACGTGTCCGTCACGTCCTCCCCGCCGGTGGGGACGCCGGGATCCGGCTGGACGTCGCAGCGGTCCGACAGCGCATAGCGCAACAGCACCACATCGCCGATCTGCCGGGTCTCGGCCAGGCGTGCGCGACGGGAGGCCGTCCACGGGTATCGCCCGGGAGCAGCGGCCCGAGGCGCTCCTTGCTCTCCGACGAAGAACGGCGCGATCACGAGCTGCAGCTCGTCGGCGAGGTCGGCCTGCAGGAACTGCGTCAGCACGGTCCCGCCTCCCTCGACCATGAGCCGGCGGACCGCGCGACGCTCGCCGAGGTCGTCGAGCAGGGCGGCCATCGTGACCCGCGGGCCGAGTCCGACCACGGTCGCCCGGTCGCCGAGCCGTGCGCGCAGTCTGCGCTCTCCCTCGGACGGGGTGTACACGAGACGCGGCACGTCGCCCGCGGTGAAGAACGCGGCATCCGGCGAGAGCTCGCCCGATGCCGTCACCGTCACCTTCACCGGCGACACGGCGCACCCCGAGGACAGCCGACGCGCACGCCGCGCGGCATCGCGTACGAGCAGCCTGGGGTCGTCCCGGCGCACCGTCGACGCTCCCACCATGATCGCGTCATGGCGGGAGCGCTCCTCGTCGACACGATCGAAGTCGGCCTCGTTGGACATCGCCAGGCGACGCGGGGCCGAGCCGTCGAGGTATCCGTCGATCGACATCGCACAGCTGAGGGTCACGTAGGGGCGCTCGCTCATGATCTGCTCCTCCGTTCGAGGAGCAGCACGACAGCCCCGGGTGCGACGCCGACGAGCGCCAGCACGCCGAACGCCGTCGAGGCGGCGACGCCCGCGGATGCGCCGAGGCCGACGAGTGCGAAGGCGGCTCCGGCGGCCGCTTCGCGCGGCCCCCAGCCCCCGACGTTGAGGGGGATCGCGGACGCCCCGAGCACGACGAGTCCGACCGCAGCGATCCCGCCGTCGAACGGCAGGCCGACCGCGATGGATGCCACGACGAACAGCGCGACGTGCGAGGCCACCACCACGACCGAAGCCAGGACGATCGCCGACAGCGCCGCGGGACGGGTCAGCACCGGGCGCAGCAGGATCCATTCCCGCCGCAGCATCGGTCGCCGCCCCGGCAGGAGCGCGGCGGCCGCCGCCACGGCCGCCACGACCGCGATCGCCCCCGCACACCACGCGAGCGGCACGAGCGAGGACCCGAAGCCCAGCGGCAGCAGCACCGCGAGCGTCAGCGCGATCTGGACGAGCTGCCCCAGGATCCGCTCCACGACCACCGCGCGCGCCGCGACGCCCACGCGGGCCTGATCGCGGCCGTGCACCCAGGCGCGATGCACGTCGCCGAGAACGCCGGCCGGCAGCACCGCGTTGAGGAACTGCGAACGGTAGTAGGCCGCGAACGCCGCACGCCGGCTCAGATCCAGTCCGTACCCGTGCGCGACGATCCTCCAGCGCCAGGCGGCAGCTGATGTCGCGACCACCGCCAGCGCGAGCGCCGCCAGCACGGACCACGACGAGACGGCCGAGAGCCCTCGTACGAAGGGGCCGAAGCCGACCGCCAGCGCGGTGATCAGGAGGATCGCGATCCCGGCTCCGACGCGCAGGGCGAGACGGATCCCCGGACGGACGCGTCGCGGCTCCGCGGCGACCGCTGGGTATGCGGCGATGCCGTCGGGGGCAGGGCTCACCGCGGCCATGCGAGCACATCCTGGTGCGAGACCGTCACGCGCAGCATCCGCCGGGCGAGCTGGTCGGCTCTGCGCGCGAGGTATGCCCGGGCGTCTTCCGCGAGCTCAGGGCGCTGCTCGACGGCTGCGCCGACCCAGCCGTCCAGCCACGCGGCGATCAGAAGCGCGTCCGCCGGGCCGAGATGCCACGGCGCCGGGGCCTTCCGCACGCGCCACCCTGCGTCGGAGAACAGTTGCGAGAGGACCGGGACCGCGTCGGGGCCCAGGAGCCTCCGCCCTGCGGCGTCCCGCCTCTGATGCGCGTTGAAGGCCTCTCCGATCGCCGCGTCGAGCGCATCGGCGGGATCGAGGACCACCGCCCCCGTCACCGACAGGCTGAACAGCGCAGGCGCTCCGCCCTCGGCGCACGCGCGCACGATGCGCACCGCCTCCTCGCGGGTGACCACGTCGAGCAGCGCGGAGGTCGTCACGGCGGATGCGCCGTCGAAAGCCCGGATGTCCAGCGTCTCCAGAGCCTCGACCACCACGGTGGCACGGATCGGCCGCCCCGCGTCATCGACGACCTCCTGGACGTCGAGATGGTCGAGGATCGCGGGATCTCCGTCGCGCAGCACCCACTCCTGCGGGCCGGGCAGCCGTGGCGCGAGCCATCGCGTCATGCCGCCGGTGCCGGTGCCGAGCTCGTGCAGCACGACCGGGCCGGGCGGCAGCAGACGCGCGAGCCGGACGGCGAGCTCCGTCGAGCGCGCGGCGTCATCTGCGGAGGCCCGCAGCGCGAGCCACGACGGCGTGGCCGTCGAGAGGGAGCTCATGACGCCTCCAGTGCGCCGGCCACGGCGGCCACCGTGCCGGCCCAGGTCGGAAGGCCGGCGCGCGCCGCGCGGGC
>JAITLM010000219.1 GCA_031277885.1 Microbacterium sp.
CTCGGCGCAGGCGTGCTGGTGCTCATCGGCATCATCGTGTTCGGCGTGCTGAGCACACGGCGGAAGCGCGTCGCCACACGGCGCACCTTCACCGTGCGCCAGGCGTCGATCGGCGGCCAGCCGTTCCTCGAGAGCTCCGACCTCGAGGCCTCGGACAAGCGCCAGGAGGAGCTGTTCCGCGCCGCCTATCCCGTCGGCGGAAGTCTCGTGCTGGCGTGGGCCGGGGGCGGCGGCGACCGGATCGAGCAGGAGGTCCATGTCTCGCGGATCTCGCGGAGCCTCCGCGCAGGGTGGCCGCAGGCGAAGCTCGGTCTCTCGGTCTACTTCCGGGAGTGGGAGGGCAGCGAGTTCCCCGCGCGCTTCACTGTGAAGGGGCGCGGCACGGTGACGAGCGTCGAGCTCGACGCGACCGGCGTGCGTGCCGTCGACGCCGCCGGGAATCTCGTGTGGTCGGCCCCGTGGGAGAGGCTGCTCGTCTCGAACGGAACCGACATCGTGCTCGCGGACGGTGCGTCGAAGACGATCCGATTCGAGCTCGTGGAGGACGAGCCCGAGCTGGAGGAGATCCTCATCAAGTACGGCACGATGAAGCAGATGCACTTCTGACGCGTCCGACGCGGATCCTGCCCGCCGCGTGTGTGACCCGCATGGGTTCCCGGTGCGAGGCGTGAGCAAAGCGTGAGGAACCCCCGCCGGCGGTGACGGAGCCGGTTCGATCGGATCCGTGCTCGACATCATCTACGCAGCCCTCATGCTCGCCGTGTTCGCCCTCGTCGCGCTGATCGCGAAGGGGGTGGAGAAGCTGTGATCGTCGTGGAGATCGTGGCCGCCGTCCTCGCCGTCGCCGCGATCGGCTACCTCGTGGTGGCCCTCGTCGCCCCGGAGAAGTTCTGATGGGCGCGGCGGACATCTGGCTCGGCGTGCTGCAGGCCGCCACCCTCATCGCCATCCTCGTGCTGCTGTACCGCCCGCTCGGCGATTACATGGCCCGCGTCTACACCGGTGCGAAGGACCTGCGCGTGGAGCGCGGGATCTACCGCCTGATCGGCGTGGACGCCTCCTCCGAGCAGACCTGGCGCGCGTACGCCCGCAGCGTGCTCGCGTTCTCCGTGGTCGGCCTGCTGCTGCTCTATCTGCTGCAGCGCGTGCAGCAGATCCTGCCGCTCTCGCTGGGGCTGCCCGCGGTGCCGGAGGGGCTGGCGTTCAACACGGCCGCCTCGTTCGTCGCCAACACCAACTGGCAGTCCTACTCGCCCGAGCAGACCATGGGCCACCTGGTGCAGCTCGCCGGTCTCGCCGTGCAGAACTTCACCTCGGCCGCGGTCGGGATCGCGATCGCGATCGCCCTCGTGCGCGGCTTCGCCCGTCGGGGCAGCGCCACGATCGGCAACTTCTGGGTCGACCTCATCCGCGGCCTCATCCGGCTGCTGCTGCCCCTCGCCGCGCTCTCGGCGCTCGCCCTCATCGCGGGGGGCGTGGCGCAGAACCTCTCGGGCTTCACCGACCTGCACACGGTCGCGGGTGCCGCGCAGTCGATCCCCGGCGGACCCGTCGCCTCGCAGGAGGCCATCAAGCTCCTCGGCACGAACGGCGGCGGCTTCTACAACGCCAACTCCGCGCACCCCTTCGAGAACCCGACCGCGTGGACCAACCTCCTCGAGATCCTGCTGATCCTGGCGATCCCGTTCGCGCTGCCCCGCACGTTCGGGCGGATCGTCGGCGACCACCGTCAGGGCTACGCGATCGCCGCCGTGATGGGCACGATCTTCCTCGCCTCCCTGATCGCGCTGAGCGCCTTCGAGGTGAACGGCCAGGGCGCGGCGCCGCAGCTGGCCGGAGCCGCGATGGAGGGCAAGGAACAGCGCTTCGGGATCCTCGGCTCCACGCTCTTCGGCACCGCATCCACGCTCACCTCCACCGGCGCCGTGAACTCGATGCACGACTCCTACACCGCTCTCGGCGGCATGATGCCGATGATCAACATGATGCTTGGCGAGGTCGCCCCCGGCGGCGTCGGATCGGGCCTCTACGGCATGCTCATCCTCGCCGTGATCGCGGTGTTCGTGGGCGGCCTGCTCGTCGGCCGCACCCCCGAGTACCTCGGCAAGCGCCTCGGCCCGCGCGAGATCAAGCTTGCGAGCCTCTACATCCTGGTGACGCCGACCCTCGTGCTCGCCGGCACCGCGCTGAGCTTCGCGATCCCGCCGATCCGCGCCGACGTCGAGAAGACCTCGATCCTCAACCCCGGTCCGCACGGACTCAGCGAGGTGCTGTACGCCTTCACGTCGGCAGCGAACAACAACGGATCCGCCTTCGCCGGCCTCACCGCGAACACCCCCTGGCTGAACACCGCACTGGGCGTCGCGATGCTGCTCGGCAGGTTCGTCCCGATCGTGTTCGTGCTGGCCCTCGCCGGATCCCTCGCCCAGCAGCAGCACGTGCCGGAGACGGCGGGAACCCTGCCCACGCACCGCCCGCAGTTCGTCGGGCTCCTCATCGCGGTCTCCGTCGTGGTCACCGCCCTCACCTACTTCCCCGTGCTCACGCTCGGGCCGCTCGCAGAAGGACTCGTCCGATGACCATCGTCGACACCCCGCTCACCCACCCGGCTCCGGAGCCGCTCCCCGGGTCCGGATCCCCGAAGCGCGCGCAGCGCGCGTTCGGCTGGTCCCAGCTCGTGCGGGCGCTCCCCGGCGCGCTGCGCCGGCTCAACCCCGCGACGCTGCTGCGCAACCCCGTGATCCTGCTGGTCTGGGCGGGAGCCGCGCTCACCACCATCCTGGCGATCGCCGAACCGTTCCTCGGATCCGGTGCCGCCGAATCCGGCGGCACGCCCGTGCCGAACGGCTTCACCTGGTCGATCGCGGTCTGGCTGTGGCTCACCGTGCTGTTCGCGAACGTCGCGGAGTCGGTCGCCGAGGGTCGCGGCAAGGCGCAGGCCGCCACGCTCCGCAAGACCCGCACGAGCACGATGGCCCGCCGCGTGCTCCGCTACGACGACGCGACGGACTCCGCCGCCGAGCGCGCGGCGACCGAGGAGGTCTCCTCCTCCGACCTGCACCGCGACGACGTGGTGATCGTGGTCGCGGGGGAGCCGATCCCCGGCGACGGCGACATCATCGCGGGCATCGCGACCGTCGACGAGTCGGCGATCACCGGCGAGAGCGCACCCGTGGTGCGCGAATCGGGCGGTGACCGCAGCGCCGTCACCGGCGGCACCCGCGTGCTGTCGGACCGGATCGTGGTGCGGATCACGTCGAAGCCCGGCGAGACCTTCGTCGACCGCATGATCGCGCTCGTCGAGGGCGCAGACCGGCAGCGCACGCCCAACGAGATCGCGCTCAACATCCTGCTCGCGAGCCTGTCGATCGTGTTCCTCGTGGTGGTGCTCGCGCTCAACCCGATCGCGTCCTACTCGGCGTCGCCGGTGAGCATCCCGGTGCTGATCGCCCTGCTCGTGTGCCTCATCCCGACCACGATCGGCGCCCTGCTCAGCGCGATCGGCATCGCCGGAATGGACCGCCTCGTGCAGCGCAACGTGCTCGCGATGTCGGGCCGCGCTGTCGAGGCCGCGGGCGACGTCACCACCCTGCTGCTCGACAAGACCGGAACGATCACCTACGGCAACCGCCGCGCCACCGACGTGATCCCGGTCGACGGGGTCTCCGCGGAGGAGCTGCTGCACGCCGCGGCGCTGTCCTCGCTCGCCGACCCCACGCCCGAGGGCGCCTCGATCGTCGAGCTCGCCGCCGCGCGCGGCATCACGGCCGCCGCTCCTGCGGGCGCGGAGACCGTGCCCTT
Source organism: Microbacterium sp. (assembly GCA_031277885.1). Lineage (GTDB taxonomy): Bacteria > Actinomycetota > Actinomycetes > Actinomycetales > Microbacteriaceae > Microbacterium. Next base: position 3,802 of record JAITLM010000219.1, read on the forward strand.
CACCGCGCAGACGCGCATGAGCGGCGTGGACCTCGCCGACGGATCGCAGATCCGCAAGGGCGCAGGATCCGCGATCCGCGCCTGGATCGAGACGTCCGGATCCGGCGCAGGCGCCGACGAGGCGGCCCGCTTCGCCGACGAGATCGCCGCCTCGGGCGGCACCCCGCTCGTGGTGGCCGTGGTCCCCTCGGGGGGAGAAGCCCGGATCCTCGGCGTCGTGCATCTCAAGGACGTCGTCAAGGAGGGCCTGTCCGAGCGGTTCCAGGAGCTGCGCAGCATGGGCATCCGCACCGTGATGATCACGGGGGACAACCCGCTCACCGCGAAGGCGATCGCGGCCGAGGCCGGGGTCGACGACTACCTCGCCGAGGCCACCCCGGAGGACAAGCTGGCCCTCATCCGGCGCGAGCAGGAGGGCGGCCGCCTCGTCGCGATGACCGGCGACGGCACCAACGACGCCCCCGCACTCGCGCAGGCCGACGTCGGCGTCGCGATGAACACGGGCACCTCGGCCGCCAAGGAGGCCGGGAACATGGTCGATCTCGATTCGGATCCGACCAAGCTCATCGACATCGTCCGCATCGGCAAGCAGCTGCTCATCACCCGCGGCGCGCTCACCACGTTCTCGCTCGCGAACGACATCGCGAAGTACTTCGCGATCATCCCGGCGATGTTCATGGGCGCGTTCCCCGGGCTCGCAGCGCTCAACATCATGCAGCTGCACTCGCCCGCGTCCGCGGTCACGAGCGCGATCATCTTCAACGCGATCGTGATCGTGTTCCTCATCCCGCTCGCCCTGCGCGGAGTGACCTACAAGCCGGCGAGCGCCTCGCAGATCCTGCAGCGGAACCTCCTGATCTACGGCGTCGGCGGCGTCATCGCCCCGTTCCTCGGCATCAAGCTCATCGACCTCGTGGTCGCCCTGATCCCCGGCTTCTGACGCACGTCCTTCTCCGAAAGGCACACCATGTCGAACCTCCGCGGCACCGTCCGCATCACCGGCGTCGCCGTCCGCGCGATGCTCGTGCTGACCCTCCTCCTCGGCGTCGGCTACACGCTCGTCCTCACCGGCGTCGGCCAGCTCGTGCTGCCGTGGCAGTCCAACGGATCCCTCGTCGACGCGAAGGGGAACGCCACGGGCGGCTGGACCGGAGGCGACGCCCCGGTCGGCAGCGCCCTCATCGGCCAGTCCTTCACCGACGCGAAGGGCGACGCCCTGCCGCAGTACTTCCAGCTCCGTCCCTCCGCCGCGGGCGAGAAGGGCTACGACCCCACCGCATCCGGCGGCAGCAACCTCGGCCCGAACAACCCCGACCTCGTGAAGGCGATCGCCGAACGCCGTGCCACGATCGCCGCCCGCGAGCACGTCGCCGAGTCCGCCGTGCCCGCCGACGCCGTCACCGCCTCGGCATCGGGCCTGGATCCGCACATCAGCCCGGAGTATGCGCTGCTCCAGGTGAACCGCGTCGCCGAGGCGCGCGGCCTGGAGGCGTCCGCCGTGCGGGCGCTCGTGGAGTCTAGGATTCAAACGCGCGATGCAGGCTTCCTCGGCGAGGAACGGGTGAACGTGCTCGCGCTGAACCAGGCCCTCGACGCCCTGCCGCGGTGAGACGCGACGACGAGAGGGCACCTGCAGTGAGCGAGGCGATGATGGGCGCGAGGCGCGAGGGCGGATCCGGAGCCCGCGGCCGGCTGCGCGTGCTGCTCGGCGCCGCGCCGGGCGTGGGCAAGACCTACGAGATGCTCGGCGAAGGGCGCCGGCTCGCCGAGGCCGGGCGCGATGTGGTCATCGGGATCGTGGAGACGCACGGCCGCGAGGCGACGCTCGCGCAGACCAGGGGCATCGAGCAGGTGGCACGCCGGACGGTGGCGCACCGCGGGGTGCAGCTCGACGAGCTCGACCTCGACGCGGTGCTCGCCCGCCGGCCCGCCCTCGCGCTCATCGACGAGATGGCGCACACCAACGCGCCAGGATCCCGCAATGCGAAGCGCTGGCAGGACGTGCAGGAACTGCTGGATGCCGGCATCGACGTCATCACGACCGTGAACGTGCAGCACATCGAATCGCTCAACGCGGTGGTCGAGAAGATCACCGGGGTCGTGCAGCAGGAGACCGTGCCGGATGCGGTGATCCGCGGCGCCGACGAGGTGGAGGTCGTGGATCTCGCCCCGCAGACCCTGCGCGACCGCCTCTCGGCCGGTCAGGTGTATCCGGCCGAGCGGATCGACGCCGCCCTGTCGAACTACTTCCGCCTCGGCAACCTCACGGCCCTCCGCGAGCTGGCGCTGCTGTGGCTGGCCGACGAGGTGGACAGCGCCCTACGCAGCTACCGCACCCAGCACGGCATCGACAGCGCCTGGCAGGCCCGCGAGCGCGTGGTCGTCGCCCTCACCGGCGGGCCGGAGGGCGAGACGCTGCTGCGCCGCGGCGCGCGGATCGCCGCACGATCGGCCGGCGGCGAGCTGCTGGCCGTGCACGTCACGACGCAGGACGGCCTGCGCGGGGACCGCCCCGGCGCGCTCAGCGCGCAGCGCGGCCTCGTCGAATCGCTCGGCGGCAGCTACCACCAGCTCGTCGGCGACGACGTGCCGGGCACGCTCGTGGAGTTCGCGCAGTCGGTCGATGCGAGCCAGCTCGTGATCGGCGTGAGCCGGCGCTCCCGCCTCTCCGCGGCGCTCACCGGACCGGGCATCGGCGCGGAGATCATCCGCCGCTCGGGCGACATCGACGTGCACATCGTCACGCATGCCGCGGCCGGGCGGCGGGGGCCGCTCCCGTCGATCAGCGGCGGAGCCCTCGGGTGGCGGCGCCAGCTCATCGGCTTCGCCGTGGCCCTGGTCGGCGGGCCTCTCCTGTCGTGGCTGCTGTTCACGCTCAAGGCGCCGGGATCCATCACGAGCGACGTGCTGAGCTACCAACTGCTGGTCGTCGTGGTCGCGCTCATCGGCGGGCTCAGGCCCGCCCTGTTCGCCGCCGTGCTGAGCGGGATCACGCTCGACTTCCTCTTCGTCGAACCGCTCTTCACGGTGACGATCGCGGATCCGCTGCACGCCCTCGCGCTCGTGCTGTACGTCGTGATCGCGGTGCTCGTGAGCATCGTCGTGGACCAGGCCGCCCGGCGCGCCCGCGCCGCCCAGCGTGCGGCCGGCGAGGCCGAGCTGCTCGCCGCGGTGGCCGGCAACGTGCTGCGCGGGGACAGCGCCCCCACGGCTCTCGTCGCCCGAGCGCGCGAGGCGTTCGGGCTGAGCGGCATCCGGCTGCTCTCCCCCGACGGCACGGTCATCGCCGCGGACGGCGAGCCGCTCGCTGGGCACGTCGACGGGAGGGATCCGGCCGACTCCGCCCCCGGCGGATCCGCGTCGACACGAGCGGGGGCTGCCGCGATGACAGGCCCCGAGGTGGAGACCGTGCCGGTCGGCGTGGGCGCGGACGGCCGCCCGCGCGCGGTCCTGGAGCTGCACGGCGCCGATCTCGACGCCGCCGGTCGTCGCCTGCTCGACGCGATCGTCGCGCAGCTCGCCGCGGCGATCGAGCATACCGACCTGCGCGAGACCGCGAGCCAGGCCGCGGTCCTCGCCGAGACGGATCAGGTGCGCAGCGCCCTGCTCTCCGCGCTCAGCCACGATCTGCGCCGGCCGCTCGCCGCCGCGGTCGCCGCGGTCGGCGGGCTCCGCAGCGCGCACCGGCTGTCCGCCGAGGACCGCGCTGAGCTCGTGGAGACCGCGGACGAGAGCCTCGCCACACTGTCGCGACTGGTGACGGATCTGCTCGACGTGAGCCGCGTGCAGGCGGGCGTGCTCGCCGTGTCGCTGGGCAGGGTGGACGCGGCCGGAGGCGTGGTCTCGGCGCTCGACGAACTGTCGCTCGGCCCCGCCGACGTCGAGCTCGCTCTGGATCCCGCACTGCCCGGCCTCCGCGCGGATCCGGTGCTCCTGCAGCGCGTGCTCGTGAACCTGCTCACCAACGCCGTGCGGCACTCGCCCGCGGGCGAGCGGGTGATCGTATCGACGAGCCGCCTCGGCGAGCGCGCGGAGATCCGCGTGGCCGACCGCGGAGAGGGCATCCCCGAGGATCAGCGCGAGAGCGCGTTCCTGCCGTTCCAGCGGCACGGCGACACCGACAACACGACCGGCCTGGGCCTCGGCCTCGCCCTGTCCCGGGGTTTCGCCGAGGGCATGGGCGGTACGCTGACGGCCGAGGACACCCCCGGCGGCGGCCTCACCATGGTGGTGTCGCTGCCGCTCGAGACGACCCCGGCCGAGGAGGACCCGCGATGAAACTGCTCGTCGCCGACGACGATCCGCAGCTCGTGCGCGCCCTGCGGATCACGCTCGCCGCACACGGCTACGACGTGATCGCCGCCCCCGACGGCGCGGCGGCCATCGCGATGGCCGCGCAGGCGCACCCCGACATCGTGCTGCTCGACCTCGGCATGCCGAAGCTCGACGGGATCGCCGTGATCGAGGCGCTGCGCGGCTGGAGCGACGTGCCGATCCTGGTCGTGTCGGGACGGACCGGATCCGCGGACAAGGTCGAGGCGCTCGATGCGGGCGCCGACGACTACGTCACGAAGCCGTTCCAGGTCGACGAGCTGCTCGCGCGGCTGCGCGCCCTCGCCCGCCGTCGCGGCGGGGCTCCCGCGGAGTCGTCGGTCTCCTTCGGCGAGGTGGAGGTGGATCTGGCGGCCAAGGCCGTGACGCGCGGCGGATCCCGCGTGCACCTCACGCCGACGGAGTGGCAGATCCTGGAGCACCTGGCCCGGCATCCTGGCGCTCTCGTGACGCGGCAGGAGCTGCTGCGCGAGATCTGGGGCACCGCGCAGATCACCGACACCGGCTACCTGCGGCTGTACCTGTCGCAGCTGCGCAAGAAGCTCGAGCGCACCCCCAGCGCCCCCGAGCACCTCCTCACCGAGCAGGGCATGGGCTACCGCCTGGTCCTGGATCCGGCCTGACCCCCGGGTCGTTGCGCGAGGACGGCGGAGCCGGGCTCTTCCCCGGGGTCGTTGAGCGAGAACGGCGGAGCCGGGCTCTACCCCGGGGTCGTTGAGCGAGGACGGCGGAGCCGACCGAGACGAAACGCGGTGCTCTCCCGAGCGCGCCGCGTTTCGTCTCGCGGAGACCCGCACTGAGCGAGCGCAGCGAGTCGAAGTGTCGCTCAACGACCCCGGGGTTTGGCCGGAGGCAGTGGTCCTCACACGTCGCGGGAGCGCCAGAGGAGCCAGACGAAGTACGGGGCGCCGAGCACCGCGACCACGAGTCCCGCGGGCAGCTGCGCCGGTGCGATGACCGTGCGGCCCACGGCATCCGCGAGGCCGACCAGCACCGCCCCCAGCAGCACCGCGACCGGGACCACGCGGGCGTGGCGGCCGCCGACCAGGGCGCGCGCCGCGTGCGGCGCGACCAGGCCGACGAAGCCGATCACCCCGACCGCCACCACACTGAACGCCGCGAGCAGCGCCGCGACCGCGAGGATCAGCAGGCGCGAGCGCTCGAGCTTCACGCCGAGCACGCGCGGGGTGTCCTCGTCGAGCGCGAGCAGGTCGAGCTCGCGGCGGCGCAGCAGGACCACCGGCAGCGCGATCAGCAGCACCACGGCCAGCGGCACGACCTGATCCCAGATCCGGCCGTAGGTCGTGCCGCTCAGCCAGGTGTAGATCCTCGGGGTGTCGAACGGACTCGACCGCAGCAGCACGAACGACGTCAGCGCGACCGCGGCCGAGGAGACGCCGATCCCGATGAGGATGAACCGGTCCGCGCTGAGCCCGCCGCGCCAGGCCAGCAGGTAGACGAGCGCGAACGCCGCGATCGCGCCGACCACCGCCGCCACGAGCATGCCGAACGTCGAGGCCGCGGCGCTCGTGACGACGAGCACGGCGCCGAGCCCCGCCCCGCCGGTGATCCCGAGGAGGCCCGGATCCGCGAGCGGATTGCGGCTGACGGCCTGCGTGAGGCATCCGGCGAGCGCGAGCGCGGCCCCCGCGGTGACGGCGGCGATCACCCGCGGCGCCCGCTCGTCCAGCGCGAACGCGATCTGCGGGGGCGCCTGCCCCTGCAGCCAGAGCAGCACGTCCCCGGTGAGCAGCGGCGTCGCGCCGAGCAGCAGGCCGCCGACGACGACGACGACCACCAGCACCGCCGAGATCATGAGCACGAGCCGGAAGCGCACCGGCCCTCGCGCCCCGAACCGGATCGACGGCGGGCGTCGCGTGGGTCCGGAATCGCGGAGCCTCCGCGCCATCACCACGAGCACGACGGATCCGAGCACGGTCGTCGCCACCCCGGTGGGCACGGCGATCGCCCCCTCGGCCCCGATGGCGAACCGCAGCAGGGCGTCGGCGAGGATCACCACGAGCGCGCCGATCAGCCCGGACGAGGGAAGCAGCAGCGCGTGCCGGCCGAGACCAGGCACGATCCGCACGAGCAGGCGCGCGAGCACCGGTGCGCAGAGCCCGACGAAGCCGAGCGGCCCTGCGAGCGTGACGGCGGTCGCGGTCAGCACCACCGACAGCAGGATCCCGAGCACGCGCGTCGAGCGGATCCGCACGCCGAGGGAGGCGGCCAGGTCGTCGCCGAGCGCGAGCACGTCCAGGCGACGGGCGAGGAGCAGCGCCAGCAGTCCGGCGACCACGACGACCGGAGCCGCGCGCAGGAACGCCTCGAGGCCGAGCTGCGACAGGCTGCCGCTCCCCCACGCGAGCAGGCCCTTGGTCTGCTCGCTGAACAGGATCAGCAGGGCAGAGGTCGCCGCTTGGAACGCCAGGGCGAGGGCGGACCCGGCCAGCACGAGCCGGGTCGTCGAGGATCCGGCCCCTCCCGCGAGTCCCAGCACGATCACCGCGGCCACGAGTCCGCCCGCGAAGGCGACGATCCCCGACGCCCAGAACGGGATCGAGATCCCGAAGGCGGCGACCGCGGTGATCGCGAGATACGCGCCGGCCGTGACGCCGAGGGTGTCGGGCGAGGCGAGGGCGTTGCGCGCGAGGGACTGCATGAGCAGACCGGCCACGCCGAGCGCGACGCCGACCGCGACACCTGCCGCGAGCCGGGGCAGCCGCGCCCCGAGCAGGATGTCCGGATCGGCCCAGCCCGCGCCGCTCGTCCCCTGCGTGAGGTGCCAGCCCGCGGCGGCGACGAGCGCGAGCAGGAGGAGGATCAGCACCCCGACGGCGCCGAGGCGGGCGCGGACTCCGGTCGGCGGGGTCGTCGAGCGCGCCGACGTCTCGCTCGACGACCCCATGGGAGAGCTCTCGATCCGGCTGCGGCTCACTTGCGGAACGCGGCGACGTACGCGTCCGCGATCTTCTCGGCCGAACGGGGTCCGCCGAAGGTCCAGATGCCGGCCGGGAACGCGTGGATCCGCTTCTCGGCGACCGCCGGGATCGAGGCCCAGGCCGGGTTCTTCTCCGCCGCCGTGATGAAGCTGTCGCTCTGGGGGTCGTCGGTGCCGGTGTAGAGCAGCGTCGCGGAGCCGACGGTCGTCATGCCCTCGATGTCGGTGCTCCCGAGCCCGTACGCGGGATCGGTCTCGCCCTTCCACACGTTCGTCAGGCCCAGCTCGCCGCCGATCGCGCCGATGAGCGAGCCGGTGCCGAACGGACGCAGCGAGACGGTGCCTCCGTCGACCCAGCCGTCGAAGTAGACGAAGTCGGTGCTCTCCGGCTTCACGGCGGCGAGGGTCTTCTTCGCCTCCGCGAGGTGGTTCCTCATCTCGGTCGTGACGACCTCGGCGCGCTCGGTGCGGCCCGTGGCCTGCGCGATGAGGTCGAAGGTCGCGAGCAGCTGCTTCACCGGATCCTTCGCATCGGCGCCGACCGTCACGAGCACGGGCACCCCGTACTTCTCGAGCTGGCCGATGATCGCATCATCGCGGGTCTTCGCCTCGACGACCACGAGGTCGGGCTTGGTCTGGAACAGCGCGTCGAGGTTCGGCTCCTGTCGGGTGCCGACGTCCTTGACGCCCTCGGGCAGCGCCTCCGCCTTGTCCCACTGGCGATAGCCGGCGGCGTCCGCGACGGCGACGGGCGTCACGCACAGCGAGAGCGCATCCTCGACCTGCTGCCACTCCAGCACGGCGACGCGCTCCGCGGGCTTGTCGAGCTTCACGGTGCGCCCGAGGGCGTCGGTCACGCTGACCGGCCCGGTGGCGGTGGCCGTGGCGTCCTTGGCGCACTCCGCGCTGGCCGCCGGCGCGGCGCTGTCGGTGGGCGTCGCGACGGAGGTCGTTCCGCAGCCGGCGAGGGCGAGGGTGGTCGCCGCGAGCAGCGAGAGGACGACGAGGGGCTTGCGCATGGTTCTCCAAGGTGGGTGGGTCGGGGAGTGCGAGGTCTGCATCGGGGGTCACGGATCCGGCCGAGCCGGCCTCGCGGGACGCCGTGGTGCGGTGAGTCCGCGGCAGCGCGGTGCGGACGGCGCCGTTCGGCGGTCAGGCGAGCTGCGGTTCTCGGGCGGGACGGCGGGCGGTGTGGCGGCCGCGCGGGATCACCCGCACCCGCCCGTCGTCGTCGAGCGCGGTGTCGATGCGCAACCCGTAGGCCGCGGACAGGTTCTCGCCGGTGAGCACCTCGTCCGGGGTGCCGTCGGCCCGCACGCGACCGTCGTGGAGGAGCACGATGCGGTCGGCGACCGCGGCGGCGTGGTCGAGGTCGTGCAGCACGACGCCCAGGGCGGTGCCGGCGTCGGCGAGGTCGCGGATGAGGTCGAGCGTCTCGATCTGATAGCGCAGATCGAGGTGGTTGGTCGGCTCGTCGAGCAGCAGGATCGGCGTGGTCTGCGCGAGTGCGGTCGCGAGCCAGACCCGCTGCAGCTCCCCTCCGGAGAGTTCATCCACCGGACGCGCGGCCATCGCCTCGAGCCCGGTGAGGGCGAGCGCCCGGTCGATCGCCGCGCGGTCCTCGTCGCGGAGGCCCGAGAAGCGGCCGCGATGCGGATGCCGGCCGAATCCGACGACGTCGCGCACCTCCAGCCCCGAGGGATGCGGCCGCGACTGCGACAGCATCGCCACGGTGCGCGCGAACTCCTTCGCGTCCAGCGCCGCGGCGTCGCGATCGGCGCCGTCGGCGTCGATGCGCACGGATCCGGCGTGGATGCGGTGCAGCCGGGCGATGGCCCGCAGCGCGGTGGATTTGCCGCTGCCGTTCGGGCCGATCAGCGCCGTGACGGACCCGGGCCGCAGCGTCAGCGCGACGTCGTGCACCACCGGTGTACGGCCGTAGTGCAGCGCCAAGCCTTCGGCCGCGAGCCCGGCCTGCGGGAGGGAGCCGGAGGAATCCCGATTCGTCATGTTAGGGGAGCCTAACCTATCCTTGTGAACGTGTCACATCATCCCTACCGGACCTACCGCACCACCGTCGCGCGTCGCGAGCAGCTGTCTCCGAACTTCCTGCGCATGACGCTGACCGGTCCCGATCTGGTGCATTTCGGCACCGCGGGCCTGGATCAGCGGATCAAACTCGTGCTGCCGCTGCCCGACGGATCCTTCACCGACGTCGGCCAGTTCGATGAATCGGTCGGCATGATGGAGTGGTACCGCCGGTGGCGGGAACTCCCCGATGAGACGCGTAATCCGATCCGCACGTACACGATCCGCGCCGTCCGTCCGGAATCTCGCGAGATCGACGTCGACTTCGTGCTCCACGGCACCGAGGGCCCCGCGTCGGCCTGGGCCTCCGCCGCCGCCCCCGGGGCGCCGCTGGTCGTGATCGGCCCCGATGCGCGCGCCGACGAGACCGGCGGGCTGGAGTGGAACCCGGGCGATGCCGGCTCGGTCCTCATCGCCGGAGACGAGACCGCGGTGCCGGCGATCTGCGCGATCGTCGAGTCGCTGCCCGCGCACGTGACCGGATCCGTCTACATCGAGGTCCCCACCGAGGCCGATGCGCTACCGCTCACGGCACCCGAGGGCGTGTCGGTCCGGTGGCTGGCGCGCGGAAGCGCCGCGCACGGGCTGCGGCTGAGCGCCGCCGTGCACGCCTGGGGCGAGACCCGGATCGCCGACGAGGAGCCCGCCACCACGACCGATGCTGCACCGGGCCCCGCCGAGCTCGCGGACCCGCACGAGGACGAGGTGCTCTGGGAGGTGCCGGAGTCGTCGGTCGGATCCTGCTACGCGTGGCTGGCCGGCGAGGCGAGCACGATCACCGCGCTGCGCCGCCACCTGGTGCGCGGCCTCGGCATCGACCGGCGCTCCGTGGCGTTCATGGGGTACTGGCGCCGAGGAAGGGCAGAAGCGGCCTGAAGTCCCGCAGGGGCGGTCGGTGCTCCGCGCTGTCCCGTGCGCGGAGCACCGTACCGGACCCCAGAACGGCCTCAGGGACGATTCCATCCGCACCGCGAGCGCGCCGGGGGGAGCACGCACTCGGCGCGGCGATCGCCATCCCCGGCGTACCGGGTGCGAGGCACAATGAAG
>JAITLM010000003.1 GCA_031277885.1 Microbacterium sp.
CGATCGACCGTGCCGCGAACCGCGTCGTGGTCGTCACCGCCGTCGACAACCTCGTCAAGGGCACCGCAGGCGCCGCCATCCAGTCCATGAACATCGCGCTCGGCCTCACCGAGACCACGGCGCTCAGCATCAACGGAGTCGCCCCATGAGCGTGACCGCACCCCAGGGATTCGAGGCGGCCGGTGTCGTCGCGGGTCTCAAGTCCACCGGGAAGCCCGACGTGGCGCTGGTGGTGAACCGCGGCCCGCGCAAGGTCGGCGCCGCGGTCTTCACCAGCAACCGTGCCAAGGCCAATCCGATCATCTGGTCGCAGGAGGTGGTGAAGGACGGCGTCGTCGAGGCGGTCGTGCTGAACTCCGGCGGGGCGAACTGCTTCACGGGCCCCTTCGGCTTCCAGACCAGCCACCTCACGGCGGAGCGCGCGGCGGAGCTCCTCGGCGTGAGCGCCGGGGACGTGGTGGTCTGCTCCACCGGTCTCATCGGCACGGGCGACGAGGTCTTCCGGGGCAAGGTGCTCGCGGGCGTCGAGGCCGGGGTCGCGCAGCTGAGCGCCGACGGCGGCGAGGCCGCGGCCGAGGCGATCATGACCACAGACACGGTCGCGAAGACCGTCTCGGTGAGCCGCGACGGCTGGACCATCGGCGGCATGGCGAAGGGCGCAGGCATGCTCGCCCCTGGGCTCGCCACGATGCTCGTGGTGCTCACGACCGACGCCGACCTCGAGGCGTCGGAGGCCCACGCCGTCCTGCGTCGCGCGACCGGCGCGACCTTCGACCGGCTCGACTCCGACGGCTGCATGTCGACCAACGACCAGGTGACCCTGCTCGCCAACGGCGCGAGCGGGATCCGCCCCGACCTCGACGCGTTCGCGGCGGCGCTCACCGAGGTCTCCGACGAACTTGCCCGCAAGCTGCAGGACGACGCCGAGGGCGCGAGCCACGCGATCTCGATCGAGGTCGTGCACGCGGCGGACGAGCGGGACGCGGTCGAGGTGGGCCGCTCGGTCGCGCGCAACAACCTCTTCAAGGCGGCGATCTTCGGCAACGATCCGAACTGGGGACGCGTGCTCGCCGCGATCGGCACCACCCGCGCCGCCTTCGACCCCTATGACGTGGACGTGTGGATGAACGGCGTGCGGGTGTGCACCGCCGGCCGCCCCGATCGCCCGCGCGAGGAGGTCGACCTGACCCCGCGCGCGACGCATGTGCTGATCGACCTCAAGGTCGGCGACGCGGCGGCGACGATCCGCACGAACGACCTCACCCACGACTACGTGCACGAGAACAGCGCCTACGCCTCATGAGCGACCTTCAGGACACCGCGCCCGAGGAGGCGGCGCTCAAGGCGCAGACCCTCATCGACTCCCTGCCGTGGCTCAAGCGGTTCCGGGACCAGATCGTCGTTGTCAAGTACGGCGGGAACGCCATGATCTCGGACGAGCTGCAGGAGGCCTTCGCGCAGGACATCGCGTACCTGCGCTACGTCGGCGTGCAGCCCGTCGTGGTGCACGGCGGCGGCCCGCAGATCTCGAACATGCTCGACCGCCTGGCGATCCCGAGCGAGTTCAAGGGCGGCTACCGGGTCACCTCGACCGAGGCGATCAGCGTCGTGCGGATGGTGCTCACGGGGCACATCAACCCGCAGCTCGTCGCGAAGATCAACAGCCACGGCCCGATCGCGACCGGTCTCAGCGGTGAGGACGCCGGTCTGTTCGGCGGCCGCCGCCGCGGCGTGGTCGTGAACGGCGAGGAGGTGGATCTGGGCCGCGTCGGCGACGTCGTGCAGGTGGATCCGACTCCGGTGCTCGACCATCTCGCCGCGGGCCGGATCCCCGTGGTCTCCAGCATCGCGCCGGATCTGGATCACCCGGGCCAGTCGCTCAACGTGAACGCGGACGCGGCCGCCTCGGCCCTGGCCACCGCGCTCGGCGCGGTCAAGCTCGTGATCCTCACGGACGTCGCCGGTCTGTACGCGGACTGGCCCAACCGCGACTCCCTGGTCTCGCACCTCACCACGGGGGAGCTGAAGAAGCTCCTCCCGTCGCTCGAATCGGGCATGATCCCGAAGATGACCGCGTGCCTGGAAGCCGTGGAATCGGGCGTGCACGCGGCGGCCATCATCGACGGACGGGTGCCGCACTCGGTGCTCGTCGAACTTTTCACCAGCAAGGGAATCGGAACGGAGGTGGTGGCGGGATGACGTCGCCGGCCGAGGGGACATGGCAGCAGAGCGCGGATCGCGACCTGATCCTGAATGCGGGGCCGCGGTTCGAACTGCTCGTCCGCGGTGAGGGATCGCACCTGTGGGACGGCGAGGGGCGACGCTACCTCGACTTCCTCGCGGGGATCGCGGTCACCGCGCTCGGGCACGCCCACCCCGTCTTCGTCGAGGCGGTGTCCCGCCAGGCGGGCACGCTCGCGCATGTGTCGAACTACTTCGCCACGCCTCCGCAGCTCGAGCTCGCGGCGCGGCTGAAGCGCCTCGCCGGAACCGGGGACGAGGGACGCGTGTTCTTCGGCAACTCGGGGACCGAGGCCAACGAGGCCGCCTTCAAGCTCGCCCGCCTCCACGGCGGCGCCGAGCGCCCCCGGATCCTGTCCCTCGACAACGCGTTCCATGGCCGCACGATCGGCGCTCTCGCACTCACGGCGAAGGCGTCGATGCGCGATCCGTTCCAGCCGCTGCCGGGAGGCGTCGAGCACATCCCCGCCACGATCGAGGCGCTCGAGGCGGCGATGGACGACCGCGTCGCCGCGCTGTTCGTCGAGCCCATCCAGGGCGAGGCCGGCGTGCTCGAGCTGCCGGAGGGCTACCTCCGCGCGGCGCGCGAGCTCACCGCGAAGCACGGCGCCCTGCTCATCGTGGACGAGATCCAGACCGGCGCCGGACGCACCGGCGACTGGTTCGCCTTCCAGCACGAGGGCATCGTGCCCGACGCGATTACCCTGGCGAAGGGCATCGGCGGCGGCTTCCCGATCGGCGCGCTCGTCGCGTTCGGCGAGGCGGCCGCACTCCTGCAGCCCGGATCCCACGGGTCCACCTTCGGCGGCAACCCGCTCGCGACCGCCGTCAGCAACGCGGTGCTGGAGGAGATCGAGAAGTCCGGCCTCGTGCAGAACGCGCGGGACCGCGGCGTGCAGGTGCGCGAAGCCGTCGAGGGGATCGGATCCCCGCTCGTCACCGGCGTGCGCGGCCGCGGTCTGCTCATCGGCGTGGCGCTGGCCGCGCCCGTCGCCGGCGACGTCGTCGCCGCGGCGCAGCGCCTCGGGCTTGTCGTCAACGCCGCGAACCCGTCCTCGGTGCGGATCGCCCCCGCCCTCACGATCGGCGATGCCGAGATCGCCGAGTTCACCGAACTGTTCACGGCCGCCCTCGCCGAGGTCGCGGCCACCGCTCTCACGGAGACCCACGCATGACCCGCCACCTGCTGCGCGATGACGACCTGACCACGGCCGAGCAGACGGAGAT
>JAITLM010000029.1 GCA_031277885.1 Microbacterium sp.
GCCCGGGCTTCATTACGCGACGGTCTCCCGGCCGGGGCCCGAGTCTCGCGGAAAGGGAGGCAACCCCGCGGAACCAACAGACGCATCAGTTCTTGACTGAACAGCGGATTATTACTCCGGGTAGATCGCGGACTCGGCCGGTAAGCGACTTGCGTCTGGTGGGGGAGTTAGCGTTAGCCGGTGATGGGGGCGCTTCAGAAAAGCGTGCGGAACGGGGACTGAACGCTGAGTCCTCCGTCCACGGCGAGAGTCTGCCCTGTGATGAAGGATGAGTCGTCCGAGCACAGGAATGCGAGCGCGGCAGCGATGTCAGAGGGTTCGCCTACTCTTTCGAGGGGGTAGGCAGGAGATAGATGGTCGGGGCCTCCCTGGTCATCCCACACGCGTGTGCGGGTCGTACCCGGGGATAGGGCGTTGAATCTCAAGCCCGCCGGGCCGTATTGGGCAGCGAGGTTGGCCACCAGCGGGCTAAGTCCCGCCTTTGCCGCTGAGTAGGGTTCGCTGCCCAGGGCGAGCGAGGCGTTGATGGAGCTCACCACGGCGAAAGCCGATCCGGGGCTCTCAGCGTCTTTACGTTTCAGGAGCGGGATGAAGGCTCGCAGGACGCGCACCGGCCCAAGAAGGTTGAGCTCGAACATCAGCCGCCAGGTCGCGTCATCGATCGTCTCGAACCCGCCATGTTCGACATCTCCGCCCGCCACGTGCGCGATCGCGTGAAGTGTGCTCACGCGGGAGGAAACGAGGACGAGGGCTCGGTCGACGGACTCTTGGTCGAGGACATCGATTGGAAGGCCAAGGTGCCCGCCGCCGGGGAGTTCCGCGGCACGTTCCTCGGGGCCGGCTGATGGAAGGTCGGCGACGGCGACTCGGCCGCCTTCGTCCGCGATTCGTTGGGCAGTTGCCCATCCGATTCCGCTCGCACCACCGACAACGAGCACCGTACGCTGCTCGAAACGACCATGGCTTGTACTGGGCCTCATGGGAAAAGGCTCCCACGAGGATGAGCGCAGCTCAATCTGTGGGGGATCCGACTGAACAGAGACTAGTGTCGCTCGTAGTTGACATAATGTTGATTATCAGCGATATCGCACCAAGGGCGCTGGCACCATCGAAACCGTGCCGATCACGCTCTGCCGCCTCGCGATCACACCACCACACTGATCCAACGCCCCGCGGACGCCGCATCAACGCCCACGAGGCGTCCGACGAGGCTCAGCTGTTCGAGTTTCCGACGCGACCGCGCCTGCAGGAGTAGCCGGTTGGTCCGCGCGCGGGCTCGCGCGAGCCGAGGAACGGGATCGCGTCCTCGCCCGGACGGAGGTCCTCCCTGAGACACTCCACGTGTGGACCAACGCGAGAAGCTGACATAACGGATGCTCTCCCGTTATCGCCCGCTGCCATTCACCGGGCCGAGGCCCGCTGCCTCGCCGCCTCGTAGAGCATGAGCGTGGCGGCGTTCGAAGCGTTCAGAGAACTCGCCGAACCGCTCATCGGCACGCGAACCATCACGTCGGCGGCGTCGCGCCAACCGCGGGCCAGCCCGGTGGTCTCGTTGCCGATCAGGACGAGCGACGGCTGAGTGAAGTCGTAGTCCCAGACATCGACGTCGCCATGTTCGTCCGTCGCGACCAGCGTGAGCGGCGTCCCCTGGGCGCGCACCTCGTGCACCCAGTCGAATACCGGACCACCTGAGGCCGTCCTGATGACGGGCGTCGCGAACAGCGAGCCCGTTGAGGCGCGGACAGACTTCGGATCGTAGGGATCCGCCGCGTGTCCGGAGACGATCAGGCCGTGCCCACCCAGAGCGTCCATCGACCGCAAGATCGATCCGATGTTGCCCGGCTGGGTCGGACGGTCGAAGACCATCCCCAGGAAGTCGTGCGGCACCGGAATCCGCGAAAGCTCGTCCTCTGGCATTGCCACCACGGCGATGATCTCGGTGGCCCCCTCGTCCTTGTCCGCGAGTTCAGCGAGGAGCGCAGGACTCATCGCGATCGTCTCCGGCGCCTGCTGCACCACCTCGCGCGCCCAGGGCGACAAGGATCGCTCCGCGTCATGGATCACGGTGAGGATCGTCCAGCCGTGCTCGATCGCCTGCGAGATAGGGCGCACTCCCTGCACGACGAAGCGGTGTTCGCGCAGCCGATGGTTGCGATTGCGGGTCAGTGCCTCGAGCAGTTGGAACCGCGAATTGCGCGTCGAGATCCGAAGGTCTGCCATCGTCTTCCCCTCACGCACCCACGTAGGCGGCGAGGTGCTCCCCCGTGACCGTGGACTTCGCCGCGACCAGGTTGGCCGGCGTGCCCTGGTAGACGATGCGCCCGCCGTCGTGGCCCGCACCGGGCCCGACGTCGATGATCCAATCGGCGTGCGCCATGACCGCCTGATGATGCTCGATCACGATCACGGATCTGCCGGCGTCGACGAGCCGGTCCAGCAGGCCCAGCAGGTTCTGCACGTCGGCGAGGTGCAGCCCCGTGGTCGGCTCGTCCAGCACATACGTCGCGGCGCCGTCCGCCATCTGCGTGGCGAGCTTGATGCGCTGACGCTCCCCGCCGGACAGCGTGGACAACGGCTGCCCGAGCGACAGATAGCCGAGGCCGACATCTTCGAGCCGGCTCAGGATCGCGACCGCGGCGGGGATCTTGGCCTCTCCCCCGCGGAAGAACTCGTGCGCCTGGGCTACCGGCATGTCGAGCACCTCGGTGATGTCCTTGCCCGCGAGCTTGTACTCGAGCACCGCAGCCTGAAAGCGCTTTCCGCCGCAATCCTCGCAGGGGCTCTCGACAGTGTCCATGAAGCCGAGCTCCGTCACGATGACGCCGGCGCCCTTGCACGTCGGGCAGGCGCCCTCGGAGTTGGCGCTGAACAGCGCGGGCTTCACGCCATTCGCCTTCGCGAACGCCTTGCGGATCGGCTCCAGCAGTCCGGTGTACGTGGCCGGGTTGCTGCGCCGAGAACCCTTGATCGCGGTCTGGTCGATGGAGACGACGCCCTCGCCCTTGGCGACGGAGCCATGGATCAGGGAACTCTTGCCGGATCCCGCGACCCCGGTGACGACGGTCAGGACG
The DNA here is from genome assembly GCA_031277885.1 of Microbacterium sp. Classification (GTDB taxonomy): domain Bacteria; phylum Actinomycetota; class Actinomycetes; order Actinomycetales; family Microbacteriaceae; genus Microbacterium. The sequence continues at coordinate 3,072 of JAITLM010000029.1, forward strand.
CCGAGAGGCACGTCGACGTCGACGTCCCGCAGGTTGTTGGTCCTCGCCCCGCGCACCTCGATCGCGCCGGTGCGCTCGCGCACCTCGGGCTTGAGGGCCGCCCGATCGTCCAGGTGACGCCCCGTGAGGGTTCCGCTGGCACGCAGGCCCTCGACCGTGCCCTCGTAGCAGATCTCCCCTCCTGCGCTGCCTGCTCCTGGCCCCAGATCGACGACGTGGTCGGCGATCGCGATGGTCTCCGGTTTGTGCTCGACGACCAGCACCGTGTTGCCCTTGTCGCGCAGCTGCTCGAGCAGTCCGTTCATGCGCTGGATGTCGTGCGGATGCAACCCGATCGTGGGCTCGTCGAACACGTACGTGACGTCGGTGAGCGAGGACCCCAGGTGCCGGAGCATCTTGATCCGCTGCGCCTCTCCCCCGCTCAGCGTGCCACTGGGGCGCTCGAGCGACAGGTAGCCGAGCCCCAGCGTGACGAAGGCCTCGAGGTTGGCGCGCAGTGCGTCGAGCAAGGGACCCGCGCCGGGAAGATCCAGGCCGCGCACCCACGCGGCGAGGTCCGTGACCTGCATGCGGCAGGCGTCCGCGATGCTCACGCCCTCGATCTTCGAGGAGCGCGCCCCTTCGGTCAGCCTGGTGCCATCGCACTCGGGGCAGATCGCGAACGTCGCGACGCGCTCGACGAAGGCGCGGATGTGCGGCTGCAGGGCCTCGATGTCCTTGGACAGCATGGACTTGGTGATCTTCGGGATCAGTCCCTCGTAGGTGATGTTGATCCCGTTGATCTTGACCTTGGTGACCTCGCCGTAGAGGAACAGCTGACGCTGCTTCTCCGTGAACGCCGAGACCGGCTTGTCGGCCGGGTAGAAGCCCGACTCGGCGAACTGACGCACCATCCAGCCGTCGGCGGTGTAGCCGGGCACCATGATCGCACCGTCGTTCAGGGACTTCGCCTCATCGACGATCTGGGAAAGATCCAGATCCGACACCGCTCCCCTGCCCTCGCACCGCGGGCACATGCCACCGAGATAGATGGCGTCCTTGACGATCTTCTTCTCACCGCCAGGCCCCGTCATCACGCCGCTGGCCTTCTGCGTGGGGATGTTGAAGGAGAATGCGGTCGGCCCGCCGATGTACGGCGTGCCGAGCTTCGAGAACAGGATCCGCAGCATCGCGTTGGCATCGGTCACGGTTCCGACGGTCGAGCGCGGGTTCGCTCCCAGGCGCTCCTGATCGACCAGGATCGCCGTGGTCAGTCCCTCGAGCCCGTCGACGTCGGGGCGCGGAACGGACGGCATGAAGCCCTGCACGAAGGCGCTGTAGGTCTCATCGATCATGCGGCGCGATTCGGCCGCGATCGTGTCGAACACGAGCGAGCTCTTGCCGGATCCGGAGACCCCGGTGAACACCGTCAACCGGCGCTTCGGCAGCTCGATCGAGACGTCTTTGAGGTTGTTCTCCCGGGCGCCCTGCACCCGGATCGCATCGTGGGTGTCGGCGATGTGCGACTCGGTCATCGGCGTGCGGCTCCGTATCGTGCGGTAGAGGGGGCGGGACAAAAGAATAGCGGTGCCCGCCGACGCAGGGCCGGGCACCGCAGAGCGATCAGGCGACCTGCTGCAGACGGATCATGTTGCCCGCCGGGTCGCGGAACGCGCAGTCGCGGATCCCGTAGGGCTGGTCGATCGGCTCCTGCACGACGTCTGCCCCGCGCGCCTCGATCTCGGCGAAGGCGGCGTCCACGTTCTCCGTGGCGAGGACGACGCCGCCGAAGCTGCCCTTCGCCATGAGCTCGAGGATCGTGCGCCGCTCCTCATCGTTGATGCCGGGATCCACCGCGGGGGGCGTGAGCACGATGGAGGTGTCGGGCTGGTTCGCCGGCCCGACCGTGAGCCAGCGCATCTGCTGGTAGCCGACGTCCTTGCGGAGCTCCCAGCCGAGCACGTCGCGATAGAAGCGGAGCGACTCCTCCGCGTCGGTGTGCGGAAGGAAGCTGGCGTTGATCATGATGTCCATGCCGCTCACGCTACGCCGGAGGATCCTGCGGTGCTTCTCGATTCCTGATCGGTCTCGTCGCCTGCTTCTCGATCCACGACGGGATACCGGGGCCCAGCCCGGGATCGGCGCGGTACCGGCTCGGCGAGACGCCCACGAGCTCCGAGAAACGGGTGCTGAACGTGCCCAGCGACTGGAAGCCCACCGCGAAGCACGCTTCCGTCACCGAGACGTCGCCCCGGCGCAGCAGCGCCATCGCACGTTCGATCCGGCGCGTCATCAGATAGGAGTACGGGGGCTCGCCGTACACGAGCTTGAACTGCCTGCTGAGATGCCCCGCGGACATGTGCACGCCTGCCGCCAGCGCCTCGACGTCGAGCGGCTGCGCGTACTCGCGGTCGATGCGATCCCGTACCGTCCTCAGGGCCGCGAGGTCGCGCAGGCGATCGTCGTCGGCGGCCGAGGTCATCCCCCGATCCTCGCACGGCCGAGAGGGACACGGCTGCTCCCCATTGCGGGCGCGGTCACAGCCGCCGCTGTACAGTGAGGGCATCCCCAACTCCCAGGGATTACTCAGAAAGGGCCATCCCCATGTCCGAAGCAGTTGCCGGAGCGAAGAGCCTCGTGAAGTCGCTTCGAGTGTTCCTCGCCGTCTCCGGCGTCATCGCCCTCATCGCGGGCATCGTCATGCTGGTGTGGCCGGTCAAGACCGCGTTCGTCCTCACCGGCATCATCGCCGCCTATCTGATCGTCGCCGGCGTCGTGTACGTCGGACTCGGCATCTTCAGCGCCGGGAAGTCGGGATGGGCCCGCCTGGGGCACATCCTGCTCGGCGTGCTGTACGTCGTGGCCGGCGTGATCGCGTTCACGAACATCCAGACCGCCGCGGTCGCCTTCGCGCTCGTGACGGTGATCTTCATCGGCGTGAGCTGGATCTTCGACGGCGTCGTTTCGCTCACGCTCATGGGCACCGACGGCTCGAAGACCTGGACGCTGCTGTACGCGCTGCTCAGCATCGTCGCGGGCATCGCCGTGATCAGCCTGGGCCTCGCCGCGGTGACGTTCTTCTGGCTGTTCCTGGCGATCTCGCTCGTCGTCCTCGGGATCGCGCAGATCGTCCGCGCGATCACGATCGGCAAGGACGCGAAGGCCGCGGCTGCCGCCGCCGGAATCTGATCCGAGCGCATCCCGCATACGAGAAGCGGCCCGGAGCCATGAGCTCCGGGCCGCTTCTCGTATGTCTTCGGGGACTACTCCGCGACGAATCCGCTGACGTCGCCGATGAGCCGGGTGTGATCGGCCGGAACGGGCTCGACGGCGGCCTGGGCGACCTCTGCCGCGAACTCCGCGACGTTGTAGAGGCGTCCCGCCGACTCGCGCCGCTGCGAGATCGCGCCGGGGTTCGCCCGCTCCAGCAGGGTGGCGGTGATGGTGCCCTCGATCATGTCGCCGGACACGACGACGAACTCGACGCCCTGCTCCTCGATCGACGGGATCAGCTCGCGCAGCGCGTCCTCGCCCGCACGCTTGGAGAGCGCGACGGGCTCGTACTCCGGCATCGTCGGCGTGGTGCGGATGAAGTGCGCCTGGTGGCTGGTGACGAACACGATGCGGCCGCCCTCGCGCAGCAGCGGCAGCGCCGTCTGCAGCACGTTGACCTGGGCGTCGCGGTTGAGGCGCAGGGCGTAGTCCTCGCCCATGTTCGACTCCATGCCGCCGGAGGCGTTGAGGACCAGGACGTCCAGGCCGCCGAACTCCGCCTTCACCGTGTCGAACATCTCGGCCACGGACGCGGGGTCCGTCAGGTCGGCGCCGACCACGAGGGCGCGGCGGCCGAGGGCGCGCACCTCGTTCGCGAGCTTCTCCGCGCGAGGGGCCTTGTTGCGGAAGTTGATCACGACGTCGGCGCCGGCTTCGGCGAAGTACCGGATCGTGTCGGCGCCGATCCCGCGGGAGGATCCGGTGACGAGGGCGACCTTGCCGGTCAGTGATTCGGCGGGAAGGATCTGAGACACGGGGACTCCTCGAGAGGGTGCGCACGCGGCGCGCGGGTGGGACCAGATCACCCTACCAATCCGCGTGATTCCGCGGCGCGTGACGCGGTCGCCCGGCGCGAACCGCATGGTAGGTTGGCAAAAAGAGGGGGCGGTATGGATACGATCCTGCAGATGTTCCAGGACTGGGCGTGGATCGGCTGGCTGGTCCTCATGGTCCTGTTCTTCGTCATCGAGATCTTCACTCTCGACATGACGTTCCTCATGCTCGGACTGGGCTCCGCCGTGGGCCTGCTGTCCACGCTCACCGGGTGGCCCGTCTGGGTGCAGGTGATCATCGCCGCCCTCGCAGCCGTGCTGCTGATCTTCCTGCTGCGGCCTCCGCTGCTGAGGCGCCTGCACCGCGGCGAGGACCAGACCCGGTCGAACGTCGACGCGCTGCTCGGCCTGCATGGCACCGTGCTGCTCGAGGTCACGACGCTCACCGGGCAGGTCAAGCTCAGTAATGGCGAGACGTGGACCGCCCGTCTCGCCTCGGATGCGCCCGTGATCGCGCCCCTCTCCCCCGGTGCCCCCGTGACGGTGTCGCGCATCGAGGGCGCCACCGCTTACGTCCGTTCCGCCCACGTCTAGGAGAAACAGGAGCAGCCCTTCATGGACAGCGCATCCTTCATCCCCACCGCCATCGGGTGGATCCTGGCGATCGCCGTCATCATCTTCGTGCTGGTGACGATCGCGCGATCGGTCAGGATCATCCCGCAGGCGACCGCCGGTGTCGTCGAGCGGCTCGGCAGATACCACAAGACCCTGATGCCGGGTCTGAACCTGCTCGTGCCGTTCATCGACCGCCTGCGCCCGCTCATCGACATGCGCGAGCAGGTCGTCTCGTTCCCGCCGCAGCCCGTGATCACCGAGGACAACCTGGTGGTCTCGATCGACACCGTCGTCTACTTCCAGGTGACCGACGCCCGGGCCGCGACCTATGAGATCGCGAACTACCTCGGCGCCGTCGAGCAGCTCACCACGACCACGCTCCGCAACGTGGTCGGCGGTCTGAACCTCGAGGAGGCGCTGACCAGCCGCGACAACATCAACGGCCAGCTGCGCATCGTGCTCGACGAGGCGACCGGCAAGTGGGGCATCCGCGTCGGACGTGTGGAGCTCAAGGCCATCGACCCGCCCGTCTCCATCCAGGACTCGATGGAGAAGCAGATGCGCGCCGAGCGTGACCGTCGTGCCGCGATCCTGACGGCCGAGGGCACCAAGCAGTCGCAGATCCTCGAGGCCGAGGGTCAGCGGCAGGCGGAGATCCTCCGCGCCGAGGGTGAGAAGCAGGCGGCGGTGCTCCGCGCCGAGGGTGAGGCGGAGGCGATCCAGAACGTCTTCAACGCCATCCACCAGGGCCAGCCGGACGACAAGCTGCTCGCCTACCAGTACCTGCAAATGCTGCCGAAGATCAGCGAGAGCGCATCCAGCAAGCTCTGGATCATCCCGAGCGAGTTCACCGAGGCCCTGAAGAACTTCGGTGGCGCGTTCACGCCGGGATCCGGCGGATCCACGCCGTTCACCCCGAAGGCGCCTGCGGCCGCCTCTGCGCCGACCACGCGCGCAGCCGCATCCGCGGCTGCCGTTCCCCCCGCGACCGCTGCCGACGGCGCCGCGTGACGCACCCGTACTTCCAGGGTGCTTCGGCGCCGAGAGTCCTCGCTCACCGCGGTCTGGTGGGCGGGGACTCGTCTGTGTTCGACAACTCCGCCCTCGCGATCGCCGCTGCGGACGCCGCGGGTGCGGAGTACGTGGAGACCGACTGCCGGGCCACCGCCGACGGCGATGCCGTGCTCTTCCACGATGAGACCCTGCAGCGGCTGCTGGGCGATCCGCGGCCGGTCGCCGAGGTCACGACGGCCGAGCTGGCGAGGCTCTTCGCCGCGCACGGCGGGCTCCTCACCCTCGCGGAGGCCCTCGATTCGTTCCCGCTGCTGCGGTTCAACGTGGATGTGAAGGCGCTTGCGGCCGCAGAGGATGTCGGAAGAGCGGTCGCCCCGCACGCGCATCGGGTCCTTCTCACGAGCTTCGACGATCGCAACCGGCACGCGGCGCTGGCGGCCACCGTGAAGGCGGATGCGGATGTGGTTCCCGCCTCCTCCGGAGGCAGGAACGCGATCGCGCTGCTCCAGCTCGCCTCCGCCCTCCGCCTGCGGGGCTGGGCGCGGCGGATCCTGCGCGGGCTCGACGCCGTGCAGATCCCCGAGCGCTTCGGTCCCCTTCGCGTCTTCACCCCCTCTCTCGTCCGCGCGGCGCATGACGCCGGCGTCGAGGTGCACGTGTGGACGATCAACGACCCGGAGCGCATGAGGGCTCTGGTCGCTGCCGGCGCCGACGGCATCGTCACGGACCGTGCGGACCTCGCCATCCGGACGCTGACGCCGCGCTGACATCCGATCCCACGCGGAACAGGACTCGATCTCATCCCCCGCGTCGAGCGGCTTCGGGCTGGGTATCGACTGTGAAAGCCTTCATGGTTTGCCCCCTTCGCATCTTCTGCACAGGCCGGGCCGATATACCTGAGGGCGACGAGAGGACCACACAATGGCAGATCGCAGCCTTAGAGGAATCCGACTCGGCGCCCAGAGCCTTCAGAGCGAAGAGGGCGTCGTCTTCATGGAACGCCAGCAGAGCGCATACACCTGCGACTCCTGCGGCCACGTGACCACGCTGATGTTCGCGGCCGACGCCGAGCCGCCGACCACCTGGGAGTGCCGCGCCTGCGGCGCCGAAGCCCGTCTGCAGGTCGACGGCAAGCCCGTCGAGATCGCGGAGGACGGCGACAAGGCCGGACGCACCCACTGGGACATGCTGCTCGAGCGCCGTACCCGCGCCGAGCTCGAGGAGCTGCTGGAGGAGCGTCTCGCCTTCATCCGCGCGCGCCGTGGAGCCGGTGAGGATCCGACGCGAGAGCGGATCGGCGCCTAAGCTCCCGACCGGCCCCGTCGCACCCGGGCGGAAACGCCCGCGATCACGACCACGAGCAATCCGCCCCACAGCAGGATCTGCTCCAGCCAGGGCCCGATGAGCACCCCCGCGGTCGCCCCGGTGTGCAGCTCGACATCCTCGAGCAGCGCACCGGGGCGATCCTCGTTCAGAGACGCTTGAGTGGATCCGTCCGCGCGGATCACCTGACTCGTGCCGACGGTCGAGATGTTCACGACCGAACGTCCGGTCTCCACGGCGCGCATGCGGGCGATCCCGAGCTGCTGCAGATTCTCCTCGGTGCCCCGGAAGTCCGCGTTGTTGGTCTGGAAGACGAGCACCTGCGCACCCGAATCGATGCCCTGCGCGATGAGGTCGTCGTAGATCACGTCGAAGCAGATCGCGAGTCCCACCGGGGTGCTCCCGACGCGGACGACGGGCGCATCCGTACCCGGGGTGTACTCGCGTCCGATCAGGCCGATGAGGTCCGGGACGATCGCGTTGTAGAAGGCCCTGTCCGGCACGTACTCGCCGAACGGCACCGGGTGGCGCTTGGCGTGCGTCTGCACGTCCTCCCGCGTCAGAGAGCGCTGGTTGCCGGCCGGCCACAGGAACGAGGTGTTGTAGAACAGCTCGCCCTTCTGCGTGGCCGCATTGGCGAGGATCGGCGCGTTCACACGCGCCGAGATCGCATCGAGGGCGTCGGCGAGCACCGGGTACTGGAACGGATCGTCATCAAGGCCGCCCTCGGGCCAGACCAGCAGATCCATCCGCTTGCCGAACAGGGGCTCCGTGGCCGCCGCCTGGGCGTTCAGCACCGACAGCGGCTCGCGCTTGTCGAAGTATCCGGTCGGGCCGTTGCCCTGAACCGCTCCGATGCGCATCGAGCCGTTCGCCGTCGTCGGGAACGCGGGCAGGAATGCGAGCAGCGCGATGAGCGCCACGGGAATGAGGAGCGACGCGGCGCGCGGGCGCCGCCGGGTGCGCACGACCTCGACGAGGAAAGCGACGAGGAGGACCATCAGGAAGCTCAGCCCGCTGATCCCGATCCAACTCGTCACGCGCGCGGCCGACGTGTCGGACAGCGTGTATGCGATGCGCGCCCACGGGAAGCCGCCGTAGGGCCAGTTGCCCAGGAACAGCTCCCGTCCTGTCCACAGCGCGGCGACGACGAGTGAGATCACGAGAGCTCGCAGGAACCCCGGGCCCAGGATCCGCGGGATCCACCGGTACGCGAGCGTCACCGGGATCAGTGCGATCGCCGTCAGCGCCCCCTCGAGCAGCCCGAGGGCGAGCCAGGGGATCGGCCCCAGATAGCGGGCCGTCCACGAGACCAGGACGAGGAAGAACACGGCGCCGTAGACGAACCCGACCAGCAGCGCGGACCAGGTGCGGCGCCCGATCAGCGAGAGCAGCAGCAGCGCGACGGCGGGGAAGGCCACGATCCAGAGCGAGAGCGCCGGGAACGCCAGATTCAGCAGCCCACCGGCGGCTGCGGCGGCGATCAGCGCCACCCACAAGGGCAGCACGGGACGGATCGCGGAGGGCGGGGCGTCGGCGTCGACGGGCGTGGTGAGGCGGGTCGTCACGGTCACATCGAGGAGTAGGCGACGATGCCGCGGCGGACGCCGTCGAGCGCGGTGCGGGCGGTTCGAGCCGTCTCCGCGTTCGGGGCGACGATCGAGAGCTGATCCAGCAGATCGATCGTCTGCTTGGCCCAGCGGACGAAGTCTCCCGCCGGCATGTCCGCATCCTCCAGCACCACGTCGAGCGCGCTCCCGCGCGCCCAGGCGTGCATCGCGCCGGCGAGTCCGGCCGACGGCCGGTCGGATCCCGGCAGCCTGTTGTCGTGTTCGAGATCGTCGAGTTCGGCCCAGAGCTCCTGCGTGCGCTCCCAGGCGATCCTGAACCGGCCTCGCGGCAGGTCGCGAGGGTCGATCGATCCGTCATCGCGGCGCGGCTCGTAGACGAGCGCGCAGGCCATCGCCGCCAGCGAGGGCGCGTCCAGGCCGTCCCACAGACCGCGGCGGAGCGACTCCGCCACGAGCAGGTCGCGCTCTCCGTAGATGCGCTGCATGGTGCGCCCGGCGTCGGTGAGCGTCAGCGCATCGCCGCGCCCCTGCACGTAGCCGACCTCCGTGAGCACGTCGAGCACGCGGTCGAAGACACGGGCCACGGTGCCGGTGCGGTTCTCGATCTGGCGACGGGTGCGGTCGGTCTCGCGCTTGAGCTTCCAGTACCGCTCGGCCCAGCGCGCATGCTGCTCCCGATCGGGGCACCGATGGCAGGCGTGGCGCTGCATCGCACGGCGGAGCGACTCGATCTGATGCAGCCGCTTCTCCCGTACGCCTCGCGGCGCCTGCTGGTCGGTGCGGTTCTTCTTCTCCAGATCGCTGAGCTCGCGTCGGATCCCCGAGTACTCCGTGAAGTCGCCGCGGTCGCAGGTCATCGATCCGAGGTATCCCTCGAGCGATGCCTCGGCCTCGCGTACCGTGCGCGCAAGACCCACGACCGCGCGATCCGCCTGGAACTGCGCGAAGGAAGACTCCAGCACTTCGCGGGAGCGATTCCGCCCGAAGCGGTCCAGCAGGTTCACCGCCATGTTGTAGGTGGGCCGGAAGCTGGAGTTCAGCGGATAGGTGCGCCGCGAGGCGAGTGCCGCGACGGCCTGGGGATCCATCCCCTCTGTCCACTGCACGACGGCATGGCCCTCGACGTCGATCCCGCGCCGACCGGCCCGTCCGGTGAGCTGGGTGTACTCCCCCGACGTGATCGCGACGCGTGCTTCGCCGTTGAACTTCTCCATGCGCTCGAGCACCACGGTGCGCGCCGGCATGTTGATCCCGAGCGCGAGGGTCTCGGTCGCGAACACGACCTTCAGCAGGCGCTGCTGGAAGAGCTCCTCGACGATCTCCTTGAACGCCGGCAGGAGTCCGGCGTGATGCGCGGCCACACCGCGCTCCAGGTTGTCGAGCCAGTCCCAGTAGCCGAGCACCGCCAGGTCCTCGTCGCGCAGCGTGCGCACACGGTCCTCGACGATCGCGCGGATCTCCCGCCGCTCCTCGGCCGTGGTCAGCCGCAGGCCGGAGCGGCGCACCTGCTGCACCGCCGAGTCGCACCCCACCCGGCTGAAGATGAAGAAGATCGCCGGCAACAGGTTCGCGCGATCGAGCAGGTCCACGACCTGCGGCCGGTCGAGCCGCTCGATGCGGCGCACGTTGGCCGATCGCACAGGCCGCTTGCCGCCCCGCTGCGGACGGCGCCCCTGCGCTCCCCCGTGGCGTGCGCTGCGGTACTGCTGCGCTTCGCGGTTGCGCTCGTAGTTGGCGCCGCCGAAGGAGCGGATCCGCAGCAGCTCCTGATTGACCTGCGCGGTGGCGATGCCGGCGCGGTCGTCGAACAGCGGCAGCAGATCGTCGCGCACGAGCACGTGCTGCTCGAGCGGCACCGGACGCGTCTCGGAGACGATGACCTCGGTGCCCCCTCGGACGGTGTCCAGCCAGTCGCCGAACTCTTCGGCATTGGACACCGTCGCACTGAGTGCGACGAGCCGCACGCTCCGCGGCAGGTGGATGATGACCTCTTCCCACACCGCGCCGCGGAAGCGGTCGGCGAGGTAGTGCACCTCGTCCATGATCACGTAGCGGAGATCGTCCAGTGCTCGCGAATCCGCGTAGATCATGTTGCGCAGCACCTCGGTGGTCATCACCACGATGCGCGCGGACCCGTTGATGTTGACGTCGCCGGTGAGGAGACCCACCTGGTCGGCGCCGTAGACGTCCACCAGCTCACGGAACTTCTGGTTCGACAGCGCCTTCATCGGCGTCGTGTAGAACGCCTTGTCCGAGGGCGTCGACATCGCCTGATGGATCGCGAACTCGCCGATGATCGTCTTGCCTGCGCCCGTGGGAGCGGCGACGAGCACACTGCTGCCGCGCTCCAGGGCGTGGCAGCCCTCGACCTGGAACGGATCCAGCTGGAAGCGCTGCATCGCCGCGAACGAGGTCGTGGCGGGGTGGTCCTGAGCGGCACGGGCGGCGGCGTAGCGATCCGCCGGTGAGGTCATACCGTGGACTCCTCGAGGAACTCCTGCTGGCGCTTGTGCTTGCGCCTGTCGAAGAGCAGCGACAGGCACGCCGCGGCGAAGTACAGCACGATGAGGATTCCCGCGAGCATCAGCATGCTCACGACGTCGGCCGCCGGCGTCGCCAGGGCGGCGAAGAGGCAGGCGATGAGGATCGCGATCCGCCACGCCTTCAGGATCGCCCGCCCCGACATGATCCCTGCGAAGTTCAGCGCGACGAGGAACACCGGGATGATGAACGAGACGCCGATGACGATCATCAGCTTGAAGACGAAGTCGTAGTAGTCCTGCGCGTTGTACAGGTTCTGCGCGCCCTCGGGCGTGAAGCCGGCCATGAGCTCGATGATGTGCGGCATGACGAGCACGCCCACATAGCAGCCGGCGAAGAACAGTGGCACCGCGGAGGCGACGAACCCCACCGTGTACCGGATCTCCTTCTTCGTGAGTCCGGGCATGATGAACGCCCAGATCTGCCAGAGCCATACGGGCGCCGACAGGAAGATGCCGATCGAGAACGCCATGCGCATCCGCAGATCGAACGGCGCTGTCACCGAGGAGAAGGTGAAGCCGACCAGATCCTTGCCGCGCTCCTTCGCCACCTGCCGGATCGGCTCGGTCACGAAGTTGAGGATCGGATCTGTGATGAAGAACGCGATCACCATGCCGATGATGAGCGCGGCCGCGGCGATGACGAGTCGCTTGCGCAACTCGATGAGGTGCCCCGCGAGGGGCATGGTGCTATCGCGACGCGGCTTCCGCCCCTTCGTCGCCGGTGACGCGTCGGTCACGCCCGTCAGCGCTGGGTACCGGCGTCGTGCGGCGGGTTGACAGCGGTGGTGTCGGCGGCGTTCGGCGCAGCGGTCGGCAGCGCGGTGGTCGCGGGCGCCTGCGTCGATGCGGCGGTGGCGGCGTCCGTCGCAGCGGCTGCCGCGTCGTCGTCCTTCATGGCCTTCATCTCACCCTTGAAGACGCGTGCCGACTGGCCCATGCTCTTCGCGAGCGCGGGAAGCTTAGCCGCGCCGAACAACAGCAGGATGACGGCGAGGATGATGACCAGATGCCATCCGTTGAGTCCGGCGAACATGATGATCTCCCTTGATGGATCGGGTGTTGCGCCACAGTCTACCGTGACTGCGGGGTGGTTTGTTCGGAGTACAGCGCAAGTGCTGCGATCGCCCATTCGCGAGCGGCGGATCGCGCCGACACGGGCTCCAGGATCTCCACCGCGCCGCCGAAACGAGCGGCCAGCCGCTTCAGGCTGAGCGGATCCCCCACGTGAAGCGTAGCGGTCATGAAGCCGTTCTCCACGTCGGCCTCGGCGCGGCGCAGGTAGTCGCGCAGCAGCGGGGCGAGACGCTCCGGGAAGCGGATCACGGCCTCGTCGCGCTCCTCGTTCCCGGCGAACAGCTCCGGAACGGGCTCGTCCCCGTGGGTGATCGGGATCTCGGTGAGCCGTGGCTCGCTGACGCGATCGAGATGGAACGTGCGCATCGCGCGGCGCAGGTGGCACCAGCCCTGCAGGTACCACTGCCCGTTGGTGATCAGCACGGTCACGGGATCCACGGTGCGGGTCGTCGGCGCCGAATCCGGGGCCCGATAGGTGAAGGACACCGCGACGTGCTCCTGCAGCGCGGTCGCGACCACCGTGCGGACCTCGTCGACCGGGCCCGGCGCGACGATGACGTCGGCGGGCAGCCCTGCCGCTCCGCGGGACAGCTTCGCGATGAGCCCCTGCACCACGCCCGAATCGGCGACGCCGGGCACCGCCGAGGCCAGCTGCAGGCCGGCGACCAGCGCCGCGGCCTCGCGCGCCGTGAACTTCGGAACGCGTCGCAGCCCCACGTCGTTCGTGATCTCGATGATGCCCTGCTCGTCGAGCAGGTCCCAGTTGATGTCGAACAGCTCCTGCGGCGCCTGCCAGTAGCCCTCGTCGCCGGGAAGACCGATCACCGTGAGCTTCTCGACCATGGCCCGCATCTGGGTCTCGGTCATGTCGAACTCCGCGGCGGCCTCGGCCAGCGACACCTCGCCGCGCTCGAGCAGGTACGGCACGAGGGTGAGGTAGGCTCGGACGCGGTCCGAGCTCAGCAGAGGTCTGCGCTGCGCCATCATGCCCCGTCCTTCGCGTCGACGTGCGCCGCCGCCGCGGCGCGCAGGCGCACGATGACCGCATCGCGGAGAACGGCGGGCTCCACCACGCGCACCTCGGGCCCGTAGGAGGCCAGCTCGTCCGCGAGGATGTGCAGATCGACATAGGGCACGCGGATGCCCTGCAGCGCAGGCTCTGCACGCCGCCCCAGACGGAGCGCCGCTTCGGTGCCCGGCGTGATCTCGAGGAGTGCGGAGTGCGCGGCGGCGACGGCCTCCAGGCTCGCGAGCGCCCGCTCCCCCGCGCCTTCGCGCAGCTCGGCGGGGAAGATGTCGTTCGTGACCGTCACGTCGCCGACGATGCGCGTCAACAGGAACATCCGGTCGCCCTCGGCATCCACGTCCCGCCCGAAGACGTGCCAGCGCGCCTCGTACTCGACCAGGGCGAGCGGCTGCACACGCCGCCGGCGGGGCGCCTGCTCCCCGGGCTTCAGGTAGTCGAAGACCACGACGACGCTGCGCTCGATGGCCCCCTGCAGCGGCGCGAAAGCGGCGTCGCGGGCCGTGATCCGCGGCGCGAAGCCGATGATCGGCTCGTCGACGTCGATTCCCAGCGCGCGGATCTTGCGCACCCCCGCCTGGGCGTCGGCGGACAGCGATTCCTCGCTCCACACGCTTCCCGCGAGACGGAGGACCGCGAGCTCGGCCGGCGTGAACTCGATGTCGACCGGCAGGTCGTATTCCGCCTTCGGAATGCGGTAGCGGGCCTCGCGCAGGTCGTTCGGGTCGGCGTGGTCCCCCAGCGTCTCGATCGGGATGCCGAGTGCGCGCAGCTCGTCCTTGTCCCGCTCGAACATCTTGTCGAGCGCGTCGGCGCGCCCCTCCGCCCGCTGGCGGTAGCCGGACACGGAGGCGAGGATCTGCTGCTTGGTCAGGCCGATCTCCGTGGCCATGAGCGCCACGACGAGATTCGTCAGGCGCTCCTCCGCGGGGATCCGTTCCGCCATCTACTGCCCCGTCGCGGAGGAATCGTCGATCCCGAGGATGTCGACGACGATCGCCTGCGTGCCGCTGCCGTCCGAGCCGGTGCTCTGGCCGGCGGCCGCCGGCGGGACGATCAGGAGGACCTGGGATCCGACGGTCTGGCCCTCGATGCCGGCCGCGCCGGAGATCACCGTGGACTGCGAGTCCCACGTGCTGTTGACGACCTTGCGGGTGTCCCAGTCCACGCTCGTGAACTGCACGCGCACACCGTCGGTCTTCTTCACCTTCGGACCGTCTCCGTGGATGAGCGTCTGCACCACCTGCTTGGTGGGCTTCTTGGCGTCCGGGATGATGATGCCGGGGCGGCCATCCGGAGCGCGCACCACGGTCGGCAGGCCGAGGGCGTCGTTGTACTCGAGCGAGCCCTCCGCATGCGGCAGGAACACCGTGCGCACGTCCACGACGCCGACCGCGGCCTCCTTCGCGGCGGTCCCCGCCGGGAAGCCGATGAGCAGACGGGATCCGGCCTTGGCGCACTCCAGCGCGTCGCCGAGCACCTTCGCCTGCGCGGCCAGGGTGTTCACGTCCGCGACGGCGGTGGTGCCGTCGAAACCGGTCGCGCCGATCCGCTGCCCCGTCCGTGCGTCGTAGAGGGCGATGTCGGCCACGAAGGGCTGGTTCTTCGCGGTGATCGCGGTGCCGGTGCCGTGGATGAGGTCGTCGACGCTCGCCTTCTGCACCTTCGTCGGCAGCGACAGAGTGACCGACGGCTCCTTGCCGAAGTCGCCCTTCACCGTCACGGAGTTCGTGAGGGCGGAGGAGGTCGGCATCTCGGAGCAGGCCTGTCCCGCGAAGGACGGACCAGCGGAGCAGCCGGCCAGCGCGAGGGCGGCGAGGCCGAGGGTGATCAGAGCAGCGGCAGTCTTACGCACGCGCTCCAGTCTATGCGGACGGATCCGCGCTCCCTGTCGCATCCTCGTCCGCGTCGCCCGAAGCGGCGAGTCGTGCGCCGCCCGCCGCGCGCTGCGCCTCGCGCACGCGCTTGCGCAGGTTCTTGTCGGTGATCTCCCGGTCGCCCACGGCGCCGGGGGTCCACAGCTCCACGTCCTCGTCGCCGTAGCTCGGCTTCTTGGCGGCGCGCCGCTTCACGTCCGGCGGGATGGCGCCCGGGGCGAGCCGGCGCGCGGTGATGAGGAAGCCGGTGTGCGCGACCATGCGGTGATCCGGGCGCACCGCGAGACCCTCGACGTGCCAGCCGCGGACCATCGTCTCGGACGACTCCGGCTCGGTGAACAGCCCCGTGGCCCGCACGTACTCGGCGACGCGGGACAGCTGGGTCGCGGTCGCGATGTAGCAGAGCACCACACCGCCCGGCGCGAGGGCCTCGGCCACGGCGTCGATGCACTCCCAGGGGGCGAGCATGTCCAGGACCACGCGATCGACGCTGCCCGTGGGGAACTCCGAGGCGAGCTGTTCCTGGAGATCGCCCACGACGATCTTCCACGACTCGGGCAGCTCGCCGAGGAACGTCTCGACGTTCGCGCTCGCGACCTCGGCGAAGTCGTCCCGTCGTTCGAAGGAGACCAGGCGCCCCGCGGGCCCGATCGCCCGGATCAACGACAGCGACAGCGCGCCGGATCCGACCCCGGCCTCGACGACCGTCGCGCCGGGGAAGATGTCAGCCTGGGTGAGGATCTGGGCGGCGTCCTTCGGGTAGACGATGGCGGCGCCGCGCGGCATCGACATCACGAAGTCGCGCAGCAGCGGGCGCAGCGCCAGATACTCGTTCCCGGAGCTGTTCGCGACGACGGATCCGTCCGGCAGGCCGATCAGGTCACGGTGGCGCAGCACGCCGTGATGCGTGTGCAGCTCGCCGTCCTCGCGCAGCGTGACCGTGTGCATCCGGCCCTTGGGGCCGGTCAGCTGCACGCGATCGCCCTCGCGGAACGG
The DNA here is from genome assembly GCA_031277885.1 of Microbacterium sp. Lineage (GTDB taxonomy): Bacteria > Actinomycetota > Actinomycetes > Actinomycetales > Microbacteriaceae > Microbacterium. The sequence continues at coordinate 19,134 of JAITLM010000029.1, forward strand.
ACCGCTGGGTCGCTGCGCGCTCACCGTGCGGCCTCCGCACGCGCGGCGCGGACGCGCGTGAACTCGGCGGCGAGGTCGTCGACCCCTCGTCCCGCGAGCGACTCCCAGAGCGCGTCCGCGTCGAGTCCGTCGAGAGCGACGATGTGCGGCACGCCGATCGCGACGGTGCGGGCGGACACGGCGGCCTGCAGCCCCGTGCGGGAGTCCTCGAGCGCCACGGTGTCGGCGATGTCGACGCCCAGGGCGTCCGCCGCCTGCAGATAGGGGTCGGGGAAGGGCTTGGGACGCTCGACGTCGTCGCCGCCCACGATCACGTCGAACGCGTCGAAGCCGATGAGCGACACGATGTCTTCCGCCATGCGGCGCAGCGACATGGTGACCAGGGCGGTGCGGATGCCCGCCTCGCGCAGCTCGCGCAGCAGCTCCCTCGCGCCCGGCCGGAACGGGACGCCGTCCTGCTGCAGGCGCACGCGCACGCGCTCGGTGAGCTCGTCGACGATCTCCTGGGCGCCCATCTCGACGCCGGCGCCCTGCAGGATGATCGCGCTGTCGATCAGGCCGTTGCCGACCAGCTGGAGTGCCTGCTCGTGCGTCCAGGTGCCGCCGAAGGACTCGATCAGATCGGTCTCGGCGTCCATCCAGTACGGTTCGGTGTCGACAAGGGTTCCGTCCATGTCCCAGAGGACCGCGCGAGGGTGCTGATTCACTCCCCCATCGTACCGGCGGCCCGCGCCCCCGACGGTGGCGGGGACTAGCCTGGACGGAACACACGGCGCAGGTCGCCGCAGGAAGGAACACTGTGCAGGTACTCGGGACCCGGATCATCGTCGCCGCCTTCGACGGCTGGAACGACGCCGGTGAGGCCGCGTCCGCCGCCGCCGAGCAGATCGACGACGGCGGATTCGAGGTCGTGCACGCCGCGGATCCCGAGCTGTACTTCGACTACCAGTGGGCCCGGCCGACCCTCGAGCGCGACGAGGAGGGCAACCGCAGCCTGCGCTGGCCCTCGGCGCGGATGCTGCGGCCGACGGACGCCGCCGACGGCGCAGAGCCGCGTCTGTGGCTGCTGACCGGAACCGAGCCCGCACGCGCCTGGCAGGCGTTCAGCGCCGAGTTCATCGACGCCGCGCTGAGCGAGGACATCACCGGTTTCGTCACCCTCGGCGCGATGCTCTCCGATGTGCCGCACACGCGGCCGATCTCGATCTTCGCCTCGAGCGAGAACGCCGAAGTGCGCGAGGCGCTCGGCATCGAGCGCTCCACCTACGAGGGCCCCATCGGCATCCTCTCCGCGCTCGAGCATGCGGCGGAGCAGGCCGGGATCCCGGCGCTCTCGCTCTGGGCCAACGTGCCGCACTACGTGCAGACCGGCGGTTCCTCGCCCAAGGCGACCCTCGCGCTGCTCGACCGGCTGCACGAGGTGACCGGGGTCGACGTCCCGCGCGGGCATCTCGCCACCGAGGCCGCCATGTGGGAGGCGACGATCGACGCGGCCGCCGCGGAGGACGAGGAGATGGCCGCCTACATCGCGCAGCTCGAGACGAAGCGCGACACCTGGGATTCGCCGGACGCCTCCGGTGAGGCGATCGCCCAGGCCTTCGAGCGGTTCTTCCGCCGCAACGGCGAGGGTCCGGGCGAGCACAAGCGCTGAACTGTCCGGTCCCTGAGCGTGTCGAACGGTCCGGGGGTCGGTCCTGAGACTGTCGAAGTGTCCGGGACCGGTCGACGCGTCCTCAGGGCTTGATCACGCCCAGCGCGAGCAGGACGATGAGCGCGATGCCGAGCAGGATGCGGTAGATCACGAACGGCAGGAAGCTGCGCTGGGAGATCCAGCGCATGAAGAACGCGATCACGCCGAGGCCGACGACGAAGGCGATGCCCGTGGCCGCGAGGGTCTCGCCCGCCGAGAACACGCTCGGTTCGCCGATGCTCTTGACGGCCTGGTACACACCGGATCCGAAGACCGCGGGGATCGCGAGGAGGAAGGCGTAGCGCGCGGCGGCCTCGCGCTCGTACCCGAGCAGCAGTCCGGCCGTGATGGTGCCGCCGGGGCGGGAGACGCCGGGGATCAGCGCGAGCGACTGGGCGAGGCCGTAGACGATGCCGTGGCCGAGGGTGAGGTCCTTGAGCTTGCGGCGCTGCGCCCCGATCGCGTCCGCGACCCCGAGCAGCACGCCGAACACGATCAGCATGATCGCGACGAGCCACAGCGAGCGGAACACGGTCTCGATCTGGTCCTTGAAGACGAGACCCAGCACCACGATCGGGATGCTGCCGATGATGATCAGCCAGCCCATACGGGCGTCGGGGTCGTTGCGCGGGATCCGGCCGATCAGGGCCGCCCACCAGGCGCCGATGATCCGCACGATGTCGCGCCAGAAGAACACCACGACGGCCGCCTCGGTGCCGATCTGGGTGATGGCGGTGAATGCGGCGCCGGGATCCTCGAGACCCGGCATGAACGCGCCGACGATGCGGAGGTGCGCACTGGAGGAGATGGGCAGGAACTCGGTGAGTCCCTGGACGATCCCCAGGAAGATGGCTTCGAGAAGGTGCATGGATCGCTTTCGCGTCGTGCGCAGGCTCGCGCGGTTCGGTCGGTCGGTGAACGGTCGGGGTGCGGGGAGGCTCTCAGTAGGTCCGCAAGAGGTCGGTGAGCACACGCTTCCCGAACACCAGGGACTCGATCGGCACCCGCTCGTCCACGCCGTGGAACATGCCCGTGAAGTCGAGATCGGCGGGCAGCTTCAACGGCGCGAACCCGTAGCCGGTGATCCCCAGGAAGGCGAGCGCCTTGTTGTCGGTGCCCGCTCCGAGCAGGTAAGGGATGACGGGGACGCCGGGATCGTGGCGGTCGAGCGCCGCGACCATCGCGTCGACGAGAGAACCCGCGAACGGCGTCTCCATGCCGATGTCCTGCACGACCATCTCGATCTCGATGTCGTCGCCGACGAGTGCGCGCAGCTGAGCGAGCACCTCCTCCTCCTGACCGGGGATCACACGCACGTCGATGAGCGCTTCCGCGCGCTCGGGGATCACGTTGTGCTTGTAGCCGGCCTGCAGCACCGTCGGGTTCGTCGTCGTCCGCAGTGTGGAGCGCAGGAACGCCTCTGCCGGGCCGGCGGTGGCGGCGAGGGCGTCGGGGTCGTCCACCGGGAGTCCGGTCAGGGCGCTCATCCGATCGAGGAACTCGCGCGTCGTATCGGTCAGCTGGATCGGCCAGGACGTGCGTCCGATCGCGGCCACGGCTTCGGCGAGCCGCGTGACGGCGTTCTCCGGATGGAACCGGCTGCCGTGGCCGGCCCGCCCCTTCGCGATGAGGCGGATCCACATCAGCGCCTTCTCCCCCACCTGGAGGAGGTAGGCGCTCTGGTCTCCGACCGGGATCGAGTAGCCGCCGACCTCGCTGATGGCCTCGGTCGCACCCGCGAACCACTCCGGGCGGTTCTGCACGACGAGCGCCGAGCCCTCGACGCCGCCGTTCTCCTCATCGGCGAAGAAGGCGAGGATCAGGTCCCGCTCGGGCTGCTCCCCCGCACGCAGGATCTCCGCCACCGAGGTGAGGATCATGGCGTTCATGTTCTTCATGTCGACCGCGCCGCGGCCCCACAGCATGCCGTCGCGCACGACGCCGACGAACGGGTCCACCTGCCAGTCGCCCGCCATCGCGGGCACGACGTCGAGATGACCGTGCACGACCAGCGCCGGCTTGTCCCTGTTCCGGCCCGCCACGCGCGCCATGACGTTCGTGCGCCGCGGGATCGGCTCGTAGTACTCCGGCTGAAGACCGAGCGCCTCCAGATAGGCGCCCACGTACTCCGCGGCCTCGCGTTCGCCCTTCGCGTCACCGCCGCCGAAATTCGACGTGTCGAAGCGGATGAGCTCGGCGGCGATCCGCGCGACCTCGGGAAGTTCGGCATCCGGCTGGGGCATGCGTCCAGGCTACCGAACGGCCGAGGCCGGTCCGGAGCCATGCGGCTTCGGAGGAGGTCGCGACGCGCCCGACATGCGCCGCGGTTCGAGGGGCCCCGTGGAACGTGATAGTGTCATTCCTCGGTTGGGAACAGCCGAAAAACACCAGCGCGGGTGGCGGAATAGGTAGACGCGCTAGCTTGAGGTGCTAGTGCCCGAATAGGGCGTGGGGGTTCAAGTCCCCCCTCGCGCACGCTGGCGAGAAGGCCCGGATCGAATGATCCGGGCCTTCTTCGTGTCCCCACGACGGGCGCACGCGGACGTAGATGCGGCCGCGTGCGGACGCGGAGAGCCGGGATCGACGACCCCGGCTCTCCTTCGGCGCCGGTGGGCGTCAGCCCACGCTGACGTTGAACAGCAGTCCCAGCCCATAGGTGACGGCGGCCGCGCCGAAGCCGATCGCCAGTTGGCGCAGCCCGCGGCGCAGCGGCGGGCCTCCGGAGAGGACGCCCACGGTCGCACCGGTGCCGAGCAGTGCGATGCCGACGAGCGCCAGAGCCACCAGCACCGCCGGAAGGCCCTGCATGCCGAAGATCCAGGGCAGCACCGGCACGATCGCGCCGGAGGCGAACAGCAGGAAGCTCGAGATCGCCGCGGGCCACGCGTTGCCGATGATCTCGTGCTCATCGCCGTCCTCGACGGACGCGCGCAACGGCCCGGTCGCGCGCTGCGCCAGACCCGCCTTCGCCGCGCTCACGACACGGCGGGCGCGCTGCAAGGACTCGTCCGTGTCCATGCCCCTGGCCCGGTAGACGAGCGCGAGCTCGTTCTCGTCCAGATCCAGGTCGCTCGCGGTGGCGGCGCCGTGTCCGTTCTCCTCGGTCGCCTCGAGCAGCTCTCGCTGGGAGCGGACGGACACGAACTCCCCCGCGCCCATCGAGAGCGCGCCGGCGAGGAGGCCCGCGAAGCCGCTGAACAGCACCAGGCTGCTGCCGGCGCCCGTCGCCCCGATGCCCAGCACGAGCGCCAGGTTGCTGACGAGCCCGTCATTCGCGCCGAAGACCGCGGCCCGGAACGAGCCGGACAGCTGGCGGCGGCCTCGGGCGGCGAGACCGCGGACGACCTCGAAGTGCACCTTCTCATCGGCGCGCATGGCCGGCGTGGCGTAGACCTCGGCGTCGTACGGCGACCGCGCCTCCGCGCTCTGGGCGAGCGCGAGCACGAAGATCGAGCCGAACCGTCCCGCCATCCACCCCAGGGTCCTGGTCCGCAGGCCCGGCCGCGGGAGCCGTGCGGGCTCGCCGCCGAGCAGCGCGAGCCAGTGCGCCTCGTGACGCCCCTCCGCGGCGGCGAGCTCGAGCAGGATCTCCCGCTCCTCGCCCTCCCGGCGCTGGGCGAGCTGCTGGTAGACGTGCGCCTCGGCGCGCTCCTCGACGAGGTAGCGCGCCCACCGGCGGCGATCGGCCGCCGTGGGTTCGGCGTGGGCGGTGTCAGGCGTGTTCATGAGGTCCTTCATGGATCGGAGCGACCGCTCAACGCTATCGACGAGAAGCCCCGGATTCCGCGTCAGGACGGGGATTGACAGCATTTCGGGGATCCGAACCGGGCACTGCCGGGCGCGTCACCGCGGGGCCGACGGAACCGGGCCGATCAAGCTCGGACGCGCCGCCGCAGGAGGTCGATCCGCGACTGCAGCTGGGTCACCGTGGCCTGCGCGACGGCCGGACCGCCGCAGAGCCGGCGCAGCTCCGCGTGCACGGCGCCGTGCGGCTCGCCGGTCTGCCGCGCATAGACGCCCACGAGGCTGTTGAGCAACTGCCGCTGTTCTCGGAGGGTCCGGTGCAGCGGCTCCGGCAGGGTCGTCGTCTGCGCCGGCGACGCGGCCTCGCGGGCCTCCCGCAGCCGGGACTGCCGTGACTGCCGCTGCATGAGCAGCTCGTGCACGTGCTCGGGCTCGAGGAGTCCGGGGATCCCGATGAACTCCTCCTCCTCGGGCGTGCCCGGCTCCGCGAGCTGACCGAACTCCTTGCCGTCGAAGACCACGCGGTCGAAGTGCGCGAGCGAGGAGATCGCCTGATAGCTGAACTCCTGGGTGAGCGCGTCGGATGCCTCGTCCTCGCGGTTCGCGCTCTCCAGCAGCGAGTCCTCGAGTCCGTCCTCGTCCTTGGACTGCCGGTCCAGCGCATGGTCGCGCTGCTTCTCGAGCTCGTTCGCGAGCTTCATCAGCACCGGGACGTTCGGCAGGAACACGCTCGCCGCCTCGCCCCGACGACGGGCGCGCACGAAGCGGCCGATCGCCTGGGCGAAGAACAGGGGCGTCGACGACGACGTGGCGTAGACGCCGACGGCCAGACGCGGCACGTCGACGCCCTCGGACACCATGCGCACCGCGACCATCCAGCGATCGCTGGAGGCGCTGAACTTCTCGATGCGCTCGGATGCCGTCGCGTCGTCGGACAGCACCACGGTCGCCCGCTGGCCCGTGAGCGAGTGCAGGATCTTCGCGTACGCGCGAGCCACGGTCTGATCCGTCGCGAGCACGAGGCCGCCCGCGTCGGGCACGTGCTGGCGGATCTCGGTGAGCCGGCGGTCGGCGGCGGAGAGCACGGCGGGCATCCACTCCCCCTCCGGATCCAGCGCGGTGCGCCAGGCCTGGGAGGTGACGTCCTTCGTGTTGTCCTGCCCGAGATGCGCCTCGAGCTCGTCGCCCGCGCTCGTGCGCCAGCGCATCTTGCCCGCGTACATGTGGAAAAGCACGGGTCGGACGACGCCGTCCTGCAGCGCCCGCCCGTAGCCGTAGGCGTAGTCGGTGCTGGAGATCCGCGCGCCGGACTCGTCCGGGAGGTACTCGACGAACGGGATCGGCGCGGTGTCACTGCGGAACGGAGTGCCGCTCAGGAGCAGTCGCCGCTTGGCCGGGCCGTAGGCATCGCGGATCGCATCGCCCCAGCTCAGCGCGTCGCCGCCGTGGTGCACCTCGTCCAGGATCACGAGGGTGCGCCCGCCCTCCGTGAGGTGCTTGTGCACCGAGGACTTCGCGGCGACCTGCGCGTAGGTCACGACGACGCCGTGATATTGCCGCGACGGCGCCCAGTGGCTGTTGCGGAACCGCGGATCCAGCCGGATGTGCACGCGCGCCGCGGCGTCGGCCCACTGGGTCTTGAGGTGCTCGGTGGGCGCGACGACGATGACGCGGTCGATCTCGTTCGTGTGCAGCAGCTCGACCGCGAGCGTGAGCGCGAACGTCGTCTTGCCGGCGCCCGGCGTCGCCGCGACCAGGAAGTCCCTGCGCTCGGGGATCCGGAAGTACTCCTCCAGCGCCTCGCGCTGCCATGCTCTCAGCCTGTCGGCGGTACCCCAGGGGGCGCGCTGAGGGAAGGACGGGGAGAGCATGGGATTCCACGATAGACGAGGCGGCTGACATTCCCGGGCGCGTCGGATCCCCGGGCGCCGGTCACAGCAATCCCAAGGGATCGGCTCAGCGGATCCACCGCGGACGTTCGTAGAGTGCAGTCCGGCATTCCACTCGGAGCGCCCTGCCCGAAGGAATCTCCGTGACACGACACCGTTCGGCGCGCCCGATCGCTCAGCACAGCTCTGCGCGACGTCCCCGCGCCCTGGCGCGAGCGCTTCGCGCGCTCGGCATCGCACTCGCCGTCGTCCTGGTGAGCGGCGTGGCCGTGGTCGGCTACGTGGTCAGCGACCTCACCGCGGCCGTCGCACACAACAGCGTGCAGCTGGAAGGCGGCCCGACGACCGCGCCCGACATCGGCGCCTACAAGAACGGCTTCAACCTGCTCGTCGTGGGCATCGACGCCTGTGAGGCGAAGTACGCCGATCTGTTCCCCGGGCGCTGCGACGGCCCTGACGCCTCGAGCGTGAACAACGACGTGACGGTGCTCATGCACGTCTCGAACACCCCGCGCCGCATCACTGTCGTCAGCTTCCCTCGCGACATGGTCGTTCCCGTGCCCTCGTGCACGGCCAAGGACGGCACGTCGGTCTCCGCCCAGAGCGGCGCGATGATCAACACCACCTACGACGAAGGCGGGCTGTCGTGCGTCGCCAAGACCGTGTCGGCGCTGTCCGGACAGCAGGTCGACTTCGCGGCCGCGGTGAACTTCGGCACCGTGATCGACATCACGAACGCGATCGGAGGAGTCCAGGTCTGCCTCGCGACGCCGATCGACGACGCGTACACCGGACTCAACCTCAGCGCGGGCGAGCACACGATCCAGGGCCTGCAGGCGCTGCAGTTCCTGCGCACCCGCCACGGTCTCGTGAGCGGGAGCGACCTCGCGCGCATCGGCAACCAGCAGCAGTATCTGGCCAGCCTCGCCCGCCAGCTCACGAGCGGCAAGGTGCTCTCGAATGTGCCGGAGGTGCTCAAGATCGCCACGATCGCGCTGTCGAACCTCGAGGCGAGCACGACGCTCAACAACCCCACGACGATCCTCCAGCTCGCGCTCGCGGTCAAGGACGTGCAGCCTTCGGACATCACCTTCATCCAGTACCCGAACCTGACCGACCCGGACAACCCCAACCGCGTCATCCCGGACGACTCCTCCGCCCAGACCCTCTGGGCCGCGGTCGCGGCGAACCAGCCGGTGCTCATCACGCATCAGAACACGGTGAACGACGGCGTCACGGTCGAGCCGACGACGCCGACGGCGGCGCCGACTCCGGCGCCCACCACCTCGGCTCCGGCGACCGCGGCGCCGACGCCGGCCCCCTCCGCGGTCCCGCTCTCGGACAACGTGCGCGGCAGCACCGCCGCGCAGCAGACCTGCACGAACGGCGACACCAGCGGCTGATCCTCCCCGTCCGCGGGTAGTCTCGAATGCTGTGCCGCGCCGAACAGGCGCCCGCGAGGAGGAGAGGATCATGTCCGGTCACGAGCCGCGCACCCCGTACGTCCCCAACGACACCCCGCACCCGTGGCATCGCTACGTGGCCCTCGGCGACTCGTTCACCGAGGGGATCGGCGATCCGGAGCCGAGCGCGCCCGGGGGCCACCGCGGCTGGGCCGATCGCGTCGCTGAGGTGCTCGGTGCCCAGAGCGAGGACTTCGCCTACGCCAACCTCGCGGTGCGCGGCAAGCTCATCGGGCAGATCAGCGACGAGCAGGTCGCCCCGGCGATCGCACTGAACCCCGACCTCATCACGCTGTGCGCGGGCGGCAACGATGTCATCCGCCCCGGCACGGATCCGGACGAGATCGCCGTGCTGCTCGACGACATGGTCACCCGCCTCGCCCGCACCGGTGCCGCGATCGTGCTGATCACCGGCATCGACACGAACTTCACCCCGGTGTTCCGGCCGTTCCGCGGCAAGGTCGCGATCTACAACGAGAACGTGCGCGCGGTCGCCGAGCGGCACGACTGCATCGTCGCCGATCAGTGGGGGCTCAAGACCATCCAGGATCCGCGCTTCTTCGCCGACGACCGGCTGCACATGAACCCGCTCGGCCACCATGAGGTCGCGCGGATGGTGCTGCGCGCCCTGAACGTGCCGAACGACCTGCAGGAGATGGTCGCCGACCCGTTCCCCGAGCGCACCTGGCGCGAAGCCCGCAATGAGGACCTGGTCTGGGCGCGCACGCACCTCGTGCCCTGGGTCCTGCGGCGCCTGCGCCACCAGTCCTCCGGCGACACGATCGAGGCCAAGCGCCCCGAGCCGATGCCCGTGGTGCTGCCGCACGAGGAATGAGGCGGCACCGGAGCGCCCGAGCGCTCGGGAACACTGTCAGGACCCTGCCGTCGGCGGATGCTGCAGCGCCCAGAGCGCGACGGCGGCGGTCGAGGCGACGTTGAGCGAATCCACGCCCCCGGCCATCGGGATGGTCACGACGGCGTCCGCCGCCGCCAGCGCCGGAGCGGTGAGTCCTGGCCCCTCGGATCCGAACGCGAGTGCGACCCGTTCCGGACGACGCGCCGCGTAGGACTCGAGCGTCTCGGCATCGTCGCGGAGTGCGAGCGCGGCGATCCCGATGCCCTCCGCGCGCAGGATCGGCGCCAGCTCCTCCCAGCCGGCGAAGCGCGTCCACGGCACCTGGAACACGGTTCCGGTGCTGACCTTTACGCTGCGGCGGTACAGCGGATCCGCGCAGCGGGCCGAGACGAGCACCGCGTCGGCGCCGAGAGCCGCTGCCGCGCGAAAGGCGGATCCGACGTTCTGATGCTCCACGAGATCCTCCAGCACGAGGATCGTGCGGGCGTCGCGGACGACCTCCTCGAGCGCCGGGAGTGCGGGCCGGTGCATGGCCGCCAGCGCACCGCGATGCACGGGGAATCCGGCGGCCGCCTCGACCACCGTATCGGCGCAGACGTACACGTCGACCTCGGCGTCGCCGAACAGTGCGCGCAGGCCGTCCAGCCAGCGTTCCTGGGTCAGCACGGACCGCGGGTGGTGACCGGCCCCTATCGCCCGTTCGATGACCTTGAGGGACTCGGCGATGTACAGCCCGCCGTCGACATCGCTGCGCAGACGCAGCGCGGTGTCGGTCAGCCCGCGATAGTCGTCGAGCCGGGGATCTGCGGGGTCGTCGATGCGGATCTCGTGCACGGATCCACTCTCGCAGGTCGTCCCGCCGCGTGCCCGCCCACCCGGCCGCCGTGCAGGATCGCGCCCGTAGACTCGGGCGAGGAGGTCGGATGAACAGCAGCACCGCGTCGTTGCACGCCCAGCTCGAGCCCGTCGCAGAGCTCCTCTCCGATCGCCGCATCGCGTTCCTGACGGGCGCCGGACTCTCCACCGACTCGGGCATCCCGGCCTATCGCGGAGCCGGATCGACGCCGCGGCGCACGCCGATGACCGTGCAGACGTTCCTCGCCACGGAGGACGCGCAGCGCCGCTACTGGCTGGGCAGCCATCTCGGCTGGCGGTCGTTCGGCACCGCCGCGCCGAACGCCGGCCATCGGGCGATCGCCGGGCTCGAGGAGGCCGGCCGGGCGGTCGGCGCGATCACGCAGAACGTCGACGGCCTGCACCTCGCCGCCGGGTCCGCCCGCGTGGTCGAGCTGCACGGCACGATGCGGACCGTGCTGTGCCTGCGCTGCGGGCAGAGCTTCTCCCGCGATGCCGTCGCCGCCCAGATTGAGGAGAGCAACACCTGGCTCGACGTTCCGGACGAGGTGCTGCTCGGCCCGGACGGCGATGTGCGCCCCGAGACCACGGAGGGCTTCGTCCTGCCGGTCTGCACGGTGTGCGCCGGCCCGTTGAAGCCCGATGTCGTCTTCTTCGGCGAGTTCATCCCGGCCGAACGGTTCGCGACCGCCGAGGCCCTGCTGCGCTCCGGAGACGCACTGATCGTCGCGGGATCGTCCTTGGTCGTCAACTCGGGCATCCGGATCATCGAGCGCGCTCGCCGCCGCGGTCTGCCCATCGTCATCGTCAACCTCGAGCCCACGCGCGCCGACGCGTGGGCATCCGCGACGATCGCCGCCTCCACAAGCCTCGTCCTCCCCGCCCTCCTGGAGCTGCTCACGTGACCCTGATCACCCTCATCCGCCACGGTCAGACCGATTGGAACCTGGAGGGCCGCATCCAGGGATCCACCGACATCCCCCTCAACGACACCGGCCGCGCGCAAGCGCGCGACGCGGCTGCGCAGCTGTCGGGCGTCGCCTTCGATCACGTCTACGCGAGCCCGCTCGGACGCGCACGGGAGACCGCGGAGATCATCGCCCGCGAGCGAGGACTGCCCGCGCCGCTCATCACGGTCGGGATGCGCGAGCACGAGTTCGGTGAGGCCGAAGGGCTGCTCTGGGACGAGTACCGGATGCGGTTCGGAGCGCGGAGCGACGACGTCCCCGGTGCCGAGACCGTGCGCCAGCTGACGGATCGCGCCCTCGCCTCGCTCGCGCGGATCGATCTCTCGGCACGGCGCCGCTCCGCACCCCGTGTGGAGTCGGTGCTGGTCTGCACGCACGGCGGCGTCATCCGCGCGCTGCTCGAGCATGCCTCCGGCGGCACCCTGCCCGCGCCGGGCGAGCGACTCGGGAACGCCTCGGTGCACCGCTTCGCGATGGACGGCGGGGGCCTCCGCCTGCTCGACGTCTCCCTCGTCTGAGGCCCGCGCGGCCGGGGCGGCGCCCTGACCCGCCTCACGGCCGGGCGTAGGATCGAAGTCGCCGCCGATCCCGAGGAGAGCCGTGAATCCCGCCCCTGCACCGACCTGGCGGATGTGGCTGATCTGGATCGTGGGCGTGTCCGCCTACGTGCTCTCGATCACGAACCGGACGTCCCTTTCGGCGGTCGGCGTGGACGCCGCGCACCTGTTCCAGGCCGACGCGTCGACGCTCTCGCTCTTCGCGGTGTTGCAGCTCGCCGTGTACGGACTCATGCAGATCCCCGTGGGCCTTCTGCTGGACCGCTACGGATCCCGGCCGATCATGGTCGCGGGCATGCTGCTCATGGCGGTCGGTCAGCTCGTGATGGCCTTCGCACCGAACGTGGGCGTCGCGATCGTCGCGCGCATGATCCTCGGCGCCGGCGACGCGGCGATCTTCCCCGGCGTGCTGCGCCTCGTGGCCATCTGGTTCCCCGCGCAGCGCGGGCCGCTCATGGCGCAGCTGACCGGCATCGTCGGCCAGCTCGGCCAGCTGGTCGCGCTCCTCCCCCTGCCGCTGCTGCTCCACTCGACCTCGTGGTCCGTCACGTTCGGAAGCCTCGCCGGGCTCGGCGTCCTGTTCACCGTGCTCGTCTTCGCCCTGATCCGCAACCGCCCGCCCGAGCTCACCGAGGACGTCTCGGTGAACACCGACACCGGTGCGATCCGGGTCGTCACCTCGCAGGCGGATCTGCGCGTCACCCTGCGCGAGGCGCTCGCCCACCCCGGAACGCGCCTCGGCTTCTGGACGCACTTCACCACGCCGTTCGCGGGCACGGCCTTCATGATGCTCTGGGGCATCCCGTTCCTCACCAACGGCGAGGGCCTCTCGATCGGGGCCGCCTCGCTCGTCACGACGGTCTACGTCCTGTTCGGGATCCTGTTCGGCCCGGTGCTGGGAACGCTCTCCGCACGCCACCCGACGAGCCGCTCGCTCATGCTCGTCCTGCCGACCATCGCCCTGCAGGTGGTCGTCTGGCTGGCCGTGATCCTCTGGCCCGGTCAGGCGCCGCTCTGGCTGCTGATCCTGCTCGCGATCGCCCTGGCCACGGGCGGCCCGGCTTCGATGGTCGCCTTCGACCATGCGCGCACGCACAACCCGCAGCACCGGCTCAGCACGGCGACGGGCGTGGTCAACGGCGGAGGCTTCCTGGCCGCGCTGATCGCGATCTTCCTGATCGGCCTCGCGCTCGACCTGCAGGGCGCGGGAACACCCGCCACGTACACGCTCGACGCGTTCCGGTGGGCGTTCGTCACCCAGGTGCCGCTGTGGATCATCGGCACGGCCTTCATCGTGCGCGAGCGGCGCCTCACCCGGCGGGTTCTGGGGCTGGAGCGCCGCCCCTGACGCGGCCGATCGCGCCACCCGCCGGCGGCGCGATCAGCGCATTCAGCCCAGCAGCATCGCGCGGCCCGGCTCCTGCAGGACGTCTGCGACGGCCTTCAGGAACTGCGCGCCCTCGGCGCCATCCACGATCCGGTGATCGAAAGACAGGCTGAGCGTCATGACGTCGCGCAGCGCGATCTCGCCCTTGTGCTCCCAGGGCAGTCGCCGCACGGCTCCGAGCGCGAGGATCCCGGTCTGCCCCGGAGGCAGGATCGGGGTGCCCGCGTCGATGCCGAACACACCGATGTTGGTGAGCGAGAACGTGCCGCCGATGAGGTCCGCCGGCGGGGTCTTGCCGCTGCGCGCCGTGCGCGTGAGGTCGGCGACGGCGGCCGCGAGCTCACCGAGCGGCATCCGCTCGGCGTCACGAATGATCGGCACGATCAGGCCGCGCTCCGTCGCGGCCGCGATACCGAGATCCACGAAGTGCTGCTGCACGATCTCGCCGGCATCGCCGTCCCACCGGGAGTTCAGCCCGGGGAACGCGGCGAGGGCCAGGCACACCGCCTTGGCGACCACGGTGAGCACGCCGATCCGCGGAGCCTCGGGCTTGGCGGTCGCCCGCAGCGACGCGATCAGCTCGCTCGTCGCGGTCACGTCCACCGTGTGGAAGGTGGTCACGTGCGGCGCGGTGAACGCGCTCTGCACCATCGCCTCGGCGGTGTGCTTGCGCACTCCGCGGATCGGGATCCGGGTGATGGCGCGCTCCCCCGTGGTCCGGCGCACCGGGGCGGCCGCCGCCGCGGACGCCGAGGGCGCCTCCGCAACCGCACCCTCGCCGCGCTGCACGAGGCGCTCGCGGTAGGCGTCGACGTCGGCGCGGGTGATCACCCGGTCGCCGAGCTCGGCCGCGACGAGCACCAGGTCGATGCCCAGGCCCTTCGCATAGGCGCGGACGGGCGGGGTGGAGCGGGGGCGCTCGCCGCGGACGGGCGGGGCCGGGACCACGGCGATGTCGTCGTGCGGGGCCGCCACGCGCACGTCGACGTCCGCGGTGACGGTCGTCGCGGCGACGGTTCCCGCGCTCGCGCGGCGCGCACGACGCTGCGGGCGGCCGCTCGACGGCGCGGCGCCGTAGCCGACCAGGTTGGGCCCGGAACCCTCTTCGACCTCGGCGGCGGCAGCGCCGGCGGCCGGCGCTGCGGATTCGGGCGCCTCCTGCCCCTCGATCTCGAAGCCCACGAGCGGCGCGCCCACGAGGACCACGTCCCCCGCGGCCGCGTGCAGGGAGGCGATCACGCCCGCGTGCGGCGAGGGCAGCTCGACGATCGCCTTGGCGGTCTCCACCTCGGCGAGCGTCTGGTTCAGCGTGACGGTGTCGCCCTCGGCGACCAGCCACTGCACGATCTCCGCCTCGGTGAGACCCTCACCGAGGTCGGGAAGGAGGAACTCCTGCTTCATCGGTCGACCCCCTCCAGCAGCTGCTCGTCATCGCAGATGCGGTCGACTGCGTCCAGGATCCGATCCAGGTCCGGCAGGTGGAACTTCTCCAGCTTCGCCGGCGGATACGGGATGTCATGGCCCGTGACGCGCAAGGGCGCCGCCTCCAGCCAGGTGAAGCACTTCTCGGTGATGCTCGCGATGACCTCGGCGGCGACGCCGGCCTCGCGCGCCGCCTCGTGCGCGACGACGACCCGCCCTGTCCGGCGCACCGAGGCGCAGACGGTGCCGTAGTCGATCGGCGAGAGCGAGCGCAGATCGATCACCTCGAGCGACCGTCCCTCGGCCTCGGCGGCCTCGGCGGCCTCGAGTGCGGTGCGCACCATGGCGCCGTAGGTCACGATGGTGGTGTCCGTGCCCTCGCGGACCACCCGGGCGAGGCCCATCGGCGCCGCGTCCGCGAGCGGGGTGTCCAGATCGACCTCGCCCTTGGCGTGATACAGCCGCTTGGGCTCGAAGAAGATCACCGGGTCGTCGCTCGCGATCGCCTGACGCAGGCAGGTGTACGCGTCCTGCGGGTTCGAGACGGCGACCACGCGGAGACCGGCGGTGTGCACGAAGTACGCCTCCGGCGACTCCGAGTGGTGCTCGGCCGCGCCGATGCCTCCGCCCCAGGGGATCCGGATCGTGATCGGCATCGGCACGGTGCCCTGCGTCCGGTAGTGCAGCTTCGCGACCTGGGAGACGATCTGATCGAACGCGGGATAGACGAAGCCGTCGAACTGGATCTCGACCACCGGCCGGTAGCCGCGCATCGCGAGCCCGACGGCCGTGCCGACGATCCCGGACTCCGCGAGAGGCGTGTCGATGACCCGCTCCGCGCCGAACTCGTCCAGGAGACCGTCGGTGATCCGGAACACGCCGCCGAGCTTGCCGATGTCCTCGCCGAGCAGGACGACCTTCGGGTCATCCGCCAGGGACTGCGTGAGGGCGGCGCCGAGCGCCTTGCCCATCGTCATCTGGGTCATGTCACGCCTCCGCGAGGGTCGCGAGGTAGCGGGCGTAGTCGGCGCGCTCCTCGTCGAGACCGGTGTGCGGCTCCGCGTACACGCCGTCGAACACCGCCAGCGGCGCGCGCGTCGTGAGGCTCAGGCACGCGGCGCGCATCTGCATGGCCGCTTCGTCCGCCTCCTCCGCGAAGCCCGCGGCGATCTCGTCGGTGAGCACGCCCTCCGCGCGCAGCAGCGCCTCGACCCGCGCGAGCGGATCCTTGCCCCGCCAGTACTCGAGCTCGGCAGGGTCCCGGTAGCGGGTGGGGTCGTCCGCGGTGGTGTGCGGGCCCATCCGGTACGTGACGAGCTCCAGGAACGCCGGAGATCCGCCGCGGGCCTGCTCAAGTGCCCAGCGGGTCGCCGCGAACACCGCGAGCACGTCGTTGCCGTCCACGCGCATGCTGGGGATCCCGAAGCCGGGGGCGCGCCCCGCGATCGGGTGCTGCGACTGGACGGCCACCGGCTCGGAGATCGCCCAGTGGTTGTTCTGGCAGATGAAGACGACCGGGGCGCGATACGAGGAGGCGAAGATCATGGCCTCGTTCACGTCGCCCTGGCTCGTCGCCCCGTCGCCGAAGTAGGTGACCGCGACCTGGTCGGAGCCGTCGTGCTGGATGCCGAGCGCATAGCCGACCGCGTGGAGCGTCTGCGCGCCGATGATGATCTGCAGAGGCGCCATGTGCATCACGGCGGGGTCGTAGGCGGCGCCCTCCTCGCCGCGCCACATGCGCACGTAGTCGCCGGGCTGGGCGCCGCGCGTCAGCATCACCCCGGTCTCGCGATAGCTCGGGAAGACCACGTCATCGCTCTTGAGCGCGCGGCCGGAGCCGATCTGTGCGGCCTCCTGCCCCTGGCACGGGGCCCACAGGCCGAGCTGGCCCTGGCGCTGCAGCGCCACGCCCTCGCTGTCGAGCCGGCGCAGGACGATCATGTCGCGCAGGAGCGAGAGCAGTTGGTCGGAGGAGACCTCCGCGGCATAGGGGGCGAGACGCGTGTCGTTGCGGCGCCGCCCATGGGCGTCGATGAGGGCGGCGGGCTCGTCGAGCCCGATGCCGGTCACGGTGATGGGATCAAGGTGGGTTGACATCTTCGTCCTCCTCAGTGGGTCCGCCCTCGTGGGAAGGATCCGGTGCGTCTTCGCTTGCCCTGAGCGTACGTCTGCTTCACACGTCGCTCAAGCATTCGACGGCTGTCTGAGCATGTTGCCAACTATCGCCCCTTAGCAGGGTGCTAGCCTTTGGCAACATGGCAACCCTTGATCGCACCGATCTCGACATCCTCGAGATGCTCTCCGCCGACCCGCGCACGACGGTGGTCGCGATGGCCGAGAAGCTGCGCCTCTCCCGCAACACCATCCAGGCCCGCATGGCCCGGCTGGAGCAGACCGGGGTGTTCCTGCCCTATGAGCGCGCCTTCTCCCCCGCTGTCCTCGGGTACCCGCTGCAAGCCTTCGTGAGCATCGGCGTCCGCCAGACCGAGCTGCCCCGGATCATCGCCGAGCTCGCACGCGTGCCGGAGGTCGTGCAGGCGCACGGCCTGAGCGGTTCGATCGATCTGCTCGCACTCGTCGCCTGCCGCGACGCGCGCCACCTGTTCGACACCGACGCCCGTATCCTCTCGATCGACGGCGTGGAGCGGACCGAGACGTCGCTCGCGATGGGCGAGGTCATCCCGTTCCGCGTCGGCGGCCTTATGGGGCTGGCACGACGAGAGGCCGGAGGAACCGCCTGATCGCGCCCGCGGCCTCGGCCGGGGTCTCGTAGTGGATCAGATGCCCGACGTGCGCGATCTCGACGAGCTCGGCGTCCGGGAAGAGAGGCACGAGCGCGCGCTCGGCCTCGATCGGGGTGATGTCGTCGCGCTGCGCGGCCACCAGCAGGGTCGGGACCGCGATACGCGGCGCGAACTCGCGGACGTCGTGCGAGACGCTCGTGCGGAACGCCTGGCTGAGCACGTCACGGTCGGAGAACCGTGAGAAGTACGTGTCGTGCTGATCGTGCACGAACCGGCGCAGTTCCGGATCCCGCGTCTTCGCCATCGCGATGCTCATCGCGCGCACGATGACCCTGTTGCGCAGAAGCTCGGTGCCGAGGGCCTCGGGAAGCCGCGCGCCGAGGGCGTAGTAGAGCATGGCCAGACGCGTCAGCACCGCCTTCGGTCCTTCCAGCGCGGGCGCGCCGATCGGATTGACCAGGATCAACCGCGGCGTCTCCAGTCCCCCGGCGACGGCGGCGGAGGCCACGATCGAGCCGAAGGAGTGACCCAGGACGACCGCGCCAGGGGCGACCTGCGCGGCGAAGGCCGTGAGCCACTGGGCGTAGGCGTCGATGTCGTGCTCACGTCCGGGAAGCGGCGCCGTCTCGCCGAAACCCGGGAGATCCGGCATGATCACGCGCACTCCCGGAAGGTGGGCGACGACGGGCTCGAGCCCGTGGTGCTCGCCGCGGAAGCCGTGCACGGCGAGAACCGTGACCTCCGCGCCCTCAGGACCGTAGACCCAGTACGCGGTTCGTCCGCCGAGGACCTCGGCCTCCTGCCGGTGCACGGGGATGCGATCCAGGCGTGCGGCATAGGGGGAAGGCGCGGGCATGCCTCGAGTCTACGGGCGCGATCCCGGCCGCCTGCGCGCACTGCCGCGCGCCGGACCGGCGATGTCGGCCCCTCGCCCTACGGTGGCGTCATGACCGCTTTGACGCCGCTGCCGCCCTGGGTGACCCGCGTCGGAGTCTTCGACCTCGAGACCACGGGGATCGACGTCACGCGGGATCGCATCGTCACCGCGCACGTCGGCGTGCTGGACCACCACGGCGCCGAGATCGCGGCACGGACATGGCTGGCGGATCCTGGCGTACCCATCCCGGCCGGCGCCACCGCGATCCACGGCATCACCTCGGAGCGCGCGCACCGCGACGGCTCTCCCGCGGCCCAGGTCATCGCAGGCGTGGTCGCGGCTCTGAGATCCCTCCTGGACCAGGGTGTGCCGGTCGTGGCCTACAACGCGGCGTTCGACTTCTCCCTCCTCGCGCATGAGGCGCGACGGCACAGGATCGCGCCGCTGGAGAACCCGTCTCCGGTGATCGATCCACTGATCATCGACAAGACCTACGACCGCTACCGCCCCGGCAAGAGGACGCTCGAGATCGTCGCCGCGCACTACGGGGTCGATCTGACCGGCGCGCACGACGCCTCCGCGGATGCCGTCGCGGCGGGCCGGGTCGCGCAGGCCCTCGCCCAGCGCTTCCCGCTCCCGCCCAGCGCCGGCGAGCTGCACACCCGTCAGATCGGCTGGGCGCGAGCACAGGCCGCGAGCCTCACCGACTACTTCGTGCGCATCGGGCGCATCGAACCGACCGAGCGCGTCGACGGACGCTGGCCCGTCCGCGACGGTGATGCCACCCGTCAGGACGTCTCGGCCGGATCCCTCTGACGACGGATCCGGATCCGCGTCGGGCGGCGTAGCCTGCTGGTGTGAAGGAGACCCTGAACGCGGTGCTGGGCTGGGGCGCTGTCGCCCTGCCCGTCGCGCTCGGGCTGTACATCCTCGGCTACGCCGTGTGGACGCTCTCCCCACGCCGACCGCTCGAGAAGCGCTATGCCGGGCGCGGCGGAGGAATCGGCGGCGCCTTCGACAGCGTGTTCGCCCCTTCGTCGATGGAGGCCGAGGCCGAACGCGACCGGCAGACCCGGCGGACCGCTCCGGCGCCCGCCCCCGGCGACCCGCCGTGGGGAATCGACGGCGACAGGATCCGGATCGACCTCTGAGCCGCACGGTCGGCACCCGCGGACGGGCGCGCGGTAAACTGGGCGGTTACCCGATGGAGGGAGACCCGATCGCCATGATGAACGACACCGAGCGCATCGACGTCCTCGAACGCGAGATCGAGAGGATGCAGACCGTCATCGACTTCCTGCAGGTGACGTTCGCTCACGAGCCGAAGCGCAAGAACCGCTTCCGGCGCGTGATCCGGCACGCCGAGGGCAAGATCGACGGCATCCGGTTCGCCCTGGAGACGATCCGGTCCTCGCCGTCCGACGCCGGAGGACCCTGCTCCTAGACAGCGGAAAGCCCCGTCCTCGATCGAGGACGGGGCTTTCGCGGAGGCGATTACTTGGAGGAACCGCCGAAGTTCTTGAAGCGCTGGTTGAACTTCTCGACACGGCCGGCCGAGTCCATGATGCGCTGCTTGCCCGTGTAGAACGGGTGCGAGGCCGAGGAGATCTCGACGTCGATGACGGGGTACTCCACGCCGTCCAGCTCGATCGTCTTGTCGCTCGTGACCGTCGAACGGGTGAGGAACGTGTCGCCCGAACCGAGGTCGCGGAACACGACGGCCTGGTACTGGGGGTGGATGTCAGTCTTCATGGGATTCCTTACGTGGTGCCCTGGATTGTGCCAGGGGCGAGGGAAGTCTGCGGTGCAGAGCGCACCAAGGATCGATTCTAACAGATCAGGCGGCGCGTGCCGCGTAGCGGCCTTCGACCCGGTCCAGCGAGATCGGCATGCCGAATGCGTCGCTCAGCGCCTCGGCCGTGAGCGTCTGCTCGATCGGTCCCGCCGCGACGATCGCGCCGTCGCACAGCAGCAGGACGTGCGTGAAGCCGACCGGGATCTCCTCGACGTGGTGCGTGACCATGACCATCGCGGGCGTCGTCGGCGACTGGGCGAATCCGCCGAGCAGGGCCAGCAGCTCCTCGCGTGCGCCGAGGTCGAGGCTCGCACTCGGCTCGTCCAGCAGCAGCAGTTCCGGATCGGTCATCACGGCCCGCGCGATCTGCACGCGCTTCTGCTCGCCGTCGCTGAGCGTGCCGAAGTGGCGCTCGGCGAGATGCTCCAGATGCCACTGCTCGAGAACGCGCATCGCGCGGCGCTCGTCGATCGACTCGTAGGACTCGTTCCAGCGCCCCATGACCGAGTACGCCGCGGTCATGACGGTGTTCAGCACGGTCTCGTCGGCGGGGATCCGGCGGGCCATCGCCGAGGAGGCGAAGCCGATCCGCGGACGGATCTCGAACACGTCGGTGCGGCCGAGGGTCTCCCCCAGGATGTCGACCCGACCCTGGGTCGGATGCATGAGGGTGTCTGCCAGCTGGAGCAGCGTCGTCTTACCCGCGCCGTTGGGACCGAGCACGACCCAGCGCTGGTCGTCCTCGACGGTCCAGGTGAGGTGATCGACGATGTTGCGGCCGTCGCGGCGCACCACGACATCCGAGAATTCGAGGACGGCAGACATGCCTTCAGCCTATCGGTCAGGCCGTCAGCTCCTCGTAGAGCGCCCTTGTCGTGTCGGCGATCGCGCCCCAGCTGAACTCCTCCGCCGCGCGACGTCGCCCCGCCTCGCCGTACGCCTTCGCCTGCGCGGGATCCGAGACGACCTCGGTCAGCACGGCGGCGAGATCCGACACGTAGCGATCCGGATCCACCGGGGTCCCCGTGCCGTCCTGCACCTGCTCGATCGGGACCAGGCGGCCGGTCACGCGGTCGTCCACGACCTCGGGGATCCCTCCCGTCGCGGTCCCGACGACCGCCGCTCCACAGGCCATCGCCTCGAGGTTCACGATGCCGAGCGGCTCGTACACGGACGGGCATACGAACGTCGTCGCGGCGGTGAGGATCGCGGAGAGCTCGTGCCGGGGCAGCATCCGCTCGATCCAGACCACGCCCTGCCGCGTCGCCTGCAGACCACGGACGAGCTCCTGCACCTCGGCCATGATCTCCGGGGTGTCCGGCGCGCCGGCGCACAGCACCAGCTGCACCTCGGGCGGGAGCAGCGCTGCCGCCCGCAGCAGGTAGGGCAGGCCCTTCTGACGCGTGATCCGCCCGACGAACACGACGGACGGCCGGTCGGGATCGATGCCCTGGGCGCGCACGAAATCGGGGTCGTCTACCGGGTGCCAGGCCTCCACGTCGATGCCGTTGTGGATGACACGCACCTTCGCGGGATCCACCTGCGGATAACTGCGCAGGATGTCGGCGCGCATGCCCGCGCTCACCGCGATGATCGCTGCCGCGTTCTCGTAGGCGAGTCTCTCCACGCCGCTCGAGACCGCATAGCCGCCGCCGAGCTGCTCCGCCTTCCACGGCCGCAGCGGCTCGAGGCTGTGCGCGGTGAGCACGTGCGGGATGCCGTGCAGCTGCGACGCGATGTGCCCGGCGAAGTTCGCGTACCAGGTGTGACTGTGCACGACGTCGGCGCCTGCGACGTCCGGCACGATGACCAGATCCGTGCCCAGCGTCTGCAGCGCGGCGTTCGCCGAGGCCAGTTCCGCAGGAGTTCGGTAAGCCGTCACATCCTGTTCATCCCGCTCCGCGCCGAAGGCCCGAACCCGCACATCGATGCTCTCTCGCAGGGCTTTCACCAGCTCCGCGACATGCACGCCGGCCCCTCCGTAGATCTCCGGCGGGTACTCCTTGGTGACGATGTCGACGCGCATGTCGTGAACGCTAGTACATGCATCGACGTGGCTCTATGGTGGACCCATGTCGGCACCAAAGAAGGTTTTCGGGATCATCCTCGCCGGCGGCGAGGGCAAGCGGCTCATGCCTCTGACGGCGGATCGAGCCAAGCCCGCCGTGCCCTTCGGCGGTCAGTACCGATTGATCGATTTCGCGATCTCCAACCTGATCAACTCGGGTCTGCGCCAGATCGTGGTCCTCACGCAGTACAAGTCCCACAGCCTCGACAGGCACATCTCGCAGACCTGGCGGATGTCGGCGCTGCTCGACTCCTACGTCACCTCGGTGCCCGCTCAGCAGCGACTCGGCAAGCGCTGGTTCTCCGGATCCGCGGACGCGATCCTGCAGAGCCTGAACCTGATCCTGGACGAGAAGCCCGACATCGTCGTCGTGATCGGCGCCGACCACGTCTATCGCATGGACTTCCGCCAGATGATCGACGCGCACATCGAATCCGGCGCGCGCGCCACGGTCGCCGGCATCCGGCAGCCGCTCGCCCTGGCCTCGCAGTTCGGCGTGATCGACGTCGCGGACGACGACTCCGGCCGCATCAACCAGTTCCTGGAGAAGCCGTCCGACCCGACGGGGCTCCCGGACTCCCCGCACGAGGTGCTCGCCTCGATGGGCAACTACGTGTTCGACGCCGATGCGCTCATCGAGGCCGTCGAGGCCGACGGCGAGCTGGCCGGGTCCAACCACGACATGGGCGGCGACATCGTCCCCTACTTCGTCGGCCGCGGAGAGGCCGGCTTCTACGACATGAAGCAGAACGAGGTTCCGGGCTCCTCCCCGCGCGACCGCTCCTACTGGCGGGACGTGGGCACGATCGAGTCGTTCTTCGACGCGCACATGGATCTGATCTCCACGCTGCCGATCTTCAACCTGTACAACATGGAGTGGCCGATCCACGCGCAGGCGGTGAACTCGCCGCCCGCGAAGTTCGTGCGCGACTCGGTCGGGCGGATCGGCAATGCGATCGACTCCATCGTGTCGCTCGGATCCGTGCTCTCCGGCACGCATCTCGAACGTAGTGTCGTCGGTCCGTGGACCCTCGCCGCCGGCGGGTCGACGATCACCGACTCGGTGCTGTTCGACGGCGTGAGGGTCGGACAGGGCGCGCGCGTGCACAGGGCGATCCTGGACAAGAACGTCGTGCTGCTCGACGGCGCCACGGTCGGCGTCGATCGGGAGCGCGACCTCGACCGCGGCTTCACGATCACCGAGACCGGCTTGACCGTGGTCGGCAAGGGAGTGCGCATCGAGCGCTGAACGGAGCCCGTCCCGATCGTCACAGCGGCGGGGACGCGCCGGCCCGGCCGCTACGCTCATCGAGTGACCTCCGCGCGCTTCCTCGTCGTCCTCGATGCCGATTCCACGCTCATCCGCAACGAGGTGATCGAACTCCTCGCCGAGGAGGCCGGCCGCCGGGACGAGGTCCAGGCCGCGACCGAGGCGGCGATGCGCGGCGAGGTCGACTTCGCGACGAGCCTGCGCTCGCGCGTCGCGGCGCTGACCGGCGTCCCCACGGCCTCGTTCGAGCGGGTGCGCAGCCGTATCGAGCCCACCCCCGGAGTGCGCGAGCTCACTGCGGCCGTGCACGAGCGCGGCGGCGTGGTCGGCGTGGTCTCGGGAGGTTTCCACGAGATCCTCGACGCCATCGCGCCGGAGCTCGGCGTGGACCGGTGGCGTGCGAACCGTCTCGAGGTCGCGGAGGATGCGCTGACCGGACGGGTCGACGGCGCCATCGTCGACGGCGCGGCCAAGGCGGCGTCCCTGCGGGAATGGGCCGCCGATCTCGGCATCGCCCCCCGCGCCACGATCGCGATCGGCGACGGCGCGAACGACCTTCCGATGATGGCGGCGGCGGGGCTGGGTCTCGCCTTCAACGCGAAGCCCGCCGTCCGCGCGGCGGCCTCGCTCGTCGTCGGCCGGGTCGACCTGTCCCAGGCCATCCCGCTGCTGCCCTGACCGCACGGCCGGCCCCGCGGCGCCGGCCGGCCCCCTGGCGCTCTGTCGGCGGCCCCGCCTAGCGTGGGCGCATGGACATTATCCTCGTTCCCGGCCTCTGGCTCGATGCCGACTCCTGGACCCCTGTGCTCGAACCGCTGCGCGAGGCCGGCCATACGCCGCGGCCGCTGACGCTGCCCGGCGTGGGTGCGCCGTCTTCCGGATCCGCCGACCTGCGCTTGGACGACTGGATCGCCGCGGTCGTCGCCGCGGTCGACGAGGCGCAGGGCGACGTGGTGCTCGTCGGCCACTCCGGTGGGGGCAACGTGATCTGGGGCGCCGTGGATGCGCGTCCCGACCGCGTGCGCCGTGCGGTCTTCGTCGACACGGTCCCTCCGCCGAACGGCAGCGGGATCAGCGAGTTCCCGGTGGTGGACGGGGTCATCCCGTTCCCCGGCTGGGACTTCTTCGACGCGAGCGACGTCGAGGATCTCGACGCGCCGACCCGAGAGGCGGCGGCCCGCGCCGCGCAGAGCGTCCCCGCGCGGATCCCGACGGATCCGATCGCGCTGGCGGATCCGCGTCGCTACGACGTCCCGGCGACCCTGCTCATGGGGTCGCTCACGCAGCCCGAGCTCGAGGGATACCTCGAGCAGTGGGGCTCGTACGGCGACGAGTACCGCGGCATCCGCGACGCCGAGGTCGTGCGGATCGGATCCGGTCACTGGCCGCAGTACTCGGCCCCGGAACGGCTCGCGGAGCTGCTGGTCGCGGCCGTCCGCTGACGCGGACGGTCACGCGCGGGGATCGGCGCGCTTCAGTGCCCCATGCCGAGGCCGCCGTCGACCGGGATGACGGCGCCGGAGATGTAGGCGGCGTCATCCGAGGCGATCCACGTGACCACGCCGGCCACCTCGTCCGCGGAGGCGAAGCGCCCCGCCGGGATGCTCGCCTTGTACTGCTTCTGGGTGTCCTCGGGCAGCTCGGCGGTCATGTCGGTCTCGATGAAGCCGGGGGCGACGACGTTCGCGGTGATCCCGCGGGCTCCGAGCTCGCGGGTGAGCGAGCGGGCGAAGCCGACGAGCGCGCTCTTCGACGCCGCATAGTTGATCTGGCCGGCGGATCCGTAGAGTCCGACCACGCTGGAGATGAGGATCACGCGTCCGAACCGCGCCTTGAGCATGCCCTTCGACGCGCGCTTGACGACGCGGAAGGATCCGCCCAGGTTCGTCGACACCACGCTGTCGAAGTCGTCCTCGCTCATCCGCAGCAGGAGCGTGTCCTTCGTGATGCCGGCGTTCGCGACGACGATCTCCACCGGACCCAGCTTCTGCTCGACCTCCGTGAACGCCGCATCCACCGCCGCCGCGTCCGTGACGTCGGCGCGTACGGTCAGCGTGCCCTCGGGGCCTTCACCGCTGCGTGCGGTGACGGCGACGCGGTAGCCGTCACGCACGAAGCGCTCGGCGATCGCGCGGCCGATGCCGCGGTTTCCGCCGGTGACGAGGACGACGCGATCAGTGCTCATGCAGGCTCCCAAGAATCGAGGTGTACGGCTCGCAAGCCTATCGAGCGGATCTTGCGGCAGGAATTGACAGGGCCCTGAGAGCACGGAAATCTTTGTGTTGACCCAGGAGGAACAGTCATGAGCAACGACAACGGCGGCACCCCGCCGCAGGGACAGCAGCCCCCCGCATACCCGGGCGCCCCGGTGCCCCCGCAACAGCCCGCCTACCCGTCCGCCGCACCGGCACCGCAGAACCCGGTTCCGCCGGCGCCCGCCTACCCGGGAGCCGCTCCGCAGCAGCCCGCCGCACCGCAGCAGCCCGCGCCGTCCTACCCGGGAGCCGCACCGCAGCAGCCCGCGTACCCTGCCCCGGGCGCGCAGCAGCCCGCCGCACCGAGCTACCCGGGCACGGCCCCTGCAGCACCCGGTTACCCGGCAGGCTCGTACGCACAGCCCTACGGGCAGCCGTACCCCGCACCGCTGAAGTCGAACGGTCTCGCGATCGCCTCCATGATCTGCGGCATCGCGAGCGTGCTGTTCTGCTGGGTGTACCTCATCCTGCCGCTGGCGCTCGGTCTCGCGGCCGTCATCATGGGCCACATCTCGCTCAAGAGGATCAAGAACGACTCGGCGCTCGGCGGCAAGCCGCTGGCGATCACCGGCCTCATCACCGGTTACGTCGGAATCGCGCTCGGCGTCATCATCGGCGCTTTCCTGATCTTCGCGATCATCTACGCGGTCTCGCTGAGCAACAGCTACGGCTACTGAGCGCCTGCGAGGTCGCGGCGGCGTAGGCTGGAGTCATCGTGAGAAGGACTCCAGACGCCGCCGTGACCTCCCTGCCGCGCGCACCGCGCGACGAGGCGAGGGACCGCGTGCGCCATTACGTCATCACGATGTCGATCCGCATGGTCTGCTTCGTGCTGATGTTCGTGGTCCAGCCGATGGGCTGGTGGACCTGGGCCTTCGGGATCGCCGCGGCGGTCCTTCCGTACATCGCAGTCGTCTTCGCGAATGCGGGCGACGATTCGGTGCCCACCGGTGTCGAGTCGCCGCGCATCCAGATCGCGGCGAGCGATGACGCTCCCCCGCCCGCGCCGAGCGAACCCCCGGTGATCACGATCTCCGAGACGGCCGCGCACCCCGCCGAGCCGCGCTCGTGATCGCTCGCGAACCCGCATTGAAATGCTCACGCGCCGGCTGCTGCTCCGCGGCGACGCACCGCATCGTGTGGCGCAATCCGCGCATCCACGGTCCTGAGCGGGAGAAGATCTGGCTCGCGTGCGATGAGCACCTGCGCTTCCTGTACGACTACCTGCGCGCCCGGGAGTTCCCGGCGCGCATCGACGACGCCGTGGGCGAAGGCGAGGGCGAACCCGGATGATGCGTCAGCGCCTGCTCCGCTGGAGCGCCTACCTCGCCGTCGCGATCGTGTTCGCGATCGTGTGCGCCTACCTCTCGAACTGGCAGTTCTCACGCAACGACGGGCGTCAGACTCAGCTCGAACTCGTGCAGCAGAACTACGACGCCAAGCCCGTGCCGCTCGGGCAGCTGCTCTCCCCCGGTGAGACCCTCCCGGAGAAGTCCCAGTGGCACCCGGTGTCGCTGAAGGGGCGGTACGAACCCTCCGGACAGCTGCTGGTGCGCAACCGCCCGCACGGCGGCACCAGCGCCTTCGAAGTGCTCGTGCCGTTCCGCACGGATGACGGCCGCGTGTTCATCGTCAATCGCGGATGGGTCATCGCGGGCGACGGATCCGATGTGCCGACCTCGATCCCGGCGCCCCCCTCGGGCGAGACGACGGTGATCGCACGCCTCCGCCCTGCGGAGCCGCTGCCGCCTTCCGGCCGCGGCGCACCCGAGGGCCAGGTGCCCAGCATCAACCTCGCGCTGGTGGCGGACAAGATCGGCGGCGGCGCCGCGGTGGACACCGGGGCGTACGGCGAACTCGTCAGCGAGTCCCCCGCTCCCGCCTCGCGTCCGCACGCGTTCGAGGCCCCCTCGGACGATCCCGGACCGTTCCTGTCCTACGCGATCCAGTGGATCCTGTTCGCCATCATGGGCTTCATCTTCATCGGCTACGTGATCCGCACCGAGATCATCAAGCACCGGGACGAGGCCGCCGGCCGCGCACCGCGCGAGCCCCGCCGCCGTCGCGATCGCGACATGGACGACGAGGACGCCCTCCTCGACGCCGTCCAGCACTGACCGCGCTTCCGCACCCCTTCTTCTTGACCGCGAGACTCCAACGGGGCGACGAGACTGCGCTTCTAGAGCGCAGTCTCGTCGCGGAGTTGGAGTCTCGCGGTCAAGAAGAGGGGGTCAGGCCAGCTCGATGAGGTCCTGGTACTCCTTGGACCAGATGTCCTCGACGCCGTCGGGCAGGATCAGCACGCGCTCGGGGTTGAGGGACTCCACGGCGCCGGGATCGTGCGAGACGAGGACGACGGCGCCCTCGTAATGCGCGAGCGCACCGAGGATCTCCTCGCGCGACGCGGGGTCGAGGTTGTTCGTGGGCTCGTCCAGCAGCAGCATGTTCGCCGCCGAGACGACGAGCGTCGCGAGCGAGAGGCGGGTCTTCTCACCACCGGAGAGGACTCCGGCCGGCTTGTGCACGTCCTCGCCCGTGAACAGGAAGGATCCCAGGACCTTGCGCGCCTCGGTCTCGTTGAGATCGGGGGCGGAGGACATCATGTTCTCCAGCACGGAGCGCTTCACGTCCAGGTTCTCGTGCTCCTGGGCGTAGTAGCCGACCTTGAGACCGTGCCCGGGCTCGAGCTGCCCGGTGTCCGGCTGGTCGACGCCAGCGAGGATCCGCAGCAGCGTGGTCTTGCCGGCGCCGTTCAGACCCAGCACCACGACCTTGGATCCGCGGTCGATCGCGAGGTCGACGTCGGTGAAGATCTCGAGCGAGCCGTAGGACTTCGACAGCCCGGAGGCCATGAGCGGCGTCTTTCCGCAGGGCGCGGGCTTCGGGAAGCGCAGCTTGGCGACGCGGTCGACCTGGCGCACCTCCTCCAGCCCGGAGAGCAGCTTCTCCGCGCGCGCCACCATCTGGTGCGCCGCGGCGGCCTTGCTGGCCTTCGCGCCGAAGCGGGCGGCCTGCTGCTGCAGCGAGGTCGCCTTCTTCTCGGCGTTGGCGCGCTCCTTCTTGCGGCGCTCCTCGTCGGCCACGCGCTGGCGGAGGTAGTTCTTCCAGTTCATGTTGTAGATGTCGATCATCTGGCGGTTCGCGTCCAGGTAGAACACCCGGTTCACGGTCTCGCCGACGAGCTCGACATCGTGGCTGATCACGATCAGTCCGCCCTTGTAGCCCTTGAGGAACTCGCGGAGCCACACGACGCTGTCCGCGTCGAGGTGGTTGGTGGGCTCGTCGAGGATCATCGTCTCCGCATCGGAGAACAGGATGCGCGCGAGCTCGATGCGACGGCGCTGGCCGCCGGAGAGCGTCTTGAGCTGCTGGTCGAGGATCCGGTCGGGCAGCGAGAGGTTGTGCGCGATCGATGCCGCCTCGGCCTCTGCGGCGTACCCGCCCATCGCCTCGAAGCGCTCGGTGAGGTTGCCGAACTGACGCATCGCCTTCTCCGCGACCGCCGGGTCATCGGAGCCCATGAGCTCGGAGGCTTCGCGGATCCGCAGGGTCAGGGATCCGAGCCCGCGGGCATCCAGGATCCTGGTGCGGGCCAGCATCTCGGGGTCGCCGGAGCGCGGGTCCTGCGGCAGGTACCCCAGCTCCCCGTTGCGGTCGACCTTGCCGTCGGACGGGATCAGATCCCCCGCGAGCACCTTCGTCAGCGTGGTCTTGCCGGCGCCGTTGCGGCCGACGAGGCCGATCTTGTCGCCGTCGGCGACGCGGAAGGACACGTTCTCCATGAGGAGGCGCGCTCCCACGCGGATCTCGAGGTCGTGCACGGCGAGCACAGCGGACGTCCGTTCTTCAGAAGGGGGTGAGCGGCCGGATGGCCAGCCTCCCAGTATAGGACGCACGGCTGGACCCGATCTGCGCGTCCGGGCCGGCGACCGTGTCCGCCCGCAGAGCGTCAACCCAGCCCGCGCGCGGCGAGGGCCTCCCCCACGGCGTCCGCGTGGCGCAGCGTGCGGACCAGGAGCGGCACCGCCATCCGCGGCCCCAGGCGCACCCCCCGCGCCTCCTGGGCCTCCCGGACGGCGCGCACGAAGCTCCCCACGACCGGTGCCATCGTGATGGTCAGCGAGAGGACCAACGCGACGGCGTCCGCGTTCACGCCGAGCGGCCGCAGCGGGAGCAGCAGCCTCCGGATCACCGCCATGAGCGCGCTCGTCGACGTCGAACGGGTCACCAGCTCCGCGAGGAGCAGCAGCGCCACGATCCGGCCGGTGTTCACGGCCGCCGCCGTCACGCTCACGAAGACCACCAGGGCGACGCCGAGGATGAGGACGAGCCAGCGCAGCCGCCACCAGGCCTCCCCCAGAGCGCGCACGCCGAACCCGCCGAGCAGGAACAGCACGCTGACCGCCAGGACCACGCCCGCGATCGGCAGGACGGCGCCGGACGTCGCCGGCACGAACGAGAGCCCGAGCGCGATCACCGCCAGCAGCGCGAGCTTCGCGCGCGCGGGCGCCCGGTGCAGGAACCCGGATCCGGGACGGTAGAGCGAGATCATCCGCGGATCCTCACGCGCAGGCCTGCAGGTATGCCGCGATCACTTCGTCCGGCGCCCCCTGGGCGAGGACGCGCCCCTCCTCGATGAGCACGGCCTCGTCGCAGCGTCGGGCGAGCTCGAGGTCGTGCGTCACCAGCACGAGAGGGACATCGAGCTCCTCCAGCAGCGCATCGCCGATGCGGCGGCTGTTACGCAGATCGAGGCGCGTGGTCGGCTCGTCCGCCACCACGAGTCGCGGGCGTCCGATCAGCACCGAGGCCAGCGCGAGCAGCTGCTTCTGGCCCCCGGACAGCTCCGCCGCCGGAGCGTCCCGCAGAGGGCCGAGTCCGCACAGCATCAGCGCTTCGTCCACGCGCGCCGCGCGCTCGTCGGCGGGAACGTCGTGCAGCGACAGTGCGAGGTCCTCGGCGGGCGTCGGCATGAGGATCTGGACCTCCGGATCTGCGAACACGAACCCCACCCTGCGTCGCACCGCGCGCGCATCGCGCGCCGGATCGAGCCCGCCGACGCGCACCTCGCCCGCGGTCGCGACGTGCAGACCGTTCAGCAGGCGGGCCAGGCTCGACTTCCCCGATCCGTTCGCTCCGATCACGGCCGTCCGGCGCGCCGCCAGCCGCAGCGAGACGTCATCGAGGATCGTCCGCCCGTCGATGCGCAGCGAAACCGCGCGCAGCTCGATGTCAGGCGACACGCACGGCCGTCCGCCGGAAGGCGCGCGGGTAGGCGCGCTGCAGCGCGACGACCAGCACGGTGGCGACGACCGCCTTGAGGAGGTCGCCGGGGAGGAACGCGAGACTCGACAGGGCCGTCAGTCCGAGGGGCGCGCCCGTGGCCAGAGACTGCACGGGGATCCCGAACAGGTACACGACCCCGATGCCGCCGAGGACCGCCGCGAGGCCCGCGCGCCACCAGGTGACGCGCCGGGACCCCATGATCAGTCCGATCACGACGACGCCCGCGACCCAGCCCACGAGATAGCCCGCGCTCGGACCGGCGAAGACGCCCAGTCCACCGCGACCGCCCGCCAGCACGGGCAGCCCCACCGCGGCGAGGGCGAGCACGACCAGCACCGACAGCGGCCCGAGACGCGGACCGAGGACGAGTCCCGCGAGCATCACGCCGAGGGTCTGCGCCGTGATCGGCACTCCCCCGGGAAGCGGCACGATGACGAGTCCGAGCGCGATGATGAGCGCCGCGAACACGGCGATGCGGGCGGCGTCCGCGCCCCAGGGGCGGGAGGTCGAAGTCATGGGATCCCCTTCGGATCGACGGCTGGAGCGGCGGTTCGGGTGGAAACGCACACATCCTGAACACTGTTCACCTGAACGGCGTTCAGTATACTCATGCCATGACCCCCGCACGCACCGGACGACATGACCGCCAGCACATCATCGGGGTCGCCCTCGACCTGCTGGACCGCTACGGCCTGCCCGACCTCACCATGCGGCGCCTGGCGACCGAACTCGAGGTGCAGCCCAGCGCCCTGTACTGGCACTTCGACAGCAAGCAGGATCTGCTCGCGGCCGTGTCCGATCGCATCCTCGCGCGCATCCCCGAGCCGGAACCCGGCGCCGACCTTCTCGGCGCGGCGCAGGCGGTGCGCGACGCGCTGCTCTCCTACCGCGACGGCGCCGAGGTCGTGCTGAGCTCTGCCGCCCTCCGCCCCGGCGGATCGCGCGCGGAGGACGCGCTCCGGGCGGCGCTGCCGACGGCGCTCCCCGACACCGACCTCGCCGCGACGGCGGTTCTGCAGTTCATCCTCGGCCACACCACGCTCGTGCAGCAGCGCATGCACGGCGAGAGTCACGGCGCGGCGAGCACCTCCGGCGAACCTGCCGGCGGCGAGGATGCGGCCGTGTTCGAGGCGGGGATCGCGCTGCTCAGTCGCGGCGCGGGTCTGACGCCGACGCTGCGCTGACGGCATCCGCCTCGATCGCGCGCGGTCCGTCGCCGATCCGAAGGCCAGGAACCGTGGCGATCAGCAGCACGACGGCCGCCAGCGCGAACACCGCAGGGAACCCCGACCCCGCGACCGGAAGGCTCACGAACAGCAGCCCGGCGACCGCGATCGTGACCGCCGATCCCGAGGCGTCCGAGATCGAGAGCGCCGAGGAGTTGAACCCCTCGTCCGCCGGTGTCGAGTAGGCGAGGGTGAGCACCGTGAGACGCGGATACAGCAGTCCCATCGCTCCGCCCGCGATGCCCCACAGCAGGACGACGACCCAGGGCAGCGCATGGGTCACAGCGACGACGGCGAGGCCGAGGAAAGAGACCAGAAGGAGCACCGCGCTGATCACGACCATCCGGCGGCTTCCCAGCTGCTCGCCGTACCGGCCCTGCACCGCAGAGGCGCCCGACCAGGCGAGCGCCGCCGCGGTGAGGGCGAGACCGGCGATCGTCGGGCTGAAGTCGAAGCGCTCCATGAGCATCTTCGGCACGTAGGCCTCGGCGGCGAAGAACGCACCGGCGACGAGGCCGCGCATGAGTACGACGCTCGGAAGCCGCGGCGCCGCGCGCAGCGATCCCGCCGGCAGCAGCGGCTTGATCGCGAACGCGATGACCGCGATCGAGACGAGGGCGAGCGGCCAGCCGACCGCCGGAGCCGCGTCCGCCGCGAACCCGACGGCGACGGCGGCGATCGCCACGACGACGGCGAGAAGGATCCGCAGGCTGATCCGGCCACCGTCCGGTGCAGCGGGCTCCTTGTCCGAGGCGGCATCGGGGTGCGCGTTCAGATCCACGGCGCGCAGCCGCACGACGACGAGGATGAACGCGATCAGCGTCAGAACGGCGACTCCGAGGAAGGTCCACCGCCAGTGCAGGTACTGCGCGACCGCGCCTGCGAGGAACGGACCGATCATCGAGGGCACCACCCACGCGGCGGCGAAGGCGGCGAAGATCCGGCCGTGCAGCTGCGGCGGGTACACGCGGGCGACCACGACGTAGAGCGCCACGGTCTGGCCGCCCGCGCCGAGGCCCTGGATGAGCCGGCCGAGGATCACGAGGTACATATCGGTGGCGACGCCCGCGATCAGCAGACCGACGATGAAGAGCACGACGGCGGTGTACAGCGGCGCCCGCGGGCCCGACCGGTCGCTCCACGCTCCGGCGACGACCATGCCGATCACTCCGGTCGCCAGCGTCCCGGCGAAGGCCACCGCGTACAGCGCCTCGCCGTGCAGGTCCGAGGCGACGAGCGGCATGACCGTCGTGACCGCCAGCGCCTCGATCGCGGCGAGGAAGATCAGGACGACGGATCCGATCGTGATGCCGAGGCGATGCCGATCCCAGATCGTGGCGACGGGCGCGTCGCCGCTCACCGCTGCACCAGGGCCGCGATCCGCAGCACGGCCTCGGTCAGCACCTCCGGCGCGCAGCCGAGGTTGATCCGCACGTGCCCGTTGCCTTCGTCGCCGAACGTCGGCCCGCGATTGAGCGCGACCCTGGCCTCGCGCAGGATGCGTCCTGCGGGGTCGTCGCCCCAGCCGAGGTGGCTCAGGTCGACCCAGGCGAGGTAGCCCGCATCGGGCAGGCGATAGCGGGAGCCCGGGATGTGCTCGGCGAGCAGGCGGCCGAGAAGGCGCCTGTTCTCGTCGAGCGCGACGAGGAGCGCGTCCAGCCAGGCGTCGCTCGCGGGATCCCAGGCGGCCACGGCCGCCATCGCGCCGAAGAGTCCCGTGCGCCACTCCACCTCCGGCGGAAGCGCGCGCACCACGGCGGCGGTCTGCTCGCTCGCCGTCACCATGACCGCGCACTTGAGCCCGGCGAGGTTGTACGCCTTGCTCGCACTCGTGACGGTGTAGCCGACCTCCTCGGCGAGAGGCGATGCGGCCAGGAACGGCGTGTAGTCGACGCCGGGCTGCACGAGCGGCGCATGGATCTCGTCGCTCACCACGATGGCCCCGTGCGCGGCCGCGAGCTCGGCGAGCCGTGCCAGCACCGCGCGGCTGTGCACGGTCCCGGTCGGGTTGTGCGGGTTGCACAGCAGCACGGCGCGCGCGCCGTCCGCGAATGCTCGCTCGATGCCCTCGAGATCGAGGATCCAGGAACCGTCGACGTCGAGGAGCGGCACGCGCTCCACCACGCCCCCGGCCTCCTCGACGCAGTCGAAGAACGGCGGGTACACCGGCGGCGCCACGATCACGCGATCGCCCGGCGTCAGGACGGCACGGAGGATCTCGACCACGCCCATCATCACGTCGCACGTGGACCGGATGCGCGCGGGCTGAACGCTCCAGCCGAACCGGCGCTGAGCGAAAGCCGCGAACGCGTCCCGAAGCCCGGGGTCCGGCGGGGTGTAGCCGGTGTCGCCGAGCTCGATCGCCGCGCGCAGGCGCTCCGTGATCGGATCCGCGAGCGGGAAGTCCGTCTCCGCCACGAACAGCGGCAGCACGTCATTCGGATACGAGCGCCACTTGGTGCTGGTGCGACGGCGGAGCTGTTCGAGCGGCAGCGCCTGAAGGGCTGCGGTGGAGGCGGCGATGGTCACCGTTCGAGCCTATCGAGGCGCAGACGGCGAAGGGTCCGACACCGTCATACGGCGTCAGACCCTTCGGTCGTACGTGTCAAATCGCGAAGCCGAGGGCGCGCATCTGGTCGCGGCCGTCGTCGGTGATCCGCTCGGGACCCCACGGCGGCATCCACACCCAGTTGATGCGGAAGCGGTCGACGACATCGTCCAGTGCCTGGCCGGTCTGCTCCTCGAGCACGTCGGTCAGGGGACACCCGGCGCTCGTGAGCGTCATGTGGATGACGAGGGCGTCGTTCTCCTCGTCCCAGGAGAGGTCGTAGATGAGGCCGAGGTCGACGACGTTGATCCCGAGCTCCGGGTCCACGACGTCCTTGAGCGCCTCGGTGACCTCGTCGTACTTCTCTCCGGTCAGCGTTGCCGTCATGCCTTCAGCCTACGCTTCGATGGGAGCGGCGGGGTCGAGGAAGCGGTCGTAGCCCTCGTCCTCGAGACGGTCGGCGAGCTCCGCGCCGCCCTCTTCCACGATCTTGCCCGCGACGACCACGTGCACGAAGTCGGGGCGGATGTAGCGCAGGATGCGCGTGTAGTGCGTGATCAGCAGCACGCCGAGGTTCGTGTGCTCCTTGGCGCGGTTGACGCCCTCGGAGACGATCTTCAGCGCGTCGACGTCGAGGCCGGAGTCGGTCTCGTCGAGCACCGCGATCTTCGGCTTGAGCACCTCGAGCTGAAGGATCTCGTGGCGCTTCTTCTCGCCGCCCGAGAAGCCCTCGTTGACGTTGCGCTGCGCGAACTTCGGGTCCATGCGCAGGTTCGCCATGGACTCCTTGACGTCCTTGGTCCACTGGCGGATCGAAGGCGCCTCGCCGTCCAGCGCGGTCTTCGCGGTGCGCAGGAAGTTGGTGACGGTGACGCCGGGGATCTCGACCGGGTACTGCATCGCGAGGAAGAGACCCGCGCGGGCCCGCTCGTCGACGCTCATGGCGAGGACGTCCTCGCCGTCGAGAGTGATCGATCCGCCCGTGACGGTGTACTTCGGGTGACCGGCGATCGTGTACGCCAGGGTCGACTTGCCGGAGCCGTTCGGACCCATGATCGCGTGGGTCTCGCCCGTGCGCATGGTGAGGGTGATGCCGTTGAGGATCGGCGTGGTGCCCGCCTCGGTCTCGACGGTGACGTGCAGGTCCTTGATCTCCAGGACAGTCATGGATGGTTCCTTCGTATTCGTGAAGCTTCGTGTGCGGATGCCGGGCTCAGAGGCCGCTGACGTCCTTCGTGACGGTGGGGTCGATCATGAGGTCGTCTCCGACGATCTCCGTGACGTACACCGGGACCGGCTCGTAGGCCGGGAGGTTCAGGGGCTTGCCCGAGCACAGCGAGAACGCGGAGCCGTGCGCCCAGCACTCCAGCGTCGTGCCCTCGACGAACCCTTCCGACAGCGAGATGTCGCCGTGCGTGCAGGTGTCGCCGATCGCGTGGATCTCGCCCTCGGAGTCGAGCACGACCGCGATCGGCACGCCGTCCAACTCGACGCGCAACGGAGTGTCCTCCTGCAGGTCGCTCACGGCGCAGGCCCGCTGGGCGGTCACGCGTTCACCGCCTGCAGCTCGAGCTCGATCGCAGCGAGCAGCTCCTCCTCCAGGGAGGGCACGCCGAGGCGCTGCACGATGTCGCTGAGGAAGCCCAGGACGACGAGGCGGCGAGCCTCCTCCTCGGTGATCCCCCGCGCCTGCAGGTAGAAGAGCTGCTCATCGTCGAAGCGTCCGGTCGCGCTGGCGTGGCCCGCGCCGAGGATGTCGCCGGTCTCGATCTCGAGGTTCGGGATCGAGTCGGCGCGCGCGCCCTCGGTGAGCACCAGGTTGCGATTCGCCTCGTACGAGTCGGTGCCGGTCGCGGCCGGACCGATCAGCACGTCGCCGATCCAGACGCTGTGCGCGCCCTCGCCCTGCAGCGCGCCCTTGTACAGGACGTCGCCGACCGTGTGCGGCCCCTTGTGGTGCAGGTACACCTGGCTCTCCAGGTGCTGGCCCGCATCTGCGTAGGACAGGCCGTACAGGCGGGCCTCGGATCCGGCTCCGGCGAGCTCCACGTTCGGGTTCACCCGCACGACACCGCCGCCGAAGCTCACGACGAAGTGCGTGAGCGAGGCGTCGCGGTCGACGCGGGCCTGGTGGGACGACGCGTGGATCGCGTCATCGGCCCAGCGCTGCACGCTGACCACCGTGAGGCGGGAGCCGTCGCGGGCGATGACCTCGACGTTCTGCGCATACTGGGCGGAGCCGTGGTGATCGAGCACGACCGTGGCCCGGGAGTTCGGCATCGCCTCGATGAGGATCTGGCCGAACGCGCGCTTGCCCGCATCCGTGCCGTCGATGCGGAGCACGATCGGCGCGTCGATCTCGTCGTCCTGCGGAATCCGCAGGTGCAGGCCACGGCGGGCGTGCTTCCACGCGAGGGCGCTCGGCAGGTCCTCGGGACGGAAGAACTCGCCGTAGGCATCGGCCTCGTCGGGGACGAGGAAGGCCTCGACGTCGTCGAGGTCGATCGACAGAGCGACGTCGTCGCCGGGCTCATCGGCCAGCAGGCCGGCGAGCTGCGCGACGGGCGTGTGCTTCCAGTTGACCTCGCGGCCCGTCGGCGCGCCGAAGTCGGCGGGGTCGTACGAGTGCGGGCGCTCCGACCGGGTCTGCACCGGAACGGTCTTCTCCGCAGCCACGAGCTGGGCCGCGGGGTCGATGTGGGCGTGCGTGTCCTGCGCCTCCGCGGGCGCGGCAGTGGGGGCCGTCATCTCAGCCGACCGATCCTTCCATGCCCATCTCGATGAGCTTGTTCAGTTCCATCGCGTACTCCATGGGCAGCTCGCGTGCGATCGGCTCGATGAAGCCGCGCACGATCATCGCCATCGCCTCGTCCTCGGGCATGCCGCGGGACTGCAGGTAGAAGAGCTGCTCCTCGCTGACCTTCGAGACCGTGGCCTCGTGACCGAGCTGCACGTCGTCGACGCGGATGTCGATGGCGGGGTAGGTGTCGCTGCGGGACTTCGTGTCCACGAGCAGCGCGTCGCAGCGCACGGTGTTGGCGGAGTGGTGCGCGTTCGCGTCCACCCGAACCTCGCCGCGGTAGCCTGCGCGCCCGCCGCCTCGGGCGATGGACTTCGACACGATCGACGACTGCGTGTAGGGCGCCATGTGGATCATCTTCGCGCCGGCGTCCTGGTGCTGTCCGGGACCGGCGAAGGCCACGGAGAGGGTCTCGCCCTTCGCGTGCTCGCCCATCAGGTAGATCGACGGGTACTTCATCGTCACCTTGGAGCCGATGTTGCCGTCGACCCACTCCATGGTCGCGCCCTCGTGCGCGACCGCGCGCTTGGTGACCAGGTTGTAGACGTTGTTCGACCAGTTCTGGATCGTCGTGTAGCGCACGCGGGCGTTCTTCTTGACGATGATCTCGACCACGGCCGAGTGCAGCGAGTCGCTCTTGTAGATCGGAGCGGTGCAGCCCTCGATGTAGTGGACGTAGCTGTCCTCATCGGCGATGATCAGCGTGCGCTCGAACTGACCCATGTTCTCGGTGTTGATCCGGAAGTAGGCCTGCAGCGGGATCTCCACGTGAACGCCCTTGGGGACGTAGACGAAGGATCCGCCCGACCAGACCGCCGTGTTGAGCGCGGCGAACTTGTTGTCACCGGCCGGGATCACCGTGCCGAAGTACTCCTCGAAGAACTCGGGGTGCTCGCGCAGCGCCGTGTCGGTGTCCATGAAGATGACGCCCTGCGCCTCCAGGTCCTCGCGGATCTGGTGGTAGACGACCTCGGACTCGTACTGCGCCGCCACCCCGGCGACGAGGCGCTGACGCTCTGCCTCGGGGATGCCGAGACGCTCATAGGTCTCGCGGATGTCCTCCGGGAGATCCTCCCAGCTCTGCGCCTGCTTCTCGGTGGAGCGCACGACGTACTTGATGTTGTCGAAGTCGATCTCACTGAGGTCGGCGCCCCAGGTCGGCATCGGCTTGCGACCGAAGAGCTGAAGGCCCTTCAGACGGGTCTTCAGCATCCATTCCGGTTCGCTCTTGAGCGCCGAGATGCCCCGCACCACGTCTTCGGAAAGACCGCGTCGTGCGGTCGCGCCGGCGGCATCCGTGTCGTGCCAGCCGAACTCGTACACCCCCAGACCATCCAGCTCCGGGCGGTCGATCAGCACATCCGACATCACACTCTCCTCTTGGGCCGTAACGGTTCATCCGCCCCGGCACACCGTTGGTCCCGTCGAGTCTGCAGGGAACGGGTGCCGCTTCTGGGCCCTCATCATGGACGCAAAGCATTCGCGCCTAAACTGTGTTGTCGATGGCATCGCCATGCGCGTTCCGCGCTCCTGCGACCATCGCCAACACCTGAGATTCTACAGGTTCCCTCCGACATCCGGGCCGCAGTGCGCCCGCCGGAAGGGTTCCGGAGGAGCCATGCCCGAGATCGCACCCCAGCCCGCCCCCCGCACCCGCTCCGGATTCCTGGGCCGGGTCCATGATTGGCTCCCGGATCGCGTGGACCTCCGCGTGCGGATCGCGGCCTGGATCTCGCTCATCCTCGAGGTGGCGATCGTCGGCACCGGAGGCGCCGTGCGGCTCACCGATTCCGGCCTCGGCTGCGAGTGGCCGCTGTGCACGCCCGACTCGCTGTTCCCCACCGCGGCGCAGAGCTACCACTCCCTGATCGAGTTCGGCAACCGCGGCCTCAGCTTCTTCGTGGGCCTCGCGGCGATCGCGGTGATCGTGCTGATCTCGCGCTTCAGGGCCGAGCGCCGCGACCTCTGGGTCATGTCCTGGATCATCTTCGCCGGCGTGCTCGTGCAGGCCGTGGTCGGCGGGATCCTGGTGATCTTCCAGCTGCACCCGAACATGGTCGCCTTCCACTACCTCGTCTCGCTCGTGCTCGTCGCGGTGTCGGCGGCCTTCGTGGTGCGCATGGGACAGCGTCGAGGACCCCGGGAGCGCGCCGTGCCCAAGGGCGTCGCGATCCTGGTGCACATCACCTCCTTCGTCCTGGCCCTCACCGTGATCTTCGGCGTGCTCACCACGGGTGCGGGCCCGCACTCCGGCGACCCCGCGGTCACCCTGCGCAACGGCTTCGACGCGACGATCCTGGAGCACGTGCACTCCTGGCCCGCATACGCGCTGTTCGCACTCACCCTGACGCTGCTCGTGATCGCACTCGCGAACTCCCTCACCGCGATCCGCAACGCGGTGATCGCCCTGCTCGCGATCGAGCTCGTGCAGATCGCCGTCGGCCTCTACCAGGCGCGCAACGCACTGCCCCCGCTCGCGGTCGGCGTGCACATGGTCCTCGCCGCGATCCTCGTCGCCGCGTGCACGGCCCTCGTGCTGCGGCTGAAGCGCCCGGCGGCCGCGACCTGGCCCTCGACCGCCGGCACCGACGACGCCGGCGCCGCCACGGCGGCGACGCGCGGCTGACCCTCGCCCCTCAGCCGCCCGACCGCTCGGAGCCCGGACTGCCGTCCTGCGCCCAGGCGACCCCGAGCGCGAACAGCGTGGCGACGCCGTAGCGGTCCATCGCGGCGGCGATCCTGCGCCGCCCGGTGCGCGGTGTGATCCCGAGCGAGCGCGATGCCGCATCCAGGGTCATTCCGCGACGCATGCGATGCAGCAGCTGGCCGTAGCCGCCCGGATCCTTCTCGACTGGACTGGCCTGCTGCCACAGCTCCGCGAAGTAGGCCTTCGCGATCCCGGCGATCACGGGGCTCGCGACCGCCAGCACGCTCTGCGGCGCCGTGTCGCCCCACGCGAGCGGCACGCCCGTGACGTCCAGATCGTCCACCCAGAACCAGCTCGGCGGATCCGGCAGCATCCGGAACTCCACGCCGGAATCCGCGAACGCGCGCACCATGGTCATCAGCCGCTCGTCCAGCGGCATCGCGGGGATGATCGCCTGCACCGACGTGTACGTCGACATCGCGCGGGCGAAGGCCCTGCTCCGCTCCGGACTGCTCGAGCGGTAGCGATCGAGGTCCGTGAGCACGGCGCGCACCCGGCCGCCGGACCCGACCCGTGACGCCTGCACGGCGAACCACAGATCCTCCGCCGCATGCGGTCCGTGCGCACTCTGCAGCGAGAGCCGATCCTGGGCCACCGCCTCGCCGAAGTTCCACGACGAGGTGCGGCGCGCGACCGCGTCCACGACCGCGGCGAGCCGCTCGCTGCGGGCCAGCGCCTCCGCGCGCTCCGACTGCAGCATCCGCTCGATCGCGATCGCCGCGGCATGCACGGGCGGGTTGAGCAGGATCACGCCGTCCTGCAGCGACAGGCTGCCCTCGTCCGCGAGGCGTCCCAGGCTCGCGCGCGCCGCGTCGGGCTCGAGACCGGACCGTGCGACGACGGCCTCCACGTCGAGGAGGCGCTCGCGCAGGAGCAGATCCAGCAGATCGTCATCGGTCATGATGTGTCCTCTTGCGGACAGCGCACGAACCGGACCTTGCGCCGTCCTGATCAGGTCAGTTGGAATGACATCTGGACGCTATCAGGGTGCTCCGGATCAGGGACGGATCCGCACCCGGCGTGCTGGGGATGCCGGTCCCGGTGCCTGGGTGCCGGGACCTCTCCCCCGGCGCGACACCTCCCGCGACGCCCCGACAGGAGCGCCCGCGACCGTGGCGGACACATACCGGCCTCATAGGCGACGCAGATCGGACGCACGAGTTCCCCGGTGAGGCTGGAACCATGACACGCGTACTGAACCGAAGCATCCCGTTCTGGATCCTCTTCGCCGCCTCGATCGCCCTCGTGGTCGCCGGCCTGCTCATCGTCCTCGACCATCTCGGCACCATGACCGCGACCCTCAAGGACGGCAGCGCGACAGGACTCGAGGTCTACGGCGGACAGTCCTGGATCGTGCTCGGAGCGGCCCTGCTCGGAGCCGGAGCGCTCGGAGTGCTGCTCTCGCTCGCGCTGGCGGTCGTCTCCTCGCTGCTCGGCGCCGCCACGGCGAAGCCGGTGGACCTCGCCCCGCTCGCCTTCGATGAACTCGAGCAGGATGCCGATCCGGAGGGAGCCCTCGATGCTCCGGCCGCGCCGCACGAGATCGAGCAGGAGCAGCAGGACCGTGCCGAGACTCAGACCGACGACGCGCCGGCCGAGGAGGCTCAGAACGGAAGCAGCGGGTCGACCGCGACGGCGACGAAGATCAACGTCAAGTAGGTGATGGAGGCGTGGAAGACGCGCATCGGCTTGGCCGATGCGCCCTTCACCGCCTGCGAGTACAGCCGGTGGGACTCGTACACGAACCAGCCGCCGAAGACCAGCGCGGACACCGTGTAGACCAGGCCCATGCCCGCGACGGGGATGAGCAGCAGCGAGCAGGCCAGCGTCGCCCAGGCGTACAGGATGACCTGCAGCCCGACCTGGGACGCGGAGCGGGTGACGCCGAGCATGGGCACGTCCACGTCGTCGTAGTCGTCCTTGTACTTCATCGACAGCGGCCAGTAGTGCGCCGGCGTCCAGAGGAAGACCAGCACGAAAAGCACGAAGGCCGGCCAGTCCAGAGAGCCGGTGACGGCCGCCCAGCCGATCAGCACCGGGAAGCACCCTGCGATGCCGCCCCAGATGATGTTCTGCTCGGTGCGGCGCTTCAGGATGAGCGTGTAGATGACCACGTAGAAGAAGATCGCGGCGGCCGACAGCGCGGCGGCGACCCAGTTGGTGGTCAGCCACAGCCAGACGGTCGAGAGCACGGCGAGCACCCAGGAGAAGATCAGCGCGCCGCGCGGCGAGACCTCGCCGGTCACGAGCGGGCGCTTCTCGGTGCGGTGCATGTGCGCGTCGATGTCGCGGTCGATGTACATGTTGAACGACGCCGCGGATCCGGCGCTCATCGACCCGCCGATGACGGTCGCCGCCACCAGCCAGAGGTTCGGCAGACCGTGCTGCGCGAGGAACATGACGGGCACGGTGGAGACGAGCAGGAGCTCGAGCACGCGCGGCTTGGTCAGCTCGACATAGGCCTTGATGGTCCGCTTCAGAGAGCGCTCGGCGGCGACGGACTCGATGGTGGTCGCGATGCTGACCGCCTCCTTCATGCGCACACGGGAACGCATCCATCCTACGCCACGACGGACTCCGGCCTGTCCGCTCCGGTGCCGCCGCGCACCGCCGCCGGTGGCCGTGGGCGGCACCGCGGACGACCGTGCGCAACATAGCGCCCCGACCGGCCACGCCGGCATGCGACCGCACTATGCTGAAATCACTCGCGCGCCCGTCAACGTGCCACGCCTCCGTGAAGTCGCGGTTGCGCGCTACAGCCGGGCGCACTCACTGTCTCGGAAAGGGCTCTGGAGTGTCGGAACTGCTGTGGGATGAGATCGATCGGCGCGCGGTGGACACCGCCCGGATTCTGGCGGCGGACGCCGTCCAGAAGGTCGGCAACGGCCATCCCGGAACCGCCATGAGCCTGGCCCCGGTGGCCTATCTGCTCTACCAGCGCGTCCTGCGCCACGACCCGGCGGACACCCACTGGATCGGCCGCGACCGGTTCATCCTCTCGGTGGGACACTCCTCGCTCACGCAGTACATCCAGCTCTACCTCGGCGGATTCGGCCTCGAGCTGACGGATCTCGAGGCGCTCCGCACCTGGGGATCGCTCACCCCGGGCCACCCCGAGTACGGGCACACCAAGGGTGTCGAGATCACGACCGGGCCGCTCGGCCAGGGCCTGGCCTCCGCCGTCGGGTTCGCTTACGCCTCCCGCTACGAGCGCGGCCTGTTCGACCCGGACGCCGCCGCCGGCACGAGCCCCTTCGACCACCACGTCTACGTGATCGCCGGTGACGGCGACCTTCAGGAGGGCGTGACGAGCGAGGCGTCCTCGCTCGCCGGCCACCAGCAGCTCGGCAACCTCATCGCGATCTACGACTCGAACCGCATCTCGATCGAGGGCGACACGAACGTGGCCTTCACCGAGGGGGTGCGCGAGCGCTACGAGTCCTACGGCTGGCAGGTGCAGCACGTGGACTGGGTGCGCACCGGCACCTACGTCGAGGACGTGAAGGAGCTCTTCGACGCGATCGAGCAGGCGAAGGCGGAGACCTCCAAGCCGTCGCTGATCATCCTGAACACGATCATCGGCTGGCCGGCGCCCAACAAGAAGGGCACGGAGTCGGTGCACGGCAACGCCCTCGGCGCGGACGAGGTCGCCGAGACCAAGGTCGTCCTGGGCTTCGACCCAGAGAAGTCCTTCGTCGTCGAAGAGGCCGTGATCGAGCACACCCGCGAGCTCGGCGCACGTGCGGCCGAGAGCCGCGCCGTCTGGCAGCAGGGCTTCGACGCCTGGGCCGCGGCCAACCCGGAGCGCAAGGCCCTCCTCGACCGCCTCGAGGCGCACGAGCTCCCCGATGGCATCGAGGATGTGCTGCCCGTGTTCGAGGCCGGCACGGAGCTCGCGACCCGCGCCGCGTCCGGCAAGGTCATCAACGCGCTCGCTCCCGAGCTCCCCGAGCTGTGGGGCGGCTCCGCCGACCTGGCCGGATCCAACAACACCACGATCGCGGGTGCGAAGTCCTTCATCCCCGCGACCTGGTCCACGCACGACTGGGACGGCAGCCCGTACGGCCGCGTGCTGCACTTCGGCATCCGCGAGCACGCCATGGGCTCGATCCTGAACGGCATCGTCCTGCACGGCCCGACCCGGCCGTTCGGCGGCACCTTCCTGATCTTCAGCGACTACATGCGTCCCGCGGTGCGCCTCGCCGCCCTCATGAACGTGCCGAGCGTGTTCGTCTGGACGCACGACTCCGTCGCCCTCGGCGAGGACGGCCCGACCCACCAGCCGATCGAGCAGCTCGCCTCGCTGCGGGCGATCCCCAACCTCGCCGTGGTGCGCCCCGCGGACGGCAACGAGACGGCCGCCGCCTGGCTCGAGATCCTGCGCCGTCACGGCGGTCCCACCGGGATCGCGCTGACCCGCCAGAACGTGCCGAACTTCGCGCGAGGCACGGGCGCGGCGTCGGGC
This sequence comes from Microbacterium sp., assembly GCA_031277885.1. Taxonomy (GTDB): domain Bacteria; phylum Actinomycetota; class Actinomycetes; order Actinomycetales; family Microbacteriaceae; genus Microbacterium. The sequence continues at coordinate 64,006 of JAITLM010000029.1, forward strand.
GACACCTTCGCCGCCGCCTCGAACACGGTCAAGGGCGCCTACGTGCTGGCCGAGGCGCCGAACGGCACGCCCGACGTGATCCTCATCGCCACCGGTTCCGAGGTCCAGCTCGCCGTCGCCGCGCGCGAGACGCTGGCCGCAGAGGGCGTCAACGCCCGCGTGGTCTCTGCGCCGTCGCTCGAATGGTTCGCGGAGCAGGACCAGGCCTACCGCGAGTCGGTCCTGCCCTCCGGCGTCAAGGCCCGCGTCTCGGTCGAGGCCGGATCCACCCTGACCTGGCACGGCATCGTCGGCTCGACCGGTCGCTCGGTCGGGATCGACCACTTCGGTGCCTCCGCCGATTACAAGACGCTGTTCCAGAAGTTCGGCATCACCGCCGAGGCCGTCGTCGCCGCGGCCCACGAGACCATCGCCGCGAACGCGGCCGCATAAGCACGGATTCGAGGAGAACGCATGACCACCCCCACCGCAGCACTCGCCGCCGCCGGAGTCTCCATCTGGCTGGACGACCTGTCCCGCACCCGGATCACCTCCGGCAACCTCGCCGAGCTCATCGCCACCCGCAACGTCGTCGGCGTGACCACGAACCCGACGATCTTCGCGAACGCGATCACCAACCCCGACGACACCTCCTACGACGCCCAGGTCGCGCAGCTCGCAGCGTCCGGCGCGAGCGCCGAGGAGGCGATCTTCGAGGCGACCACCCAGGACGTCCGCGACGCGCTCGACGTCTTCCGGCCCGTCTGGGAGCAGACCGGCCACGTCGACGGTCGCGTCTCGATCGAGGTCTCCCCCGACCTCGCCCACGACACCGATGGCACGGCCGCCCAGGCCAAGGAGCTCTGGGCCAAGGTCGACCGCCCCAACCTGCTCGTGAAGATCCCCGCGACGAAGGCCGGCCTTCCGGCGATCACCGCCGCGATCGCCGAGGGGATCAGCATCAACGTCACGCTGATCTTCAGCCTCGAGCGCTACGCCGAGGTCATCGACGCCTACCTCACGGGCCTCGAGCAGGCCAAGGCCGCCGGTCACGACCTGTCGACGATCCACTCGGTCGCCTCGTTCTTCGTCTCGCGCGTCGACACCGAGACCGACAAGCGCCTGGCCGCGATCGGCACCGATGAGGCCGTCGCGCTCAAGAGCAAGGCCGGCCTCGCGAACGCGCGCCTCGCCTACGAGCTGTACGAGCAGACCTTCGCCGGAGACCGCGCCGCTGCGCTGCTCGCCGCGGGCGCCAACCGTCAGCGGCCGCTCTGGGCGTCCACCGGCGTGAAGGACCCCGCCCTGCCGGACACGCTGTACGTGACCGAGCTCGTCGCGGCGAACGTCGTCAACACGATGCCCGAGAAGACCCTCGAGGCGACCTTCGACCACGGCGTCGTCACCGGCGACACGGTCACCGGGGCGTACGAGGAGTCCCGCGAGGTGTTCGCGGGACTCGCGGCCGTCGGCGTGGACTTCGCGGACGTGACCCAGGTGCTCGAGGACGAGGGCGTCGAGAAGTTCATCGACTCCTGGCACGGCCTGCTCGCCCAGGTCCGCGAAGGACTGGAAGCCCAGCGGTGAGCTTCGAGATCCACACGTCGGGCGCGCCGAAGGCCGCGATCGACGAGGTCGTTCCTCGTCTGGTCGGCGAGCTGATCGCGTCCCGGATCACCGGCGGCGACCCGACCGTGTGGGGCGAGGCCGCCGAGGCCGAGGCCGGCATCCGTCTCGGCTGGGTGGACGCCGTCTCGGTCTCGCGACCGCTCGTGCCCGAGATCGTCGCCCTGCGCGAGGAGCTCGCGGGCAAGGGCGTCACGCGCGTCGTCCTGGCGGGGATGGGCGGATCCTCCCTCGCTCCCGAGGTCATCTCGCAGACCGCGGGCATCGACGTCACGATCCTCGACTCGACCTCACCCGGCCAGGTGCTGGCAGCGATCGACGCCGGCCTCGCCGACGTCGTGCTCGTGGTGTCGTCCAAGTCGGGTTCCACGGTCGAGACGGATTCGCAGCGCCGCACCTTCGAGGCGGCGTTCCGCGATGTCGGGATCGACCCCGTGGAGCGCATCGTCGTGGTCACCGACCCCGGCTCGCCGCTCGACGCGTCCGCGCGCGCCGCCGGCTACCGGGTGTTCAACGCCGACCCGAACGTCGGCGGCCGGTACTCCGCGCTGACCGCGTTCGGCCTGGTGCCCTCCGGTCTTGCCGGCGTCGACATCTCCGAGCTCCTCGATGAGGCCGAGGCCACGCTGCTGCAGGTCGCGATCGACTCGGCGGAGAACCCGGCGCTGCTGCTCGGGGCGGCGATCGCCGCCAGTGCGCAGACACCGGGCGGCCCGCGCCGCGACAAGCTGGGACTGATCACGGACGGCACGCACATCGTGGGCCTGCCCGACTGGATCGAGCAGCTCGTCGCCGAGTCCACCGGCAAGGAGGGCACGGGGATCCTTCCCGTCGTCCTGCTCCCCGTCTCCCCCGAGGTGGAGAACCGGCCGGCGGATCTGCAGCTCGTGCGCCTGGTCGACGAGGCCGACGAGTTCCACCTTCGCGAGCGTCACCTCGGCGAGATCCTCGTGAGCGGAACGCTCAGCGCGCAGTTCGTGGTGTGGGAGTACGCCACCGCGATCGCGGGGTACCTGCTCGGGATCAACCCGTTCGACCAGCCCGACGTGGAATCGGCCAAGGTCGCCGCCCGCGGTCTGCTGGATGCGCGTCCCGAGGCCGCACCCGCCGCCTTCGTCCAGGACGGTGTCGAGGTCCGCGCCTCCGATGCCTCCCTGCTCGTCTCCGGCACGATCGCCGGCGTCCTGGACGCCCTGTGGCAGACGCTGCCGGAGAACGGCTACGTCTCGATCCAGGCGTACGTGAACCGCCTCGAGATGCCGCAGCTGCAGGGCCTCCGCGAGCTCGTCGCCGCCGACTCCGGCCGACCGACCACGTTCGGCTGGGGACCCCGTTTCCTGCACTCGACCGGCCAGTACCACAAGGGCGGTCCCGCGCAGGGCGTGTTCCTGCAGGTCCTGGAGCGCACGGACCTGGACGTCGAGATCCCGGACCGGCCGTTCACGTTCGGCCAGCTCATCGAGGCGCAGGCCGCCGGCGACGCGGGCGTGCTCGCGGCGCACGGCCGCCCCGTCGTCACGCTCACGATCACCGAACCCCAGGACGACGTCCTGGACCTCTTCGAGGCCGCGCAGTAAGCGCCCCAGAGAGCACTCAGGAGAATCCCCCACCGATGACTGTTCCCGTCTCCCGCGGCAGCAACCCGCTCCGCGATCCCGACGACCGCCGGCTGAACCGGATCGCAGGGCCCAGCGCCCTGGTGATCTTCGGCGTCACCGGCGACCTGTCGCGCAAGAAGCTGATGCCCGCCGTCTACGACCTCGCCAACCGCGGTCTCCTGCCCCCCGGGTTCGCCCTGGTCGGCTTCGCCCGCCGCGACTGGGAGGACCAGGACTTCGCCCAAGTCGTCTACGACGCCGTCAAGCAGCACGCGCGCACCCCGTTCCGTGAGGAGACGTGGGCGCAGCTGCTGCAGGGAATCCGGTTCGTCTCCGGCGAGTTCGGCGACCCTGACGCGTTCCGGCGCCTGCGGGAGACCGTCGAGAAGCTCGACGTCGAACGCGGCACCATGGGCAACCACGCGTACTACCTGTCGATCCCGCCGAACCAGTTCCCGCTCGTCGCGCAGCAGTTGCGCGACTCCGGACTCGTCGAGGCGCACGAAGACGCGGACCATTGGCGCCGCGTGGTGATCGAGAAGCCGTTCGGACACGACCTGGCCTCGGCGCGGGCGCTGAACGACGCGCTCGAGGGCACCTTCCCGGCCGACTCGATCTTCCGCATCGATCACTACCTCGGCAAGGAGACGGTGCAGAACATCCTCGCGCTGCGCTTCGCGAACGAGCTGTACGAACCGATCTGGAACCGCAACTACGTGGACCACGTGCAGATCACGATGGCCGAGGACATCGGCGTCGGAGGACGCGCCGGCTACTACGACGGCATCGGCGCGGCCCGCGACGTGATCCAGAACCACCTGCTGCAGCTGCTCGCGCTCACCGCGATGGAGGAGCCGATCAGCCTCTCCGCCGAGCACCTGCGGGCCGAGAAGGAGAAGGTCCTGGCCGCGGTCTCGCTGCCCGACGACCTCTCCCTCGCGACCGCCCGCGGACAGTACGCGGGCGGCTGGCAGGGCGGCGAGCAGGTCACCGGGTTCCTCGACGAGGACGGCATGGATCCCGAGTCGACTTTTTTGTTTAATGATGCGGCGACCCCCGAGATCTACACGCGGCGCTGGGCCGATGTGCCGTTCTATCTCCGC
>JAITLM010000043.1 GCA_031277885.1 Microbacterium sp.
CCCCCGTCCAACGCTGAGTCTCCACGCCTTCTCCGGGCGCAGTCTGTGCAGACGTTCTGCTCGGCTCCGACCTTTGTCACAGACACCTAAGTCGACAAGCCCAGCCTGGGAAGAGTCCCGTACGACGTCCAGACGCCGTCGCACAGCAAGATTCCTAGATGACGCCAGAATCCGTATCGGAATCACATACGGTCTGACGGACTATCGGGCTCGCTTACGCAGCGAGGGCGAAGTCAGTGCGCTTTGCATTGGCACTTATTGTTTTGCAGGGAGCGTTCACGAGATAACCCTGCATCCTCGGCCCGCTTCTCGTGGATTCACAGGCGCTGTCGAAACCGATCAGCCCCGTGGTCCTTCTTCCGAAGGAGCCGCTGTCGCTCTGTGGAATTACCAGCGGGCGCGCGAGGCACCCGAGCATCACAGACTACAACGGTTGGGACGCTCGCGCCATTCCGCGCCGCGCCGCGACGTCGGCGACGTGCCGTAGAGTCGCGGCATGAGCGAGGTCGTCATCACCGTCCGCGGCGAGCACGAGGTGCGGATCGCACCCGAACGCGCCATCGTCACCCTGTCCGTCGCGCTGGACGGCCCGGATCGCGAGGCCGTCGTCGCCCGCACGCTGGCCCTGGCCGAACCCGTACGCCACGGCATCGCCGCGCAGGAGGACGCCGGCGCCGTCGAGACCTGGTCCAGCCGCCGCCTCGCGGTGCGGTCGGAGCGCCCGTGGAGCAATGACGGCACCCGGCTCGCCCTCGTGCATCACGCCTCGGTCGACTTCTCCGCGACGTTCGTGGACTTCTCGGCGCTCTCCGCGTGGGTCGCCGAGGTCTCCTCCGGCGACGGCATCGCCGTGAACGGCACCGACTGGATCCTGACGCCCGAGACGCGAGCCCGCGTCGAGCAGGAGGTGGCCGCGCAGGCGGTGCGCACCGCGGTCGCGCGCGCGGACGCCTATGCCGCCGCCCTGGGACTCACCAAGGTCGAGCCGATCGAGATCGCCGACGCCGGACTCATCACCGACCGCGGCACCGCGGACATGGCACCGAAGGCGATGCGCGCGTTCGCCGCTCCCCCGTCGGGCGCCGGGCTCGAGCTCCAGGGCGACGACATCTCGGTGTCCGCGGTCGTCGAAGCACGGTTCGTCGCCGCCTGAGCGACGGATCCGCACCTCGACGAGCTGCGGGATCAGGCCCTGCGGCGCCGCACGAACGCCAGGGCGAGCGCGCCGGCGAGCAGCAGCACGGCTCCGGCGCCGATCACCGGCAGCGGATCGGCACCGGTCGCGGGCAGCGCCCCGCTGCCGGATCCGCTCGGAGCGGTCGTCGGCGCAGACGTCGGCGTGATCGTCGGGGTGGGCGTGGGGGTCGGGGTGACGGCGACGGGCGTCAGCACGAAGTCCTGCCCCTCGATCAGCTCGCCCTGCTCGGTGATCGTCACGCCACGCGTGGCCGGCGTCGCGCCGGTGAATCCGTCGGGCACGGTGACGGCGATCGTGTAGGCACCGGGGGCGAGCTCGCCGAGCGCGTAGGAGCCATCCGCGGCCGTGGTCAGCACGAACGGGCCTCCGGGGCCGGTGACGGTCACGGTCGCGCCCGGGTGGGGCGCTCCGCCGTCGTCCGTGACCGTGCCTGCGACCGACCCCAGCCGGGCGAGCGCGAAGTCCACGTTCGTGACATCGTCGACGGCGATCGTCTCGGAGCGCGACGCGTCACCCGCCACGACGTAGCCCTGCGGTGCTTCCACGCGCACCGTGTACTCACCACCGGGGAGTCTCGGGAACGAGTAGGTGCCGTCCGCGGCGGTCACGGTCTGCTCCGTGCCGCCTGGTCCCTCCGCGGTGACGACGACACCGCCGACGCCGGTGCCTGCAGCCGTCACGGTTCCGGAGAGGGTCGGCTGCACCTGCAGCACGAAGTCCTTGCCGGTGATCGGCGTCTCGTCGTTGCCCGGCACCGTGAACGGCGTCGGCGAGGAGACCACGGTGTAGCCGTCGGGCGTGGTGATCGTGACGGCGTGGGTGCCCACCGGAACGTCGTCGAAGAGGTATGACCCGTCCGCGGCGGTGACCGCGGTGCGTCCGCTGTCGAGCGTGATGACGGCCCCGGGGATCGGGGTGCCGTGCTGGTCCTTCACCGTCCCCGAGACGGGGACCGGGATGATGTCGCGCACCGCGAAGTCGGCCGTGCCATCGGTGTCGGACAGGTCGATCTGGCGCGATCGCAGATCGCTGGTCTTGCCCGCGGGCGGCGTGATCTCGACCGTGTATCCGTGGGAGGCGACCGCGCCGCCGAACGAGTAGGTGCCGTCGGCCGCTGTCGCGGTCGTGCCGATGACCGTCCCGTCAGGGCCGATCAGACGCACGCCGACGCCGGCCGCCGGCGTGCCGGCGGTCTGATCCTGGACGGTGCCCGAGACGGCGCGCGTGATCGCCGCGAACCACGTCTGATACACCGGGAACCCGGCACGGCGGGTGAAGGTGAACGTCAGCGACGAGATCGGCGCGTTCGGCTCGAACCAGGCGGCCGCACCGCTCGTGTCCGCGGCTGCCGGGTTGCCGGTCAGGGTCAGCGTGGAGGCGTCCCAGCTCGGCACATCGGACGCGTCTCCCGTGCACGAGGGCTTGCCCGCGAACTGCGGTGCGCAGTAGTTGAACCCGCCGCGGAAGCCCAGCTCGGCGGCGGTGAGCACGTGGCCGCCGGGGCCGACGGCCGAGATCGCGACCTTGTCCGCGTCGATGTCGCCGAGCACGAACGTCCACCCGGCGGTCGGGGTCGGGTGCGCGAAGGTGTATGTCGTCTCCGAGGGCGATGTCGCATTGTCGGCGCGCGGTCGCAGGTTCAGGTACTGCTGGTCACGGCTGCTGCCGTACTTCGCGCCCACGGGCGTGGACGCGGCCAGCCACGAGCTGGATCCGCTGACCACCCCGACGGATCCGCCGCGCGAGTCGCTCGTGTAGGTCGCCGTCAGCTGCGGCGCCGCGAGGGTCACACTGCCCGTGTATGCGCCGGGGGATCCCTGCAGATCGCTCCAGTCGGCCCAGGACGTGCCCGTCGCGGCCGACGCAGGAGCGACGAGAGCAAGGGCGGAGAGGGCCGCCAGAGCGGCGGCAGCGAGCGCGACGGTACGTCTCATACCGATATGTTGGCAGATCGATCGCCCGGCGCGGTACGCACGACGTCACCGGAGGACGCACCGCGACGGGGTGGATCGACCTTCCGCCCGTGGATCTCAGACGGCGAACGGCGCGAGTTCCGCGGCGAGACGCTCGTTGACATGCGCGTGGATGCGGGTGCCCGTCTCCTCGTGCGCGACCTCGAGCAGCAGCCCGGTCTCGTGCACGGCAGCGACGAGATCGCCCCGGTCGTACGGCACGATGGCGCTGATCTCGACCGCCGGCTTGGGCAGAACCTCATCGATCGCGGCGCGCAGCTCGGCGATGCCCTCTCCGCTGCGAGACGACACGAAGTGCGCACCGGGCACGAGCCCGCGCAGCACCATCCGCTCGTCGTCGTCGAGGAGGTCCGCCTTGTTGAACACGATGATCTCGGGGATGCTGCGCGCACCCACGTCGCCCATCACGTCGCGCACGGTCTTGATCTGCCCCGCCGGATCCGGGTGGGATCCGTCGACGACGTGCACGATCACATCGGCGTCGGCGACCTCTTCGAGCGTCGAGCGGAACGCCTCGACGAGCTGGTGCGGCAGGTTGCGCACGAAGCCGACCGTGTCGGTGAGCGTGTAGACGCGACCGTCGGTCGTCTCCGACCTGCGCACGGTGGCGTCCAGGGTCGCGAACAGCGCGTTCTCGACGAGCACCCCCGCACTGGTGAGCGCGTTGAGCAGGCTCGACTTGCCCGCGTTCGTGTACCCGGCGATCGCGACCGACGGGATCGTGTGCCGCTTGCGCTCGGCGCGCTTGGCCTCACGGGCGGGCTTGAAGTCGCGGATCTGCTTGCGCAGCATGGCCATGCGGGTGCGGATGCGACGACGATCCAGCTCGATCTTCGTCTCACCGGGCCCGCGCGAACCCATGCCCGCGCCGCCTGCGCCGACCTGACCACCGGCCTGGCGGCTCATCGACTCGCCCCAGCCGCGCAGACGCGGCAGGAGGTACTCGAGCTGGGCGAGCTCCACCTGAGCCCGGCCCTCGCGGCTCTTGGCGTGCTGGCTGAAGATCTCGAGGATCACCGTGGTGCGGTCGATGACCTTCACCTTGACGACGTCCTCCAGGGCGCGGCGCTGAGACGAGGCGAGTTCGGTGTCTGCGATCACCGTGTCGGCGCCGACCGCCGCGACGATGTCCTTGAGCTCCTGCGCCTTGCCGCGGCCCAGGTAGGTGGCCGGATCCGGGTTCGGCCGGCGCTGCAGCAAGCCGTCGAGCACCACGGCGCCCGCGGTCTCGGCGAGGGCGGCGAGCTCGCGCAGCGAGTTCTCGGCATCCTCCTGCGCACCCTGCGGGTACACGCCGACCAGCACCACGTTCTCCAGGCGGAGCTGGCGGTACTCGACCTCTGTGACGTCCTCGAGCTCGGTCGAGAGACCCGCGACGCGCCGCAGCGCGTGCCGTTCCTCGAGCTCCAGCTGCTCGCCGTCGGTGGAGGTGTGCCCGGCGGTGGCCGTGTCCTGCAGCGCCTGCGCGGATCCGAACACGTGCGATTCCGCCCGCCGCTCCGCTGCTGCCAGGACGCGCTCGACCGCGTCGCCGTGCTCGTCATGTGTCGTGGACTGCGTCATCCGCACCTTTCTCGTGCCCGCCGATTCGGTCGGGCGCCTTAACTTTAGCTGTGAGTGTCCGCTACGCTCGCTCCATGGGCTCGGACCACTACTTCACTGCGGCCCCCGCCAGCCCCGAGAACCTCCGCAGGATCAAGGTGACCCTCGCGGGCAAGGAGATCGAACTCACCACCGCGGCCGGAGTCTTCAGCCCCGATCATGTGGATGTCGGCACCTCCGTGCTCCTCGCGAACACCCCGCCCCCGCCGCCTGGCGGGCACCTGCTCGATCTCGGGTGCGGCTGGGGTCCGATCTCGTTGTCGCTCGCTCTCGCCTCGCCGCACGCGACCGTGTGGGCGGTGGACGTCAATGAGCGGGCGCTGGATCTGGTCCGCCGCAACGCGGCCGAACTCGGCCTCGACAATGTCAACGCCGTCACCCCCGACGATGTTCCCGCCGATGTGAGCTTCCGCACGATCCGCTCCAACCCGCCTATCCGGGTCGGCAAGAGCGAGCTGCACGATCTGCTGGAGCGCTGGATCCCGCGGCTGGACGAGCGCGCGGACGGCTGGTTCGTCGTGAGCCGCAACCTCGGGGCCGACTCGCTGCAGCGCTGGCTGGCGACGACGTTCGACGAGGGCTACAGCGTCTATCGCGCGACGACCGGCCGCGGCTTCAGGGTGCTCAAGGTCCGCCGTCACGGCACGCCGCGCACGGACACCATCACGCTGCCGTAGCCCGTCGCCCGAGAGGCCTCGGACGCACGGTTCGACGGATGCCGGTGACGCGGTCCGGTGTCAGGCCAGCTCGATCTCGCCCGAGAACGCGAGCTGGGCGGGTCCGGACAGGAAGGCGTGCTCGCCCTCCGCGCCCGGGGCCATCGTCACCCGGAGCGTGCCGCCAGGCACCTCCACGAGCCACTCGTGCGGAGCCGCGGCACCCGCCCAGTGCCGCACGGCGAGAGCCGTGGCCACGACGCCGGTCCCGCAGCTGAGGGTCTCCCCCACGCCGCGCTCGAAGACGCGCATGCGGACCCGGCCCACGCCGTCCTGCACGAGCGGCTCCGCCGGCACGACGAACTCGACGTTCGCCCCGTGCTCCGGCATCGGGGCGAGCTCAGGTCCCTGCGTCAGCTCGAGGCCGTCCAGCTCGGCATCCGATGCGATCGCCACGACGACGTGCGGGTTCCCGACGTCGATGCCGAGGCCGGGTCGGGGAACGCTCAGCCCCGTCGCGCGGGCCAGCGGGTCGTGTCCGGACAGCCGCCAGGCGCCGATGTCGACACGGTAGCCCTCGGCGCTGCGAGTGACGTCGCGCACTCCGGCACGCGTGCCGATCGGCAGCGCGCCGCCCTCCCCGAGGTCGGCGAGCCCGGTGCGCAGCAGGTAGTGCGCGAACACGCGCACCCCGTTGCCGCACATCTCCGCCACGGAGCCGTCCGCGTTGCGATAGTCCATGAACCACTCCGCATCGGGGTTCTCCGCGAGCGCGGCAGCGCCCTCGGCAAGCGCACGGGAGCGCACCACGCGCAGCAGTCCGTCCGCGCCGATCCCGAAGTGGCGGTCGCAGAGAGCGGCGACCTGATCGGCGCTCAGCTCCAGCGCACCGTCGGGGTCGGCGATGATGACGAAATCGTTGCCGGTACCGTGCCCCTTGGTGAATGCGACCATGCGTCGATTCTAGGGGCGGCGCTTCTGCGGAGGCTGCGGGCCGGGTCCGCCCGCGCACCGGCGAGCGGATCCGCCGGGAGCAGATCCGCTCCCGGCAGATCCGCTGGCGCCGCGGTCGCCCCTCGCCGCACTCTGAGGTCATGACCGATGACATGCCCCGCAACCTCTTCGACGCCGACACGCGCCGGATGCTGTTCGCACGCCGGGTGCTCGTGCTCGACGGCGCCCTCGACGACGACAACGGCGTGCTGCTCATGACCCAGCTGCTCGCCCTGGCCGCCGAGGATCCCGACGCGGACATCACGCTCTGGATCCACTCCCCCGGCGGATCCGTGCCCGCGATGCTCGCGATCCGCGATCTCATGCGCACCGTGCCGTGCGACGTCGCCACGATCGCCTTCGGGCTCGCCTGCAGCGCCGGCCAGTTCCTGCTGTCCGCCGGCACCAAGGGCAAGCGGAGGGCGCTGCCGCACAGCCGGATCCTGCTGCATCAGGGCTCCGCCGGCATCGGAGGCACCGCGGTCGACGTCGAGCTGCAGGCAGCGGATCTGCGGCACACCCGCGACACCGTGCTCGGACTCATCGCCGAAGACACCGGCCAGAGCATCGAGCGCGTCTTCGAGGACTCCCTGCACGACCGCTGGTACAGCGCCGACGAGGCGCTCGCCTACGGATTCATCGACGAGATCACCACCGACTTCGCGGCGGTCCTGCCGCGTCCCAGCCGCCGAAGCATCGGCCTGACCGCAGAAGGAGCCTGACATGGCCTCGTTCCTCGTCCCCAACGTCATCGCGACCTCGCCCCGAGGCGATCGGGTGCTGGACGTCTACTCCCACCTGCTCGCCGAGCGGGTGATCTATCTCGGCACGCCGCTGGATGCCGACGTCGCCAACGTGCTCGTGGCGCAGCTCCTGCACCTCGACGCCACCGGCAGCGATCGGGACATCCAGCTCTACATCAACTGCGAGGGCGGGGATCCCAGCGCCATGCTCGCCGTCTACGACACCATGCGCTTCATCCGCTCCGACGTCGCCACGTTCTGCATCGGTCAGGCGGTGTCCGTCGGCGCGGTGCTGCTGGCCGCGGGAGCGGCCGGCAAGCGCGCCGCCCTGCCGCACGCCAGGGTGATCCTGCATCAGCCCGCCGCGCAGGGCCGTGGCACGATCCCCGACCTCATCCTGCAGGCCGACGAGGTCGTCCGCGTGCGCGACAGCCTCGAGCAGATCCTCATCGCCCACACCGGCCAGGACGCCGAGCGGCTGCGCCGCGACACGGACCGGGATCTCGTGCTCACCGCGGAGGGCGCGCGCGAGTACGGGCTCGTGGACCAGGTCGTCACCCAGGCTCCGCCGGCGCCGGGCGCACCGGCCGTCGAAGCCGGACGCGCTCAGGCGGCCAGCGCGTAAGCGGCGCGCGCCGGCTGCGCGGACGGGCGGACCGGCGCCGCCGCACCGATCGTGATCCGCTCGGCGACACCGAGGGTGAGATCGAGCAGCGTGAGATCGAGCGCGCCTGAGACCGCGGCGAGCATCTCGCTCGACGCCTCCTTGCGCCCGCGCTCCATCTCCGACAGGTACTGCGGGGAGACGCCCGCGCGCTGCGCGGTCTCCGCGAGCGTCTCCCCGCGATCCGTGCGGGCATCGCGCAGCAGCTCGCCCACGACGGAGCGCCAGAGGCGCTCGGGTTCGGCGCCGGGGGCTTTCCGGGGCCCGTGCGCGGGGGCGGGCTCGGTGCGGAGCGGATCAGGGATCGCGGTCATGGCGCCATGCTAGGCACGCGGCTTCCGCGGGCGCGACCGGATCCGCTCAGAGCAGAACCGCACCGGACCGGAATCGGGTGCTGACCCGGATGCGCACCCGATCACCGAGGAGTGGAATGCGGTGGGAGGGGCTCTTCGCCCCCGCAGGAAGGGATCAGATGATGGCGCTCTACATGGATGTCCACCGGCTCGACGGCCCCGTCACCCTGGACGATGTCGCCGCGGCGCACGCTGCCGACCTCGCGATACAGGATCAGCACGATGTGCAGTACCTGCGCTACTGGGTCGATGAGGACGGAGGGAAGATCTTCTGCCTCGTCGATGCACCGGACGCGGAGGCCGCCAACACCGTGCACCGCGAGGCGCACGGTCTCGTCGCGGACGAGATCCACCTCGTCCAGGAGGGACGCTGAGGCACAGGACGACCGGCCGCCGCCCGTGGCGAGCGGGCGATCAGACGTCGTGGATGAGCCGCTTGCCGGTGTTGCCGACCTCGAAGCGCTCGTAGCCGAGCGCGTCGTAGAAACCGAGAACCTGCTCGTTCCCGACCCGCACCATGAGCTGGACCTTGGGGCAGCCCATGGCGAGCAGGAGCCGCTCGGCCTCGGCGACGAGAGCGCGTCCGATCCCGGCTCCGCGCCGATCCGAGGCGCTGGCGAGGTAGTACAGCCATCCGCGGTGCCCGTCGTAGCCCGCCATCACGGAGCCGACGATGCGAGCGCCGGTTCCGTCGACCGTCGGATCCGGCGTGCGCTCCTCTGCGACGAGGAAGAGTTCCGGCTGGACCGCCAGCTTGCGTTCGATGTCGGCGCGAGGATCGTTCCACGGCCGGGTCAGGCCCGCGTCCTCCCAGAGGGCGACGACCGCGTCGGTGTCGTCCCGTTCGAAGGCCCTGATCGCGATTCCGGTGGTCATGCGCTGTCCTCCACGATGCTCTCCGCGTCGATCGGCGCCAGCGCGTCGATCCATTCCGCCTCGGCGTACCGGCGGAACCACGACACCTGGCGTCGCGCGTACCGTCGCGTCAGCGCCTGCGTCTCGGCGATCGCCTCGTCCTGCGTGAGCGCACCGGTCAGCTGCGAGAGCGCCTGCGCGTAGCCGATCGCGCGGCGCGCCGTCGTGCCCTGCTCGAGCCCCTCGGCGCGCAGTCGGTCGACTTCGGCGAGCATCCCCTGCTCCCACATGCGCTCCACCCGACGGTCGAGCCTTTCGACCAGCGTCGCGCGTTCGACGCCCAGCGCCAGCACGCGCGTGCGGGGATGCCACGGCACGGGCTGCTCGGGCAGCGCGGCACCGTGCGTGCGCTCGCCCAGTGCGAGCACCTCGAGCGCCCGCACGATGCGACGGCCGTTCTTCGGGTCTATCCGTGCGGCGGTCTCCGGATCCTGCTGCTGCAGGCGCGCGAGCAGGGGGCCTGGACCGTCGTGCTCGAGTTCCGCTTCGAGACGCGCGCGCAGCGCGTCGTCCCTGGGCGGGAAGCGGAAGTCGTACAGCACGCTCGAGACGTAGAGGCCGGATCCGCCCACGAGGATCGCGTCCGCGCCGCCGGCGTGGATGCGTCCGATCGCGGCGCGCGCGTGCGGCTGATACCAGGCGACCGCCGCGTCCTCGGTCACGTCGAGCTCGTCGAAGAGGTGATGCGGAATCCCTCGCCGCTCCGAGACGGCGAGCTTGGCGGTGCCGATGTCCATGCCGCGATAGAGCTGCATGGCATCCGCGTTCACGACCTCCGCACGACGTCCGCGCGCGGCCAGCGCCTGCGCGAGGTCGAGTGAGAGGTCGCTCTTGCCCGTGCCCGTCGCCCCCACGATCGCCCACAACCGCGGGCCGGCGCCGTCGGGACGTTCGCGCTCCGCGCCGTCCGGAGCCTCTGAGGCGCGTGGGCCCGGCTCGGGGACCGGCACGTCGCCCGGCGCGCTCACACTCCGACGCGGAGCGTCGGAAGTCCCAGCGACACCGCGCGCGGCTTCCCGTCCGCGGCAGGAGCGGCCGGGACCGCGCAGGACTCGGACTGCGCCCGGTCCCAGGCGTCGCCGCCGCGCGTGCGACGGATCCGCAGCGGGGCGCCGTCCGGCGCATCCGCGAGCAGGTGGAACGGCGCACCGTGGGTGATGGTCACGGTCACCACGTCGCCCGGGCGGGGCCGGTCGGACCCCTCCGGCAGTTCGAAGTGCACGAGCCGGTTGTCCTGGGCGCGACCGGTGAGCCGGTGCGTCTCGGCGTCCTTCTTGCCCTCGCCGACGGAGACCAGGACCTCGACCTCGCGGCCGACCTGCTTCTGGTTCTCCTCGAGCGAGATGCGCTCCTGCAGCGCGATGAGACGCTCGTAGCGCGCCTGCACGATCTCCTTCGGGACCTGATCCTCCATGGTCGCGGCGGGCGTGCCCTCGCGGATCGAGTACTGGAAGGTGAAGGCGCTCGCGAAGCGCGCCTGCTCCACGACGCGCATCGTGTCCTCGAAGTCCTCCTCCGTCTCGCCGGGGAAGCCCACGATGATGTCGGTGGAGATCGCGGCGTTCGGGATCTTCGCCCGCACGCGGTCGAGGATGCCCAAGAACTTCTCGCTGCGGTAGGAGCGGCGCATCGCGCGCAGGATCCGGTCACTGCCCGACTGCAGCGGCATGTGCAGCTGCGGCATGACGTTGGGCGTCTCCGCCATGGCGTCGATGACGTCGTCGGTGAAGGCCGCCGGGTGCGGGCTCGTGAAGCGGATCCGCTCGAGGCCCTCGATCTCCCCGGCCGCGCGCAGCAGCTTGCCGAACGCCTGGCGGTCGCCGAACTCGACGCCGTAGGAGTTCACGTTCTGGCCGAGCAGCGTGACCTCGATCGCGCCGTCCTCGACGAGCAGCCGGATCTCGTTCAGGATGTCGCCAGGGCGGCGGTCCTTCTCCTTGCCGCGGAGGCTGGGGACGATGCAGAACGTGCAGGTGTTGTTGCATCCCACCGAGATCGACACCCAGCCGCTGTGCGCCGAATCGCGTCGAGTCGGCAGCGTGGAGGGGAAGACCTCGAGTGCTTCCAGGATCTCGAGCTCGGCCTCGCCGTTGTGCCGGGCGCGCTCGAGCAGACCGGGCAGGGACCCCATGTTGTGGGTGCCGAAGACCACGTCGACCCAGGGCGCCTTGTCGAGCACAGCCTGCTTGTCCATCTGCGCCAGGCAGCCGCCCACGGCGATCTGCATCCCGGCGTGCTTGTCCTTGCGGCTCTTCAGGTGCCCGAGAGTGCCGTACAGCTTTCCGGCGGCGTTGTCACGCACCGCGCACGTGTTGATGATGACGATGTCGGCCTCATCGTCCGCGGCGGCGCGGACGTAGCCGGCACTCTCCAGCGAGCCCGACAGACGCTCGGAGTCGTGCACGTTCATCTGGCATCCGAAGGTGCGCACCTCGTACGTGCGCCGCTGCCCGGCCTCATCGAGCGCCGCGGCGGAGGGCGCGATGAGCGTGGGCTCAGAGAGGGGAATGGTCATAGTGCCTGCCATTCTACTTTCGCCTGGCGGGAAAAGGCCCCGCTCCCTCGCGCCGGTTCCGTCTCGGCGCGGAAGCCTGCCCTCCGGGTTCAGCTCTCCTCGAACCGCACCCTTCCGATGCCGGACCCGCGCTGCGTCTCGCGCCAGGCCGTGCGTGCAGCGGTCAGTGCCACGCTGCCTCCGTATCCGCGGCGGGACAGCTGCCCGACGAGACGCCGGATCGCGGTGTCCTCGTCGTGGCGACGCAGACCGGCGACCTTGGACCGCGCATAGTCCAGTGCCCGCTCGGCGTCGTCGTCGTCGAGGACGGACAGCGCCTCGTCGGCGATCTGGCGTGGAATGCCGCGCTGGCTGAGCGTGCGAGCGATCGCCACGCGTCCCTGCCCCTTGCGCTCGGACCCCGAGGTCACCAGGAGCCCGGCCAGCGAGACATCGTCGAGATACCCGCGCTGTTCGAACTGCTCGACGACGAGATCGCGGTCCTCCGAAGAGAGGCCGCTCTCGCGCAGGACATCGCGCGCCTCCGCGCTGGACAGCTGCTTGGAGCGGAGCTTGCGGACCAGCAGCTCGCTCGCGTCTGCGATCGGGTCCTCGGGCGCGGAGGCATCGTCCCCGCCGTGACGACCGACGGCGCGCAACCCGCGACGGGCCGGCGGGGATACCGCCGGGCCAGAGGTCTGGGCCTCCGGCGCCAGCGCTGCGGCGGCGGGATGGCGGGAACTCGGCCCGCGTCGTTCGGCGGCGGACTCCGCAGCCCAGGTCGAGCGCCACTCCGCCTCCGTGGACGACGCGACGGGCACCACGCCCGAGGGGCGCGGCCGCTCGCCGTCGGCGTTCGCGCCGCGCCCTCCGAACAGCGGGATCACGGGGGCGAGGCGATCGTCCTCGGACGATGCCCCGCCCCTCTCATCGCTCACGGCTCACTCCGGTCGCTGAGCGTCATCGCAGCACGGGTCAGGCCGGACGCCGCTGCGCGAGCTCGTCGGCCGCCGCCGCAGGAACCGCGGCACCGCCGATGCCGAGCTTCTGCTTGATCTGCGTCTCGATCGTCTCCGCGATGTCGGGGTTCTTGAGCAGGAAGTTGCGCGCGTTCTCCTTGCCCTGGCCGAGCTGGTCGCCGTCGTAGGTGTACCAGGCGCCCGACTTCTTCACGATGCCGTGGTCGACACCGAAGTCGATGAGGCTGCCCTCGCGGGAGATGCCGACACCGTAGAGGATGTCGAACTCGGCCTGCTTGAACGGCGGCGCCATCTTGTTCTTCACGACCTTGACCCTGGTGCGGTTTCCGACCGCCTCCGTGCCGTCCTTCAGCGTTTCGATACGACGGATGTCGAGGCGGACCGACGCGTAGAACTTCAGCGCCTTACCGCCGGCGGTGGTCTCCGGCGAGCCGAAGAACACGCCGATCTTCTCGCGCAGCTGGTTGATGAAGATCATCGTCGTGTTGGTCTGGTTCAGACCACCCGTGAGCTTGCGCAGCGCCTGCGACATCAGTCGCGCCTGGAGGCCGACGTGCGAGTCGCCCATCTCGCCCTCGATCTCCGCGCGCGGCACGAGAGCGGCCACGGAGTCGATGACGATGAGGTCGATGGCACCGGAGCGGACGAGCATGTCGGCGATCTCGAGCGCCTGCTCACCGGTGTCGGGCTGCGACACGAGCAGCGCGTCGATGTCGACGCCGAGCTTCTTGGCGTACTCGGGGTCGAGGGCGTGCTCCGCGTCGACGAAGGCGGCGATGCCGCCGGCGCGCTGCGCATTCGCGATCGCGTGCAGGGTCAGCGTGGTCTTACCCGAGGACTCCGGGCCGTAGATCTCGACGATGCGGCCGCGCGGCAGTCCTCCGACGCCGAGTGCGACGTCGAGCGCGATGGATCCGGTGGGGATGACGGCGACAGGAGCACGCTCGTCGCTGCCCAGGCGCATGACCGAGCCCTTTCCGAACTGCTTGTCGATCTGGGCGAGTGCGGTCTCGAGGGACTTCTCGCGGTCTGCGGGAGAGGGCATGACGTGCTCCTTCGTGCTCGTGAACTGCCGCCTGTAGGCTGTCGCGGCTGCCCCGGCTGGGGCGAGCTCTCCGACAAGGCGTATGACCTCGTGGTCATGTCGAACACGCTAGGCGGGGCCTCCGACATTCAGCCGGCGTTCCCGCAAGTCGTGCAGATCCCGATCACGAAATCATCTGTGCAGGACGATACGCGCATCTCGAACATGTCTTCGACGACACGCCGAAGGGAAGGATGATCCGATCGAACACCGCGCGATCGGATCCGGCCGGATTCAGCGCCGCCGGGGCTCCAGCCGGCCCGCGCCGTAGCGATGCGATTCGGGCACGTCCGTCTCGGCGCACAGCGCCAGCCACACGTCCCGCGGCGGCACGCCGGCCTCCATCGCCTGCGCGGCCGTGCGCCCGCCGACAGCGCTCAGGACGAGGTCCGCGACGAGGGAGCCGCCGCGCGCCCCGAACTCCGCATCGACCGCACGGAGGAACTCGCTGCGCCGCATCCCGTCAGCGCAGCGACAGCTCGGACTCGACCGAGGCCACGAGCTCGTCGGGAACGACGTCAGGGATGACCTGCATGCCCTCGAGGACGGCGATACGATCGCCGACCTCGCGCATGATGGTCGAGATGGGGACATCGAGCGCCTCGGCGACCGAGGCGAGGATCTCGCTGGATGCCTCCTTCTGCCCGCGCTCGACCTCGCTGAGGTACCCGAGCGCGACAGACGCCTTGCCTGCGACCTGGCGGAGCGTGCGGCCCTTCTGCAGACGGAAGTCCCGCAGCACGTCACCGATCTCCTGTCGTACGAGAATCATCGGGACCTCCTCTCCCCCATCGCCCGGCCCCAAGCGCCGGATCGGATGGTCAGTCTAACCCGACCTCTCGGGATCGACACTAGTATTTCGTCCTGTGCATTGAATGTGAGCACACCCGACTCAACTTCGTCGAGAAGCACTCTATTCCCGCTCATCGGACCCGGGCGCGCCGGGGTCGATCTCCCCGCCCGTCACCGCCTCGAAGACAAGGGCGAGAGCCGCCACGACCGCGGCGGACCGGATGGCCGAGCGGTCGCCGTCGAACAGGAACGCGCGGCTGATCGACCGCTCCGCGACGCTCACCCCGATGTGCACTCTGCCGACCGGCTGCCCGCCCTGCGGGGTGGGACCGGCGACGCCGGTCGTGGCGACGCCGACCACGGCCGGGCGACCGTCCACGGCCAGAGCATGACGGGCGCCCGCGGCCATCTGCCGCGCGACCTCCGGGTCCACGGGACCGTATTCCGCGAGACGGAGCGGATCCACTCCCAGCACAGAGGCCTTGATCGGCGTCGCGTAGGCGACCACGGCTCCGTTGAGCACGTCGGAGGCGCCGGGGATCTCCACGAGCGCTGCCGAGAGCGCACCGCCCGTGAGCGACTCCGCGACGGCCAGCGTCATCCCGCGCTCGCGCAGCGCATCGAGCACGGCGGCCGCGAGGCGATACGACTCCGCGGACATCAGGAGGCCGCGCCGCGCTCCGCGCGGGAGCCTCGCACCTGCGCGACCACGTAGTCGATGCCGCTCAGGATCGTCAGGATGAGCGCGATCACCATCAGGACCGTGGTCGTGATGGACCACACCGGCATTCCGATCCAGACGTGCAGCGGCAGCAGTGCCCAGGACAGCGCCACGGCCTGCACGGTGGTCTTGATCTTGCCCATCCATGCCGCAGCGACGACATGCTCCTTGACGATCATGAAGCGGTGCACCGTGATGCCCCACTCGCGCACCAGGATGACGAGCACCAG
>JAITLM010000082.1 GCA_031277885.1 Microbacterium sp.
CGCGATCATGCTCGTGCTGTCGATCCCCGCGGGCGTCGTCGTCGGGCGCCCGCGCACGGTCGAGGCCGCGTGGGAGCGCCGCAACGGCCGACGCTGGTAAGGCGCCGGTAGGCGCACCCCGGACGCCCTCAGAGCGGCGCGAGCGTCTCGGCGAAGCGCACCGCGCCGTCGAGCGTGCGCATCGTGAGCCGCAGGGATCCCCGATCCGCCTGGATGTCGATCCAGGTCGCCGCCTCTGCGGAGGACGCGTCGAGGTCGGGGCCGCCGGCGACGACCTGCGCGTAGGGGAACTCCCGGTCGGCCGGGATCAGAGCGGGCTCGTGCGTGTGGCCGGAGACGATGAGCTGCGCGCCCCAGGCGGCCAGAGCGTCGTGCCAGGCATCGCGGCTCATCCGGCTGAACCAGTCGTAGCCCTCGTCGTCGTAGTCCGCCGGGGTCTCGTCGACCCAGCGCAGCGGGATGTGGCAGAACACGAGCCGGTACGGTGCGTCGCGGATCTCGGGCCGCGCCGTCGCCTCCCGCAGCCACTGCGCCTGCTCGGCGCGCAGCGGCTCGAACGCGACCCGGCCGCGGAACGTCGGGTGCGCATCGGGCTTGTCCTCGCCGGTGTGCAGGAAGATGCAGGCCACGGGGCCGATCCGTGCGGCGGAGAAGGGCCGCGCATCGCGGGTCGCGACGTACTCCTGCAGCCGGAACGCCCAGTCGCCGCGCACGTCGTGGTTCCCGATCAGCACCTCGAGGGGCCGGTCCGCACTGATGTCGCGCTGCGCCGGCGCGAGCACGGTGTCCGCGAACCGGTCTGGCGTGGTCCAGTCGTTGCAGAGGTCGCCGTTCCACACCAGCAGGTTGACAGGCGGCGTCTGATCGTCGAGGGCGCGGATCGTGTCGTCGTGCTGGTGGGTGTCATTCCAGACGGCGATCCTCGCGCTCTCGGCGGATCCGTCCGGCAGGCGCACGCTCTTCCATGCGCTCGCATGCCGCGCCCCGGGGTGCGCGACCGCGACCGTCACCGCGCGCACCTGCACCTCGGCGCCGGCGGGAAGGCCGTCTGCCCGCACGCGCAGGACGCGCTCGCTCTGCGGTGTCATGCCGAACGCGTCCATCCTGGCTTCACCGCGCGCATCGCCGGTGCGCCACTCGAGCGTTCCCCTGGCCAGGCGCGAGACCGCCCACACCGCCTCGAAGCCGTCGGGGCGCAGCGCCATGATCACGAGCGGGCTCGTCACGAGAGGCTCGTCGGCGGCGCTCGGACGTGATTCGGTCATCGGGTCTCCTCGTCGGGGGCGGAGGCGCTGCCGAGGTCCAGCTCGAACCGATAGCGCAGGTCGTCATCGAACCACATACGGAAGTTCGTCCCCCACACATTGTTGTGCAGGTTGACGGCGAAGCCGTCGGCGGGATCCGGCAGCGCGTCCTCGAAGCGCAGCAGGGCAGGGGATCCGACCGCGATCAGCGGGGCGTCGAGCGTGCGGATGCGTACCGGACGCGTCCCGGCGCGGTCCGCGCTCGTCGCCGCGTGCAGCGTGCGGTTGCCGCGGCTCACCACGCGGCGCGGGTCGATCGCGACGCCGAGCTTCTGCAGCGTCCACTCGCCGTCGGCCGCCGTGTCGCCGGGGGCCGGCCGGAAGCCGAACCAGCTCGCCTCCGGCAGGCGGGACGCCTCGCGCCCGCACACGTCGAGCACGATCCGGATCGGCCCCGGGCCCTGAGGGAACAGGTACTCGACCATGATCCGCGCCGGAGCGCCCGTCTCGGCGACGAGCTCCTCCGGGAGAGTCAGCTCGACGATCGCGGTGTCGGCGCCGTCGTCACCCGCGCCGGTGCGCAGGTTCTGAACCTCGGGGACGGTGACGCGGGCGGGCAGCGTCTCCGCGATCGCGAGCCCGGGGCTCGCCTGGTCGGGGATCGCCCAGACGCCCGTGTGCGCGAGGTCGCGGCAGTACTGCTGCAGCCAGCGCTGCTCGTCCCGCTCGTCGAAGGTCTGATGCCGGAACGAACCGAGAGTGTGCTCGGCGTCGGCCCACACGGCGCCGCGCTCGTCGCGCAGTCCGACGATGGCCCCATCCGCGCCGAACCGCACGGCGAACCGTCCGAGCGTCACCTCCTCGCCGACCATGAAACTACCGCGTCCCACTTCTGGCTCTTCCCGGGTCTGTTCTGCCGCCGGAATGGGGACATGGTGGGGCCGAAAGTGGGACACGGTTGGTGCGACGTCAGAGCCGGCGGCCGGGCGCAGCTCCGCCAGCGCGGCGCGGGCCTCGGCGGCCCGCTCGGGGGACAGGGCGGCGAGCGCGGTCTTGAGATGCGCGCGCTGCTCGGCCCAGGACGCCTCGAACCCGGAGTACGTCAGCGGGTGCGGCGCCGGATGCTCCGCCCACGCCCAGTCGTAGACGCGGGTGTCCGCGGGGTTCGCCGAGGGATCCACGACATCCCGTGAGCGGGCCGCCGCGAAGTCGGCCTTCGCGTAGTTCACGTAGTCCGGGAGGTAGGTCTTCAGGTCCTCGCCCCAGGTGTGCTCGACGATGCGCAGGAGCGCGACGCCGAGATCGTGATGCTCGGCCGATGAGGGATCAAGAGCCCCGTCCCGCAGCCACGCCGTCCGCAGCCGCTGCAGCACGCCCAGGCCGGCGGTGAGCAGGGGATCCGCGCCCGCGCCGTGGATCCAGGTGTCGCCGATCTCCTCGGTCAGCACGGGCAGCGCATCACGGTGCGCGAGCAGCGCACTCGCGAAGTCGTCCAGGCCCGAAGCGACGATCCGCGCTCCGGGATGCGCGGCGGCGAGAGCGGCGAACAGCTCCTCGACCTCGGCCGCGGACGGAGGTCCGTTGTTGTCCCCGGTGTGCGCGAGGTGCAGCGCATCGGAGCCGCCGGGCACGACGGCGAGGTCGAGGCCCTCCGAGCCGTAGGAGCGCGCGTAGTTCACGACGACCTCCGCGCCGCCGGGAGCGCGCCATACGAAGAACTCCGGCACCTCGGGCACCGCCGAGGCGCCGTTCACCCCGAGGTGGAGATACTCGATCCCGGCCTCGGCCAGCACCGGCACGAGTCCGATCGTGTGCCCCGGCACGTCGGTCATCTTCGCAGCGATCGTGCGGCGGCCGTAGCGCGCGTCGAGCCCTCGCGACAGCGATGCGGCGAAGGCCGCGAGGGAGGGATCCATGAGCTCGGTGTGCGTCGTGAGCGGCAGGCCGTGCCAGCGGATCCGCCGCGCGCGCAGGGCGGCGTCGAGTCGCTCGCGCTGATCCGGCGATCCGTGGCGCAGCACGTGGTTGATGAGCCAGGATCCGGTCGTCCAGACGAAGCTGGCGGGTCCGTCGCGGCGTTCGAGCTCCACGGCCAGGTCGATCGCCCGGGGGAGGTACTGCTCGACGTAGCCGTCGACCACGTCGCGGGCGAGGGCGGTGAAGCCGATGTCGAGGTGGGTCTTGAAGACGACATGGATCGTGTCGATCACGGGGGTTCCTTCTGCGGTCGTGCGGGTGCGGTCGTGCGCGGTGCGGGCGGATCGTGCGGGCGGCGAGGACCGCCGCCCGCACGGTGGTCACTGCAGGGGCTTGCAGAGCAGCGCGCTCGGCACGCCGCCCTGGAGGCGCTGATAGGTGTAGGCGATTCCGGCGATGTACTCGCCATCGGCGCACTGCCCCTTGAAGTGCCCCGGAGCCCAGTCGCTCGCGGTGGATCCGCCGCTCGCGGGGCGATTGTCGCCCTGATCGAACCAGAGCGTGCGTCCCTGGCTCGTCGGGAGCGCACTCGTGCTCGGCGCGCACAGCAGCTTCGAGGCGGCCCAGCGATTGGTCGTTCCGATCGTCAGGCTGAAGCCGACGGCCATCTGCCCCGGTGCGCACTGCAGTTTGCTGTAACCGCCGGCCCAGTCCTGCTGCACGTTCGCCTCGTTCGAGACGACAGTGCGCTCGGCCGTGAGGCCGGGCTGCGCGGCATCGGTGCACAGCCCGCGGTTGATGCTGCGCGACACCCCCTGCAGGCGTTCGGTGTCGGGGCAGACGCCCTTCCACTGCCCGGAGTCCCAATCGGGCCGGGTCTGCATCAGGGCGGAGGCGTTCGTGTCGGGGAGGTAGCTGTTGCTGCCGAGCATGTTCCAGCGCGTCTCGACGGGCACCTGCCCTGTCCTGCCGGCGTTCGTCACGAGCTTCTGCCAGCCGGCGTACCGCCAGTCGTCGGCGATGCTGATCCGGCTGCCGTCCGGACGATAGCCGAGGAGCGCGAAGGTGTCGGCGAACGCCCCTGACGCATCGGCCTGGGTGACCAGCGGCCAGGCGGCGAAGTCGGTGTCGTTCGCGACCAGGAGATCGGTGAAGCTGTTCCACCAGGAGATCTCCTTCTGATCGGTCTGACCGGCGCCGCGGGTGCCGAACTCGCTCATCCACACCGGGGCGGTGTAGTGCTGACCCGGCGTCGTGATGAACAGGGCCTCCTGGCGCACCGCGTCCGCGAGCTGCGTCGCCGTCATGTCGCGGTACCGCAGGTCGTGCGTCTCGCCCAGGCCCGTCGCCCCGGTGTGCTGGGGGCCGGTGAATCCGTAGACATGCGCCGCGTAGACGAGCTTGTCGGGGCGCAGGATCGTGGTGGAGATGTTGGCGACCGGCCTCAGCATGGGCCGGTCGTGGTACACGCCGTCCAGCGGCACGCCCTGCCAGTTGATGCCCTCCATGATCACCAGGACGTCGGGGTTCGCGCGCTGGATCGCGATCGCCGCCTGCTGATACGCCTTGTAGAGGTCGTTGCCGTCGCCGCCGCCCCAGTTCGCATCGTCCATCAGGTCGCGGCGCACCTCGTTGCGCAGATCCATGCCGACGACCCGCGGGTTCGTCCGGTACCGCTCGGTGAGCGAGACCCAGTCCGAGATCCACTTCTCGGTCGTCTGGCTGCTGTACCACTTGGTGTTGCCGTCGTCATGGCTGCAGCACCAGCGCGACGTCGTGGTGTGGTTGTTCAGGATCACCGCGAACCCGTCGGCGGTGAGCGCTGCGATCACGGCGTCGAACACCTGGAGCGGCGTCTTCCCCCGCAGCTGCGGGTTCGCGGCGACGGCCGCATCCGGTACGGGGGCTGTCATGCCGAGCATCTCGTTCGAGAAGGGCAGGCGGATGCTGTTGATCCCGAGACCGTGGAAGTCGCTGAGCAGGGACGGCAGCGCGACCCGGTCGAGCCCCATGGGGATGTCGTAGCTGTCCCCGCTGTTGTGCGTGGCGGGATCGTCCTTGGATCCGCTCCCGTTCCAGTGCCCCTGTGCGCCGTCCCAGTTCGCGGACATCAGCTTGAAGCGGTCGCCGTCAGCGTCGACGACGTATCGTCCTCGGGTGCTCAGGGGCGCCGCCCAGGATCCGGCGAGTTCGGCGCCGGTGAGGGCCGGGATGAGTGCGGGGCGCGTCTGCGCGGCCGCGGGGGCGGGTGCGAGCAGCCCTGCGGCCAGCGCGCCGGCACCGAGCGCCGTGATCAGCCTCGTCCATCGTCGTCGTTGCATGGATCAAACTCCTTCGTTCTCTCTCCATCGGATGCGGCCTCGCCGTCGCTTCCGGCCCACCCGCGGGTCAGGCCGGAAGCGGCTTGGCGACGTAAACACGACCGTTGCGGAATCGTGAGTTGTTTACGTAACCATAGTGTGCCTATAGTGAATTGATAACGCAAACAATCACGAGGAAGTGAGACACGGATGTCGATCGCGATGACGCGGCTCCGACGCTCCCGCCGGTCCTGGGCGGGGTGGTGGTTCGTCGGTCCCTTCATGCTCGTGTTCGCGCTGGTGCTCATCGCACCGCTGCTCTACGCGATCTATCTCAGCCTGTTCCGCGACTCCCTGATCGGCGGCACGCGCTTCGTCGGACTGGAGAACTACGCGACCGCGCTCGTGGATCCGAAGTTCTGGGACGCGACGGGGCGCGTGGTCCTGTTCCTGTGCGTGCAGGTGCCGATCATGCTGGCCCTCGCACTCGTCGCGGCGCTCGCCCTCGACAGCGCGCGGCTGCGGTTCGTGCCGCTGTACCGGCTGAGCATCTTCCTCCCCTATGCCGTGCCGGGTGTCGTGGCCGTCATGATCTGGGGCTACATGTACGGCGATCAGTTCGGACTCGTGGCCGACCTCAACCGCTGGCTGGGCGACATCGTGCCCTCGCCCCTCTCGGAGAGCTTCATCCTGCCCGCGATCGGCAACATCGTGACCTGGGAGTTCGTGGGCTACAACATGCTGATCTTCTTCTCGGCGCTGCAGGCGGTGCCGCAGGAGCAGTACGAGGCCGCGGAGATCGACGGGGCGGGTGCCCTGCGCACGGTCTTCAGCATCAAGCTCCCCGCCATCCGCGGTGCGATCGTCGTGGCGACGATCTTCTCCATCATCGGCAGCTTCCAGCTCTTCAACGAGCCCGCGGTGCTGCAGAAGATCGCCCCGAACGCGATCTCCAGTTACTTCACGCCGAACATGTACGCGTTCAACCTGTCGTTCGCCGGATCCCAGTTCAACTATGCGGCCGCGATCGCGATCATCTCCGGCGTGATCACCATGATCATCGCGTTCTTCGCGCAGTCCATGGGCTCGAAGGAGCAGAAGTGATGAGCGTCGTCGTCTCGAACAGCGCGGAGCAGCTGAACACCGAAGCCGTCGTCACCGGACGGCGCCCGAGCCGCCTCGCGAGCGGCCGGATCCAGAGCCGCCCGTCCCGCCGCGGCGCCCGCCGCCCGGCGCGGCGCACCCGCACCTCGATCACCCTGATGATCGTGATGACCCTGATGCTGATCTACAGCCTGGGTCCGCTGTTCTGGCTCGTCGTGAACTCCACGAAGTCCCGTCAGGACCTGTACGACACGTCGGGGCTGTGGTTCGGACCGAACTTCTCGCTGTTCACGAACATCGCAGACGTCTTCAGCTACAGCGACGGGGTCTTCCTGCGCTGGTTCCTCAACACGGTGCTCTATGTCGTGGTGGGTGCGGGCGGCGCCACGCTCCTCGCCACGCTCGCGGGCTACGGCCTCGCGAAGTACCGGTTCCCCGGGCGACGCGCGGTGTTCGCGATCATCCTGGGGGCGCTCGCGATCCCCGGATCCGTGCTCGCGGTGCCGCAGTTCCTGCTGTTCAGCAAGCTGGGTCTCACCAACACGCCCGTCGCGGTCATCGTCCCCTCGCTCGTGAGCGCGTTCGGCCTGTACCTGGTGTGGGTCTACGCGGCCGAGGCGATCCCCGACGAGCTCATCGAGGCCGCGCGCCTGGACGGGGCCGGCGAGCTGCGGATCTTCTTCTCCATCTCGCTGCGCCAGCTCGCCCCGGCCTTCATCACGGTGCTGATGTTCGCCGTCGTCGCCACCTGGAACAACTACTTCCTGCCGCTCATCATGCTCTCCAGCCCGGAGTGGTACCCGCTCACCGTCGGGCTCAGCCAGTGGGCGTCCGCCTCGGCGTCGATCGGCACGCAGCCGATCCCGCAGCTGGTCATCACCGGATCCCTGCTGACCGTACTGCCGATCTCCGCGGCCTTCCTCTACCTGCAGCGCTACTGGCAGTCCGGCCTCGCGACCGGCGCCGTCAAATAGACGCTCACGTTCGTTCCTTCCCCCTCTCCCACCGATCCCGCAAGACACCTCTGCATCACCCTCCCGAAAGGAACCCGCAGTGAAGAAGAACATCTGGATGCGCGCCGCCGTCGTCGTCGGCGCCACCTCGCTCATGATCGGCGCCCTCGCCGGGTGCCAGAGCGGCAGCGACGCCGCCTCGGGCGGATCCAAGAGCGACATCAAGGCCGCGCTCGACAAGGGCGGCGAACTCACCTGGTGGACGTGGAGCGACTCCACCCAGGAGCAGGCGGACGCCTTCATGAAGGAGAACCCGAAGGTCACCATCAAGGTCGTGAAGCTCGACAATCCCGACGCGGCCGTGACCAAGCTGCAGAACGCCGTGAAGGCCGGCTCCGGCGCTCCCGACATCGTGCCCGTCGAGTACCAGACCATGCCGCAGCTGACCATGGCCGGCGCTCTCGCCGACATGACCTCGTTCGGCTTCGACGGCTACAAGGACCAGTTCACCGCGTCGACCTGGAACGCGGTCAACGTGAACGGCAAGCTCGTGGGCATCCCGATGGACTCCGGCCCCATGGTGTTCATCTACAACAAGGACCTCTACGCGGCCGCCGGCATCACCGAGGCGCCCAAGACCTGGGACGACTTCGTCAAGGACAGCGCGGCGATCCACGCCAAGGACCCGAACGCGTACATCGCCAACGGCGGCGACGCCGGGTTCTTCACGAGCATGATCTGGGCCTCGGGCGGTCACCCCTTCACCGTGGACGGTGAGAAGGTCACGATCGACCTGCAGGACGAGGGCAGCAAGAAGTTCGCCGACATGTGGGGCGGACTGCTGCAGCGCGGCGAGCTCTCCCCGCTGTCCACCTGGTCGGACGAGTGGAACAAGGCGCTGAACCAGGACAAGCTCGCGAGCCTGATGATGGGCTCCTGGATGATCGGCGGCATGGACGACCACGGTGCGGGCAAGTGGCAGGTCGCTCCGATGCCGACCTGGGACGGCACCCCCGGCTCCGCCGAGAACGGCGGCAGCGGCCTGAGCGTCACCGCGCAGAGCAAGAACAAGGCGCTCGCCGCGGGCGTCCTGCAGTGGATGACCGAGGGCAAGGGCCGCGACCTGATCAACAAGGGCGGCTTCCCGTCCACGGTCAAGACCTTCGACGACCCGGCATGGGCCGACGCGACGTTCAAGGCCTACGGCGATGAGAAGGCGAACCTCGTGGGCGCCGCCTCCGCCAAGTCGGTGATGTCGGGCTGGCAGTACCTGCCCTACCAGGGCTACGCGAACAACGTCTTCGGCGACTCGGTCGGCAAGCAGATCGGCGCCAAGGGCGATCTGAACGCGGGCCTCGTGGAGTGGCAGAAGACGCTCGTCGACTACGGCAACCAGCAGGGTTTCCAGGTCAACAAGTGACACCGGCGGATCCGGCCCGCATCGTTCTCGCGGGCCGGATCCGCTCCCTCCTGCACTCTCCTTCCGCCGACCCCCTTCTTCCGACCCCTCGACCTGCTCCCGGAGTCCTCATGCCCTCCTTCGCCATCGGCGAGACCGACTTCCTTCTCGACGGCGCCCCGTATCAGGTGCTCTCCGGAGCGATGCACTACTTCCGCATCCACCCGGACCAGTGGGAGGACCGGATCCGCACGGCTCGTCTGATGGGGCTGAACACGATCGAGACCTACGTGCCGTGGAACGCGCACGAACCGCAGCGGGGCGGGTTCTCCGCCGCAGGCGGGCTCGATCTCGGGCGCTTCCTCGACCTGGTGCAGGCCGCGGGCCTGCACGCCATCGTCCGCCCCGGGCCCTACATCTGCGCGGAGTGGCACAACGGCGGACTCCCGGAGTGGCTCATCGAGGACGGCACGATCGCGGTGCGCTCCCGGGATCCGCGCTATCTCGCCGAGGTCGAGCGCTATCTGGGCGCGGTCTACGAGATCGTCCGGCCGCGGCAGATCGATCGCGGCGGCAGCGTGATCCTGGTCCAGATCGAGAACGAGTACGGCGCCTACGGTGCGGACGAGGCCTATCTCCGCGCCCTCACGGACATGACCAGGGCGGCCGGCATCACGGTGCCCCTGACCACGGTCGACCAGCCCACCGACGCGATGCTCGACGACGGAACTCTCCCCGAGCTCCTGAGCACCGCCTCGTTCGGATCGCGCGCCGAGGAGCGCCTC
The DNA here is from genome assembly GCA_031277885.1 of Microbacterium sp. Lineage (GTDB taxonomy): Bacteria > Actinomycetota > Actinomycetes > Actinomycetales > Microbacteriaceae > Microbacterium. The sequence goes on from JAITLM010000082.1 coordinate 9,703, forward strand.
GCAGCGCTGCGCCGGCACCAGCCGTCCGGCCCGCTCATGTGCGCCGAGTTCTGGTGCGGCTGGTTCGACAGCTGGGGGGAGCCCCACCACACGACCTCCGCGGCGGACAGCGCGGCCGAGCTGGCGGCGATCCTCGCGGCGGGGGCGAGCGTGAACATCTACATGGTGCACGGCGGCACCAACTTCGGCTACACGGCCGGCGCCAATGACAAGGGCGTCTATCGGCCGATCGCCACCTCCTACGACTACGACGCGCCGATCGCGGAGGACGGCACGCCCACGGAGAAGTACTGGGCGTTCCGCGACGTGATCGCGGCGCACGCCCCCGTGCCCGACGAACGTCCTGCGGCGCGCGTCCCGGCCCGCATCCTCGAAACGCCGCTCGAGCGCGCCCTGGGGCTCGTCGATGCCGGGCTGGAGCGCTGGGGCGCGTACGACACGGCCCCTGCGGCGACGGCGCTCGGCTCTCCGCGCGGGTTCTCGCGGTACTCCGTCGACATCCCGCACGGCGGTGCGCTCACCGTGGGGGAGGTGCGCGATCGGGCGCACCTGCTGCTCGACGGGCGTCCGGTCGGCGTCCTGGATCGCGAGGCGCACGACCGTGTGCTCGCGCTGCCCGCGGCCGGAGAGCTCTCGATCCTCATCGAGCACCTGGGCGGCGTGAACTACGGCCCCCGGATCGGCGAGGCCAAGGGGCTGATCGGCCCTGTGCGCCTGGACGGCGAGGAACTGCGCGGCTGGCGTGCGGCGCCTCTCGAGCTGACGGCGGACGAGATCCGCGAGGCGCTCGACGCGCGGGGGACCGCGCTGCCGACGGGAGCCCCCCTCGGCGGACCGGTCCTTCTCGGCGGACGCTTCGAGGCCGATCCCTCGGGCGACCTTCACCTCGACGTGCGCGGCTGGGGGTCGGGCATGGTCTGGATCAACGGCTTCGCGCTCGGCCGCTACTCCGCCCGGGGGCCGCAGGAGACCCTGTACGTCCCCGCACCCGTGCTGCGCGAGGAGGGGAACGAGATCCTCGTGCTCGAGCTGCGCGGCTCGGAGCGCCTCACGGCCCGGTTCGCCGCGGAGCCCCGGCTCGGCCCGACCGAGTTCTGACGTGGGCTCACGCCGTGGCGGGTGCGGGGCCCGTGCTCTCCCGCACGACCAGCCGGGTCGGGATCAGCGGATTCTCGGGCAGCGGCTCCCCGTCGATCATCGCGATGAGCAGCTCGGTCGCGCGCTGCCCGACGACGTCGAAGTGCTGGTGGATCGTGGACAGCGGCGGCCAGTAGCTCCCGCTGTCATCGCTGTCGTCGAAGCCGATCACGCTGAGGTCCTCCGGGATCCTCAGGCCGGCCTCGTGCGCGGCGCGCATCACGCCCAGGGCCATCTGGTCGTTCGCGGCGAAGACCGCCGTGGGACGCGGCTGCTCGGCGAGGATCCCGCGGCCGGCCGCGTAGCCGGAGTCCGCGGTCCAGTTGCCGCGGTGCCGGCCGGTGGGATCGAGGGCGTGCTCCTGGCAGACGCGCGCGTACGCGTCCTCACGTCGGCGTGCGGAGAAGGACTTGAGCGGGCCGGCGACGTGCGCGATGCGCCGGTGCCCGAGATCGAGCAGGTGCTGCATGGCCGTGCGGGCGCCCTGCTCCTGGTCGGTGTCGACGAGCGTGTGCTCCGCGGTCGCGGTCGAGTCGACGATCACGAGCGGCAGCCCCGCAGTGAGCGCGTAGTCGTCGGGGGAGCCGAACTCCGCCGACATGATGAGGATGATGCCGTCGACGGCCTGCTCCTCGAGGCGCCCGAAGGCCCCCGCGACGTTCAGGCGCGTCGGATCCGCGACCGGGATCAACGTCGTCGTGTATCCGGCCTCGGCGCCCGCTTCGGCGACGGCCTCCAGAGTTCGCTCATTGCCGAGCGTCGTGATGTTGAAGGCGACGACGCCCAGGCTGCGGAAGCGGCCCGACTTCAGATTGCGCGCGGCGCTGTTCGGCCGGTACCCGAGCTCGCGCATCGCCTCGAGCACCTTCTCGCGCTTCTCCGGCCGCACGTGCGCGTAGCCGTTCGCGACGCGCGAGACGGTCTGCGGGGACACCCCCGCGCGGAGGGCGACGTCCTTGATCGAGGCGCGCGGCGCGCCGTCCTTGATCCTTTGCACGTTGGTCCCTTGCATGGCAACGTAAACAATACTCGAACCGCTCAGGAAGAGGAATCATGTCGTCAATGACTGCCGGTGACGCGGTGAGCGCCGGATCCGTGGATCTCGGCATCGCGCTGGAGGCCGGCGGCGTCGCCCTGGTCCTCGACATCCGGGACGGGGGGCTTCCCGTCGTCGTGCACTGGGGCGCCCCGTGCGGACCGCTCGACGACGCCTCGTTCGAGGCGCTCGCGCTCGCGGGGGTCTTCCCGGACGCGGGCAGCGAGGTGGACGCGGTCGTGCCCGTATCGGTGCTCCCGGAACTCGCCCGCGGCTGGAACGGGACCCCGGGGATCAGCGGATCCCGGGACGGGGCGCACTGGTCCCCGCTGTTCCGGGTGACGGCCGTCGCGATCGACGGGGTCGATGCGGCGGGGTCTTCCGCCGGCCGGCGAGGGCGGGTCCTCTCGGCGGGTCCGGCAGCCGTGCGCGTCGAGGCCGCCGATGCCGAGGCGGGGCTCGCCCTCGTGCTGGAGATCGAGTTGACCGGATCCGGGGTCGTCCGCATGCGCGCCGCCGTGCGCAACGCCGACGGCGACGTGTATCAGGTCGACGAGCTCCTGCCGTCGCTCCCCGTGCCGCTGGAGGCGGATGAAGCCCTCGACTTCGCGGGGCGCTGGGCCGTGGAGCGGGTTCCGCAGCGCCGTCGACTGGGCGTCGGCGCGCACCGTCGGGAGAACCGCCGGGGGCGTACGGGGCTCGGCGCGGCGATGGCCCTGATCGTGGGCCGGCACGGCTTCAACTTCTCCTCGGGCGAGGTCTGGGGGATCCACGTCGGCTGGTCCGGCAATCATGTGCACCAGGTCGAGCGGGTCGCCGAGGGGAGGCAGGTGCTCGCCGGCGGGGAGCTGCTGCTGCCGGGCGAGGGGCGCCTCGCACCGGGCGAGGAGTACACGAGCCCGTGGCTGTACGGGTTCTACGGGCGGGGCTTGGATGCGCTCGCGGTGCAGTCGCACCGGATGATGCGCGCCCGGCCGCAGCATCCCCGCACGGTGCGCCCCGTCACGCTCAATGTCTGGGAGGCGGTCTACTTCGCGCAGAACGCGAAGGACCTCATCGAGCTCGCCGACGCGGCCGCGGCGGTCGGCGTGGAGCGCTTCGTGCTCGACGACGGCTGGTTCGGCGCGCGTCGCAACGACCACGCGGGTCTCGGCGACTGGACGGTGTCGGCCGATGTCTGGCCGCAGGGACTGCATCCGCTCGTCGATCATGTGCGCGGGCTCGGCATGCAGTTCGGGCTGTGGGTCGAGCCGGAGATGGTGAACCCCGACTCCGCCCTCGCCCGGGCGCATCCGGAGTGGATCATGTCGGCCCGCGGGGAATGGCCGCTCACGGGCCGCAACCAGCAGGTGCTCGATCTGGCGAACCCCGACTGCTACGCCCACATCCGGGACGCCCTGCTCGCGCTCCTCGACGAGTACGACATCGCCTACCTCAAGTGGGATCACAACCGGGATCTCGTCGAGGCGGGCACCGGGCCCCGCCGCGCGCCGGGGGTGCATGGCCAGACGGCCGCGTTCTACCGGCTCGTCGACGAGCTCAAGCAGCGCCACCCCGGGCTCGAGATCGAGTCCTGCTCCTCGGGCGGCGGACGGGTGGACCTCGGGGTGCTGGAGCGCACCGACCGCGTCTGGGGATCCGACGACAACGACCCGCTCGAGCGGCAGCGGATCAATGCGTGGACCGCGCAGCTGATCCCGCCCGAGCTCATCGGCGCGCACATCGCCTCGGCGCCGTCGCATGTCACGGGCCGCTCCCACACGCTGTCCTTCCGTGCGTCCGTCGCGCTCTTCGGCCATCTGGGCGTCGAGGCCGACATCCGCGGCTGGACCGAGGACGAGCGTGCGCAGCTCGCGGACTGGATCGCCCTCCACAAGCGCGAACGGGATCTGTTGCACGGCGGCACGATGGTGCGCGTGGACGTGCCGGATCCTGCGTTCGCGATGCAGGGCGTCGTCGCGGAGGACCGGAGCAGGGCGCTCTATCTGTGCACGGCGCTCACCGCCGCGACGACGGCGAGCTCGGGCCGGTTCCGACTGCCGGGCCTCGAGGACGAGCGCCGCTACCGGGTCGAGATCGAGCCGCTCAGTCTGCGCGGATTGCACGGCAATCCGGCGCCGTGGCAGAAGGACGGCATCGTGCTGACGGGGCGGATGCTCGCGCGCGTCGGCCTGGTGATGCCGTCCGTGCATCCGGAGACGGCGCTGATCCTGCGCGCGACGGCCCTGGACTGACGTCCGCGCCCGCCGCCGCGGAGGATCGGAGGATCCGGCGGCGGGTCAGCCCACGACGACCTCGTCGCCCACGCGGATCGTGCCGCCGACGCCCGCGTCTTCGCCGACG
>JAITLM010000155.1 GCA_031277885.1 Microbacterium sp.
GCCGTCGACGATCGTGCGGGCGATGCCGATGCCGGCGAACGGACGGCCGGGTTCGGCGGGATCCTCGTCCAGCACGGTGATGTCCGCGACCTTGCCGATCTCGAGCGAGCCCTTCCACGTGGCGGCGCCGTCCTGGCGGGCCGGATCGATCGTCACCCGGCGAAGCAGCTGCTCGCGGGTGCCGGCGTCGTCGCGGCCGAGGAGGGCGAGCGACGCGTCCAGTCCGATGCGCCAGTCCGGCGTGGCGATCGGGGCGTCGCTCGTGATCGTGGTGAGTGCTCCGGAGGCGAGCATCTCGCCGAGCGGCCAGGCGGCGGCGGTGCGCTCGGGTCCGAGCTGCAGGCCGGCCCACTCTCTGGTGTGCTCAGCGATGAGCGGCTGCACCGCGAAGCCGGCACCGATCGCGCGCATCCGCTCGATCTGCGCGGGGCTCGCGAGGTCGGCGTGCACGACGTAGTGCGGTGCCGTGCCGCGGGATCCGGGGTGCTCCTCGAGGACGCGCAGGAACTCCTCGATCGACCGGTCGCCGGTCGCGTGCACCGCGATCTGCTCGCCGCGCTCGAGTGCGATCGCGATCATGCGCCGGTAGGCGTGCAGCGCCCCGTCCGCGCTCTGCGGCAGCAGCTCTCCCGAGGTGCCGTCGGGGTACGGCTCGCTCACCCAGGAGGTCGTCATCGGGGGGATCCCGTCCGCGAAGATCTTCACCCCGGTCACCGCCAGCCAGTGCGGATCCGTGGCAGGGACCGGGGTGCGGATGCCGCGTTCGAAGTCCTCGAGCTCCGCGGATCCGTCCAGCGTGCCGAACAGGCGCAGGAGCGTCACGCGCGTTGTCTGCGCCTTCTCGCGGTGCAGGGCGAGGTAGGCGTCCATCATCGCGGTGCCGAAGCAGCCGGTCTCGCCGGCATCCTCGCCCGGACCGATGCCCGGCTCGGTGTAGCTCGTGATGCCGAGTTCGGCGAGCAGAGTCCAGGCCTTCCGCAGCGCGGCGCGACGCTCGTCGGCGGTGCGGACGAGCGCGCCCGTCGGCTGCTCGGACGGGGGCGCGGCCGAGAAGAACAGGTGCGGCCAGCGCGCCCCCAGCCAGGCTGCGTGCAGGTGCGCGTCGTTGACGCCGGGGATCGCGGTGCGTCCGTCGAGGTCGACCGTCTCGGTCGCGTGCATCCGGAGCGCATCGGCCCCGAGGGCGACGATGCGGCCGGAGCGGACGGCGAGGGCGCCGGTCGTCGTCCCCTGCGCGTCGAGGGTGTGGATCCGTCCGCCGTGCAGGAGGAGATCGGCGTCGTCGCCGAGCGGTGTCTGGTTCATTATTCCACCAGTGTAGACGAATAGATCGCCCCGTCGAGGAAGCGAATCCGCGGCGGTGTGCAGGCGCTGCGCCGGGAGGCGCGTGCCCGCCTTGTGCGAGGCGCAAAGAAGCCCGATTCTTGCCGCCCGGATCGGTCGGGCGAGCCCGAGCCGCGCGCCTACCCTGGATGAGGGCGGATCCGCCCCCACCCGATCCCGCGCCATCGATCCCGTGGCGCATGTGCATGCAAGGACGCTGATGAACGACTTCGCCGCGCGCCGCGACGACTGGAAGGCCAGAGAAGAACTCGCCGAGCGGATGATCCCGCTGATCGGCGGGCTGAACCGCGATCGTGACGTGGTCACGTCGCTGCACGGGCACCGCCTGCTCGGCCTGTCGACCACCGAGATCCTCGAGGTCCACGAGCGCGTCGCCGGCCTCGGCCACGACGAGCTCCCGCTGGAGGACACCCTCGCCGTCCTCGAGGCGCTGCGCGAACTCGCCCCCTCCGCCGCGTCGCTCGACATCGGGCGCCTCGTCGAGCACGCGCACGGCGACGCCGCCGAGATCGTGGGGCGCCTGCGCACCGAACTCGCCCCGGCGCTGAGCGCGTCGGCTCCCGCCGAGCCCACCGACGTCGTGCTGTACGGCTTCGGCCGCATCGGGCGCCTGCTGGCCCGTATCCTCATCGCGCACACGGGCGGCGGCAGCGGCCTGCGGCTGCGCGCCATCGTCGTGCGCAAGGGCGCCGAGAACGACCTCGTCAAGCGCGCCTCCCTGCTGCTGCGCGACTCGGTGCACGGCCGTTTCGAGGGCTCCGTCGACGTCGACGAGGAGAACTCGCAGCTCATCGCGAACGGCACCAGGATCCAGGTCATCTACTCGGACGATCCCGGCACGATCGACTACACCGCCTACGGCATCCGCGACGCGATCGTCGTCGACAACACCGGCCGCTGGCGCGACGAGGCCGGCCTCAGCCGCCATCTCGAGTCCACCGGGGTCGCGCGCGTGCTGCTCACCGCGCCGGGCAAGGGCGACCTCAAGAACATCGTGCACGGCATCAACCACGGCACGATCGAGGACGGCGACCGGATCCTGTCCGCCGCATCCTGCACGACGAACGCGATCACCCCGGTGCTCAAGGCCGTCGACGAGGCCTACGGCATCGTCCGCGGCCACGTCGAGACGGTGCACTCCTTCACGAACGACCAGAACCTGATCGACAACTTCCACAAGGGCGACCGCCGCGGGCGCTCGGCGGTGCTGAACATGGTCATCACCGAGACCGGCGCCGCGAAAGCCGTCGCCCGGGCGCTGCCCGAGCTCGCCGGTAAGCTGACCGGATCTGCGATCCGCGTCCCCACCCCCGACGTGTCGCTCGCCGTGCTGCACCTGACCCTGGAGCGTCCGGCCGAGAAGGCCGAGATCAACGACTACCTGCGCCGAGTCTCGCTGCACTCCAAGCTGCGCCAGCAGATCGACTACGTCGAGTCGCCCGAGGTGGTCTCGACCGACTTCGTGGGCTCGCACCGGGCCGGGATCGTCGACGGCCTCGCGACGATCGCGAACGGCACCGACGTCATCCTCTACGTCTGGTACGACAACGAGTTCGGCTACTCGAGCCAGGTCATCCGCGTGCTCGAGGTCATGGCCGGCTCGCACCCCGTCGTGCTGCCGGTGCGCCGCGAGGTCACGCTGCACGCCTGAGCGCCCCGCCTCGGGCCCGCCCCGGTTCGTTTCGGGGCCCATCTTCACGTTTTGGGGCGCGTCCCGCCGGATTTTCCCGGCGGGACGCGCCCCAAACGCGTAGAGGGCGCCCCGAAACGGCGCTTTCCTGGGCCTCGTCTTGGAGCGGGTGTGGTGCAATCCTGAGGACAGGAGGCCCGCATGACCGACGCCAGGCCGCGGCTGCTCTACGTGGAGGACGACGCCGACATCGCCGAGATGACCCTCGAGGTGCTCGGCGAGACCTACGCCGTCGACCATGAGACGGACGGCGCGGTCGCGCTGCGCCGTGCGCTCGACGAGCGCTACGACGTGATGCTCGTGGACCGGCGGCTGCCCGGGCTGGACGGGGCGAGCCTGGTCGAGGCGGTGCGCACGGCCCGGATCACGACGCCGGTGCTCATGCTGACCGCGCTCGGCGCGGTGCCGGACCGGGTCGAGGGACTGGACGCGGGCGCGAACGACTACCTCACGAAGCCCTTCGACTTCGACGAGCTGCTCGCGCGACTGCGGGCGCTGCGCCGCGGCTTCCAGGCCGAGGGCCGGCGCAGGGCGATCGGGGAGTGGACCTTCATCCCGGACTCCTGGGTGCTGCATGCGCCGAGCGGCGGGCGCGTGTCGCTGACGGCCACGGAGGCGGCGTTCCTCGAGTTCCTGTCCGCGAGCCCGGACCGCGTGTTCAGCCGCGAGGAGATCCTGCGCGGGGTGTTCTCCTCGGCGGACGGGGTCGGCACCGTCGACACCTACGTGCACTACATCCGGCGCAAGACCACGCCCGAGATGATCGACACCGTGCGCGGTCGCGGCTACCGCGCAGGGGATCCGACATGAGCGGATCCGCGGACCGCGATCGGGTGCGGCGCACGGCCCGGCAGATCGGCCTGTGGACGGGCGTCGCCTCCGCGGTCGTGATCGCCGCGGGGGTCGGCATCCTCGTCGCCGTGATCCTGGCGACCTCCCGCCCGCAGGGCGACGACAGGGGCACGGCCGGACCCGGACCGGGCGGCCTCCCGGTCGACAACCCCGACCACATCGTCGTCGACGTGGACCGGGTGGTGCCCTGGGTCATCGTGCTGGGCGTGGTCGGCGTCGCGCTGCTCGGCGTCATCGCGTGGCTCATGGCCCGGCGGGCGGTCGCGCCGCTCGAGGTGGCGCTGCAGGCGCAGCGGGACTTCGTGGCCGACGCGAGCCATGAGCTGCGCACGCCGCTCACCGCCCTATCGAGCCGGGTGCAGATCCTGCAGCGCCGCGTCGCCCGGGGGGAGGGCATCGACGACGCCCTCGATCGGCTGCGGGGCGACACGGCGGCCATGGACGACATCCTCACCGAGCTGCTCCTCGCGGCGCAGGCGGATCAGGGCCCCGTCCCTGCGGCGGCGACGGACGCCGCGGCCGCGGTGCACGCCGCGGTCGAGCTGATCCGGCCGATCGCGGAGAGCGCGGGGGTCGAGCTGCGCGCGGACGCGGTCCCCGGCATCCGGGTCGCGGTGCCCGAGGTGACGCTGACCCGGCTGTGCACGGCGCTGCTCGACAACGCCGTGCAGCACGCGCCCCGGGGCACGCCCGTCGCGATCGTGGTCGGCGGGGGCGGCGGCGCGGTCCGCGGTCTCGCGGAGTTCCGTGTCGTCGACCGGGGTCCCGGCGTCCGCGTCGAGGACCGGGAGCGGATCTTCACGCGCTTCGCCCGTGGCCCCGAGACCGGGCGGCGGCGCGGCTTCGGGCTGGGCCTCGCGCTGGTGCGCGATGTGGCCACCCGCTACGGCGGATCGGTCGGCATCGAGAGCACGTCGGAGGCGGGCACCACGTTCCTGCTGCGCCTTCCCTCCGCACTCGGTTGAGGGGCGCTCGGCGGAGGGGCGCTCGGCTGAGGGCACTCGGCGGAAAGCCCCTCCGGTGGGGGGCGCTCAGCCGAGGAGCGCGAGCTCGTCGGCGCCGGCGACCTCGACGCCGTGCACCCATCGCCGGACCCGGCCGTCGGACGCGATCAGCATGCCGGAGCAGTCGGGCGCCGCGCGCAGCCAGGTGAGGTCGTCGAAACCGGCGACCACGGCGATCGTCGCCCAGGCGTCCGCGTCGCTCAGGCGCTCGGCGATCACGGTCGCGGTCGGCGCTTCGCGCACGGCGCTCCCGGTGCGCGGGTCCACGATGTGCGCGCCGCGTTCGGCGGGGCCCGAGGTCGCGACGGCGCCGTCGCGCAGCGGCACCCTCGCGCGCAGCGCGCCGGGGCGGAGCGGATCCGCGATCCCGATGTTCCAGGTCCAGTCGGCTCCTGGCGCGGTGCGCAGTTGCATGTCACCGCCCGCGGAGAGGCCGACGGCGATCACCTCGTCCTCGGCGAGCAGGGGTGCGAGGTGGTGGGAGGTCGCGCGCTCGACCGCCCAGCCCTTGACATAGCCGGTCGGATCGAACCATCCGTTCCGGTTTGCGTCGAACCGCCTGTCGCTCTCCGCCGCGAGCCGCACGCACGCCTCGCAGACCTCGAGGATCCGCGGATCCGCATCCTCGGGGTGCAGCGCGCCGTCGCGCAGTCGGGAGATCTGTGAGTCC
>JAITLM010000174.1 GCA_031277885.1 Microbacterium sp.
TGACGACGACGACGCGGTTCGCGGCGCGGTCGATCGCGAGGCCGATGAGGGCCGTGTTGGCGCCCAGCACGTCGGCGGTGCGCGGGACGGATCCCTCCGGCAGCAGCTGCACGAAGGTCTCATCGCCGTAGGCGGCCTGCCATGCGTCGCGGATCTGCGCATCGGTGGCGCCGGGGGCGATGGGGGCGGTCGAGGTCGCGAGGATCCCCCGCGCCATCGGCACGATGACCGGGGTGAACGAGATCCGGATGCCGTCCGGATCCACGGTCCCTGAGCCTGTCGAAGGGCCGGACGCTGCCGCGAGGGCCTGGCGGATCTCGGGGATGTGCCGATGCGTGCCGCCGACCGCGTAGGGGTTGGCGGATCCGAGGATCTCGCTGCCCAGCAGGTGCGGTTTCAGGCTCTTGCCCGCCCCCGAGGGGCCGACGGCGAGGACCGTCACGATGTCGGAGGGGTCGATCACGCCCGCCGCGACGCCGGGGGCGAGGCTCAGGCTCACCGTGGAGGCGTTGCAGCCGGGAGCCGCGATCCGGGTGGCGCCGCGCAGGTGCTCGCGCTGCTTCACGGAGCCGCCCGAGGCACCCCCGACCAGCAGCTCGGGGACACCGTACGCCCACGGCTCGTGGAACGCCCCGCCGTAGAACGCGTCCCACGCGGACCGCGAGGTGAGCCGGTGATCGGCGCCCGCGTCGATCACGAGCGGGACCTCGCCGAGAGCATCGGTGTACTGCCCGGACTGGCCGTGCGGCAGCGCGAGGAACACGATGTCGTGCCCGGCGAGGATCTCCGGCGTCGTGTCCTGGAGGGTGAGGTGCGCCAGGGAGCGCAGGTGCGGCTGGTGCTCGGAGAGCTTCTGGCCGGCGTTCGAGTGCGCCGTGACGGTGCGGATCTCGACGTCGGGATGGTTCGCGAGCAGGCGAAGGATCTCGCCGCCCGCATAACCGGATGCGCCGGAGACGGCGACGGAATACGTCATGCTTCCACCTTAACGGTCGGGCCTGCCGGCGACGCCCAAGAAGGCGGCGTGCGGCAGCAGTGCTGATGCGGGGCCGGAGGCGGCGAACCGGCACCCCGCCGTCGTCGACGCGGGAGCGCAGGGTCGCCTAGAGTCGGCGGTCGCCCGTACGGCGTCGACGCACCACGGCAGCACCCTTCGGGGTGGTCGTGTGCGGAGCCGGAAGCATGCGGCGACGATATCGCGGGGTGGCGTCCTCGACCAAATCGAGGCCGCCACCCCGGGCCAGCGTGTCGAGCCGCGCCGCTCAGAGGACGGCGGCGGCGAAGAACGCGAGCTCGTGCTCGCTCGAGCGGAGGAACGCGATCCGCATCCGCTCGCGCGTGCGGGGATCCGCGGCGGCGGCGCGCGCCGTGACGATCCGGACGGCCTCCTCGGTCGCCTCGGCGAAGCGCGGATCCGCGTACTCGTCCAGCCAGGATGCGAACGGATGCGCGGGGTCGCCGCCCGCCTGCGCGTGCAGCCGCGTGCCGACGTCGGCGTAGATCCAGAAGCACGGCAGCAGCGCGGCGATGAGCACACGGTAGTCGCCGTCGAACGCCGCACCGCGCAGGTGGTCGAGGTAGGCGGTCGTCGCGGGGGCGGGATCCGCGCGGAACGTCGCCGTCCCGACCCCCTCGGGCGAGAGCACGCTCGCGTGCAGCTGCAGCTCGCCGATCACGGACTGCTCGGCGGAGTGCGCCCAGAACGCCTGCTCCGCCGAGTCCGGTGCGATGCGCGCCGCCTCGGCGAGGGTGCGCGCGTAGTCGCGCAGATACAGGGCGTCCTGCGCGAGGTACCAGCGGAACGCGGCCTCCGGCAGACTCCCGTCGGCGAGACGGCGCAGGAACGGCAGGTCGTCGATCGCCGTGCGGATCGCGGAGATCGAGGACCACCACTCCGCGGCGATCGCCGCGCGGCCCGGGCCCGCCTCGAGCCCGCTCCGCCGCCACAGTCCGGCGAAGTGGCTGACGGGGCCATGGCCGGATCCGACCTGCAGTCCTGCGCCGGCGGCGATCGACTCCCGTAGCCACGAGCGCACCTCGGCGACCGCGTCGCGCCAGTCGTGATCCGCCGCCCGGCGGGTCGCGAGCCCGGCGGACAGCGAGCAGCCGGTGCCGTGCGTGCTGGCCGTGCGTATCCGGGATCCGGGATACTCGCGCACGGGTCCGGAGGGACCGACGAGGGCGTCCGGCGCCTCGTCGCCCCCGAGATGTCCGCCCTTCACGAGCACGAGGGCGCCGGTCTCGGCCGAGAGCCGCTGCGCCTGGGCGAGGGCGCCGGCCCAGCTCGTGGCCGCGGGCTCGCGCGCGAGGACGGCCAGCTCGGGCAGGTTCGGCGTGAGGAGATCCGCCAGCGGCAGCAGGGCGCGCAGGGCGTGCTCCGCCTCGGCGTCCAGCAGCCTGTCGCCGCTCGTGGCGACCATGACCGGATCCAGGACGACCGTGGGCGGCCGGTGCTCCCGCAGCCAGGATCTGACCTCGTCGATCACCGCGGATCCGGCGAGCATGCCGATCTTGACGGCGTCGATCCGCACGTCGTCGCTGATCGCGTCCAGCTGGGCGCGGAGGAACGCGGCGGGCGGGACGTGAACGCCCCTGACGCCGCGGGTGTTCTGCGCGGTGAGCGCCGTGATCGCCGCCATGCCGTAGCCGCCGTTCGCCGCGATGGCCTTGAGGTCGGCCTGGATCCCCGCCCCGCCGGACGGGTCGCTGCCGGCGATCGAGAGCACGCGCGGCACCCCGCCCGCGCCCCAGGCGCGGAGCAGCTTGCGCGCGGCGACACGGGGATCCGGCGCCGCGCACAGCGCGGACACGACCGCGACACCAGCCGCTCCCGCGGCGCGGAGCGCGGCCACGTCGGTCCGCTCGATGCCGCCGATCGCGACGCACGGCAGCGGGCTCGCGGCGGCGAACGCCGCGAAGCCCGCTACGCCGAGCGGCACAGGGTGGTCGGCCTTGGTGCTCGTGGGATGGATCACGCCCACCCCGAGGTAGTCCACGGTTCCGGAAGGGAGCGCCCGCACGGCGTCGAGGTGCGCGGGCGTGTTGGCGGTGAGACCCACGATCGCGTCGGGGCCGAGCACCGAGCGCGCCAGGAGCGGGGAGGCGTCGGACTGGCCGAGGTGGATGCCGTCGACGCGGGCGCCGCGGCGCCGCGCCGCCACGACGGCGTCGAGGCGATCGTCCACGACCAGCAGCGCCTGTCCCGCGATGACCTCGGAGAGCGCCACGAGCTGCTCCACGATCGACGCGTCGTCGGCGTCCTTGTCGCGCAGCTGCACGATCCGCACGCCGCCGGCGACCGCCGCGTCGACCACCGCAGCGATCCCGCGTGCTCCGCTCAGCGCGGGGTCCGTGACGAGGTAGAGGGCAAGGTCGTCGGTCTTCAGCCTTCTCCGGACGACCTGCCGCGGCGCGACCGCGGCACGGGAGCCGGGGGCGAGGTCGGCCAGCGTCATGCCGCGACCTCTGCCGTCTCGGCCCTGCCTGCGGCGACGCGGGCGCGTGCCGGGAGCGCATCCGGCCGGATCGCGGCGAGCGCGTCGAGCAGGGCGACCGCGAAGGATCCCGGACCCTCGGACCGCACCGCGGCGTCCTCAGCAGCGAGGGTGTAGACGAGCGTCGCCGCGGCGGCGGCGACCAGCGGGCTGTCGCCCGTCCGTCGTGCGGTGCCGAGGAACGCCGCCATCACGGCGCCGAGCGCGCAGCCGCCGCCCGTGACGCGCGTCAGCAGGGCGTCGCCGTTCGCGATGCGGATCTCGTGGTCGGCGTCGACGAGAAGGTCGACCGGGCCGGACACCGCCACCGCTCCCCCGGTGGTCCGGGCCAGCTCGCGGGCCGCGTCGGCCGCGGCCTCGGTGGCGTCCAGCGCATCCACACCGCGCCCGCCCTGGCTGCGACCGGCGAGGGCGAGGATCTCGGAGGCGTTGCCGCGGATCACCGTGGGGCGCAGCGCGAGCAGATCCTGCGCCAGCGCGGTGCGCACCGGCAGTGCGCCGACCGCGACCGGATCCAGCACCCACGGGGTGCCGGCCGTGCGGGCGCCGCCGACGGCCTCGAGGCTCGCCGAGCGCTGCTCGGGGGTGGGCGTGCCGAGGTTCACCAGCAGTCCGGACGAGATCCCGGCGAACATGCCGGCCTCGCCCGTGATGTCCACCATCGCGGGTGCCGCGCCGAGCGCGAGCAGAACATTGGCGGTGAACCCGGTGACGACCGCGTTCGTGATGCAGTGCACGAGCGGCGGCTCCGCCCGCAGCTCGGCGAGGAGGTCCGCGGCGGATTCCACCACGGATTCGGACGACATTTCCAGACGCGCGCTCATCGCGACATCCCTTCGCTAGTACGACCTAGATCAGGTTCGACGGGTGTGTTCTCAGCCGCGGATGCGGCACCCCGTGTCACTGCCGGTCAGTCTAGCCAGGAACCGTCCGGGCTCGCCCGCGCCGGTCGCGCGACGGATGCACGACGAAGGAACGCCTGCACGAGGGATCCGCGGATCCGGTCGTGCAGGCGTTCCCCTGTCGTGCGTCTGTGTCGCGACTCAGTCGCGGATCTGGGCCCCGAACCGCTCGGTCGCCACGGCGACGCCGGCGAGCTTCGCCTCGGTCGCCTCGGCGGCGGTCAACGTGCGGTCGTCGGCCCGGAAGCGCAGCGCGAAGCTCAGGCTCTTGGCTCCGTCCGCGACGCCCTCCCCGCGGTAGTCGTCGACGAGGCGGACCGACTCGAGGAGCGCGCCCGCGCCCTCGGACAGGGCCGCGCTCACCTCGGCGGCGGGGATCCCGGCATCGACCACGAGCGACACGTCCTGCGTCGCGGCGGGGTAGGTCGACAGCGACGCGGCGACCACGCGCTCCCCCGCCAGCGCCAGGACGCCGTCCAGGTCGAGCTCGAGCACCACCGCGCGTCCGGGCAGGTCGGCGTCCGCCGAGACCTGCGGGTGCAGCTCGCCGACGTAGCCCACCTCGGTCACGGAGCCCGCGGCGTCGCGCACCTGCAGCACGCCGGTGCGTCCCGGGTGCAGCGCCGCACGACGGCCCTGCACGACGTCGATCTCGACGCCGGCGGCGTCCGCGATCACGCGCACCGCGTCGAGCGCCTCGCTGAGGCCGTACTCCTCGGCCGCCCGTCCCGGCTGGCGGGGGGTGACGTGACCGGTGAACAGCGCCGCGACGAGACGGGCCTGGGGCGGGATCGAGGCGTCGAGGGCCGCGAGGGTCTCGTCCGAGGGCTTGACGCCGAGCGGCGGCACCTCGTCGGTGCCGTAGACCACGCCCGGCTCGGGCAGGAACACGACGCCGGTCTCGAAGATCGCGAGATCCACGAGGCCGCGCGCGATGTTGCGGTGCGCGATCTGCAGCAGGCCGGGGAGCAGCGAACGGCGCAGGAACGGCGCCTGCCCGTCGAGCGGGTTCGCCAGGCGCACGCCGGGGAGGCTCTCTCCCGAGGCCGAGCCGTGCAGGGCGTTCTGCTCCTGCGTGGTGAACGGGAACGCCGGGGTCTCCACGAGCCCTGCGGCGGCCAGGGCGTTCGCGACGCGACGCCGGCCCTGCTGCAGGTCGGTGAGGCCGCGGCCGGACGGCGGCGTCGGCAGCACGGACGGGATCCGGTCCAGGCCGTGGATGCGTGCGACCTCCTCCGCCAGCGACCACTTGTCGGTGAGGTCGGGACGCCAGCTCGGCGGGATCACGTTCCACCCGGTCCCTGAGCCCGCCGAAGGGTCGACGGCCGTGACCTCGGCGCCGATCGTCTCGAGCGCGCCCGTCACCTCGGCGTCGGTGTAGTCGACGCCGATGAGTCCCTGCACGAAGCCGGCCGGGAGGTCGATGCCCTCGATGAAGACCTCGGCGAAGAGCGCGCCGCCCTCCTCGGTCAGCGTGCCGCCGGCGAGGTCGACCATGAGGTCCGCGACGCGACGCGCGGCCGCGAACGCGATGAGCGGATCGACACCGCGCTCGAAGCGCTTGGACGCCTCGCTGGGCAGCTTGTGCCGGCGGGCGGAGCGCGCGATCGTGATCGGGTCGAACGTCGCCGCCTCGATCAGCACGTTGCGCGTGGTCCCGCTCATCTCGGTGGTGCCGCCCCCCATGACGCCGGCGAGCCCGATCGGACCCGATCCGTCGGTGATGAGGAGGTCCTCGGCGTGCAGGATCCGCTCCTGGCCGTCGAGGGTGACCATCTTCTCGCCCTGCGCGGCGCGGCGGATCACGATGTTCCCGTCGAGCTTGTCCAGGTCGTAGCCGTGCACGGGGTTGCCGAGCTCGAGCATCACGTAGTTCGTGATGTCGATGAGCACGCCGAGCGAGCGCATGCCCGCGAGCGTGAGGCGCGCGATCATCCAGGGCGGGGTGGGCCGGGACGGATCCACGCCGCGCACCACGCGCGTCACGAACTCGGTCGCGCCGACGGCGCCGCGGATCGGCGCCCCGTCCTCCACGACGGCGGTGCGGCCGGTGCCCGGCTGCAGCTCGGCGAAGTCACGGTCGGCGGGGTCGCGGAAGTCCGCCCCCGTCGCGTGCGCGTACTCGCGGGCGATGCCGCGGAGCGAGAACGCGTAGCCGCGGTCGGGCGTGACGTTCACGTCGACCGCGACGTCGTCCAGGCCCAGCAGCGCGATCGCGTCGGTGCCGACGGGCGCGTCGATGCCGAGCTCGGAGAGGATCAGGATCCCGTTGTGCTCGTCGCCGAGCCCCAGCTCACGGGCCGAGGCGATCATGCCGTCCGACACGTGCCCGTAGGTCTTGCGCGCGGCGATCGGGAACGGTCCGGGCAGCACCGCGCCGGGCAGGGTCACGACGACCTTGTCGCCGACGGCGAAGTTGCTCGCGCCGCAGACGATGCCGCGGACACCGCCGTTCGCCTCTGCGACATCGACCTGGCACCAGCGGATGGTCTTGCCGTTGGACTGGGGCTCCTCCTCGAAGGAGAGGACCTGTCCGACCACGACCGGACCCGAGATGTCGAAGCCGTGCAGCTCCTCCTCCTCGAAGCCCACGGAGACGAGCGCCGCGAAGACGTCGTCCGGCGTGGCCGTCTCTGCCACATCCACGTACTCACGCAGCCACGAAAGCGGGACGCGCATCACACCACCATCCCGAACTGCTCGCTGAAACGGACATCGCCCTCGGCCATGTCGCGCATGTCCTGCACGTCGCTGCGGAACATGAGCGCCCTCTCGACGCCCATGCCGAACGCGAAGCCGCTGTACACGTCGGGGTCGATCCCCGCCGCGCGCAGCACGTGGGGGTTGACCATGCCGCAGCCGCCCCACTCGATCCAGCGCGCGCCGCCCTTGAAGGTCGGGTGCCACAGATCGAGCTCGGCGGAGGGCTCCGTGAAGGGGAAGAAGTTCGTGCGGAAGCGGGTCTTCGCCTCCGGGCCGAAGAGCTGACGCGCGACGTGGTCGAGCGTGCCCTTGAGGTGCGCCATCGAGATGCCCTTGTCGACGACGAGGCCCTCGAACTGGGTGAACACCGGCAGGTGGGTCGCGTCGAACTCGTCGGTGCGGTAGACCCGCCCGGGGCACAGCACGTAGATCGGCACTTCGCGATCGAGCATCGACCGCACCTGCACCGGGCTGGTGTGCGTGCGCATCACGAGGTGGCGCGAGGGCGGATCCACGTAGAACGTGTCCTGCTCCTGGCGTGCCGGGTGATCGACGTCGAAGTTGAGGGCGTCGAAGTTGAACCACTCGTGCTCGAGCTCCGGGCCCTCGGCGATCTCCCACCCCATGCCGACGAACACGTCGCTGATCTGCTCCTGCAGCAGGGTGAGCGGGTGCCGGGCGCCGACGCGGCTGCGCGAGGCGACCGCGGTGATGTCGACGCGCTCGGCCTCGAGCCGCGCGGCGGTCTCGGCCTCGGCCAGCTCCGCCTCCTTCGCGGCGAGCGCCTGCGTGACGCGCCCGCGGCCCTGGCCGATGAGCTTGCCGAACGCGGCCTTGTGCTCGGGCGCGACCTGGCGCATGGAGGCGTTGAGGATCGCGAGAGGCGATCCCTCGGCGACGTGCGCGGCGCGTGCGGCCTTCAGCTGGGCGGTGTCGGCCGCGGATCCGATCGCGACGAGCGCGGCCTCGACGGCGGTCTCCACCGCCTCGGGGGTGATCTCAGATGTGGTCTGTGCGTTGTCGGACACGAGAACCGAGTCTACCGGCGTGCCGGAGCCCGGCCCGCGCGAAGGTACCGGCGCGCTCAGCCCCTCACTGAGCGCGCCGGAGTCTCAGAACTGCCCGCCGCCGGAGTCGAGCCGGCCGGCGCGCCCCTGCAGGGCGATGACCTCGGTCAGGGTCGACTCGTCGTCCGCCGCGGCGTTGCCGGCGTCATGGTGGACCTTCGGCGAGCGCCGGGTGCGCACCTCGAGCCACTTCGCGACGCCGGACAGGATCAGGCACATCGAGATGTAGATGACTGCGACGATCAAGCCCGCCTGCAACAGCGGCCTGCCCGGCTGCGAGCTGAGGTACTTGGCGTAGTAGATGAGCTCTGGGTAGGTGATGATGAAGCCGAGCGCGGTGTCCTTCAGGGTCACGACGAGCTGCGCGACGATGATCGGCAGCATGGCCCGGATCGCCTGAGGGAGCAGGATGAACGCCATCACGCCGGACTTCCGCAGGCCGATCGCGTAGCCGGCCTCCTTCTGACCGCGCGGCAGTGCTTCCACGCCCGCGCGCAGGGCCTCGGCGAGCACCGATCCGTTGTACAGGACGAGACCGATCACGACGGCCGCGTACGCCGACATGCGGAAGGTCGACCCCGGGATCGAGTTCACGCCGTAGAAGAAGATCATCATCATGACCAGCACCGGCACGGCGCGGAGCAGCTCGATCACGACGGTGACGGGCACCCGCACCCAGGCGTGCTCCGAGAGCCGTCCGATCGCCAGCACGAAGCCGAGGACCAGGCTGCCGACCGCCGCGGCGAGGAACGCGCTGACCGTCGCCCACAACGCCTGAGCCATGCCCTGCCAGACGAGCGTGTAGGTGAACAGGTTCCAGCGAGCGGCGTCGAACTGCCCCGTCACGGCGAAGCGGTAGACGACGAAGCCGATCGCCGCGAGGACGACGAGCACGGTGACGGCGCCGAGGATGCGATTGCGGGCCACGGCCCTGGGGCCGGGGACGTCGTAGAGAACGGATGCGCCGCTCATCGGACGATCCTCCACTTCTTCTCGAAGTGCCGTTGCACGAGGCTGAGCACGAACACCAGGACGATGAACACCACGGCGACCCAGAGCAGGATCTCCATGACGGTGCCGGGGCGGTTCGGCGAATCCGCGACGGTCGCGCGGAGCGCTGCGAGTTCGGCGATCGAGAACCCGGCCGCCACCGTGGTGTTCTTCAGCAGGGCGATGAACACGCTCATCATCGGCGGCACGACCGAGCGGAACGCCTGCGGCATGACCACCAGCGTCATGACCTGCCCGAAGGACAGCCCGATCGCGCGCGCTGCCTCGGCCTGACCGACCGGCACCGTGTTGATGCCCGCGCGCAGCACTTCGGCGACATAGGTCGCCGTGTAGATGCCGAGCGCGATGATGCCCAGCGGCATGAAAGGGATCTCCGGCAGGTCGAGCTTCGGATAGCCGAACACGAAGAAGAAGAACACCAGGGTCAGCGGGGTGTTGCGGACCAGATTCACATAGACCGTGCCCACGCCGCGGGCGATCGGCACCGGCGAGACCCGCATGGCGCCGACGATGGTGCCCAGCACGAGCGCCAATGCGCCGCCGCCGAGGAAGAGCAGGACCGTGTTCAGGGTCGCCTTGCCCCACAGGTCGAGGTTGCCCAGGAGTGCGTCCACGCGATCTCTCCTTCGAGTTCGAGGACTTCGGATGGGGGATGTCGTCGGGAGGGGACGCGGCCGGCGGGATCAGTCCCGCCGGCCGCTCCGGCTCACTTGTCGACGGCGGGCTGAGCGACCTTCAGGCCGCTCGCACCGAGGTTCTTCTCGAAGATCGCCTTCCAGGTGTCGCCCCCGTCGGTGAACATCTTGTTGATGAACGACTGCAGCGCGGTGTCGCCCTTGGCGAGGCCGACGCCGTAGCGCTCGGTGGTGAACGGCTCGCCCACGACCTTGAGCTCCGTCGGGTCCTGCGCGGCGTAGCCGATCAGGATGGCCTGGTCGGTGGTGACCGCGTCGACCTGCTTGCTGATCAGCTGGTCCACGCACGCGGAGTACAGGTCGAGGCCGACGGTCTTGGTGTCGGGGAAGTTCGCCTGGATGTTCTGCAGCGGGGTGGACCCGGTCGCGGAGCAGACGGTCTTGCCCGCGAGGTCCTTCTCGCTCTTGATCGTGTCCTCGCCCTTGCGGACCAGGAGGCCCTGCCCGGTGACGAAGTACGGACCGGCGAAGTCGATCACGGTCTTGCGCTTGTCGGTGATCGAGTAGGTGCCGACGTAGTAGTCGATGTCGCCGTTCACGATCGACTGCTCGCGGTTCGCGGACGGGATCGGCTTGAACTCGATCTTGTCCTCGCTGTAGCCGAGCGAGGCCGCGATCCAGCGCGCGATGTCGACGTCGAAGCCGCTGCGCGTGCCCGTGGTCGCATCCTTGAATCCGAGACCGGGCTGGTCCTCCTTGACGCCGATCGTGATCTTGCCGTTCTTGGTGATCCGGTCGAACGTCGGGCTGCCCTCGAGCTTGACGTCCTTCGCGACCTCGAACAGCGGCTTGTCGCTGGTCGGGCTCACGCCCTCCCCCGTCGCTCCGGGGCTGGTGGGGCTGCCGCTGTTGCAGCCCGTGAGGGCGATCAGGGCGACGGCCGCGATGCCGATGCCCGTGAGGATCCGTGACTTTCGCATGTGCTTCTCCTTCGTTGCAGGTGCTGTGGTGCGGGGATCAGGTCAGTGGGTGAGGAGCTTGGACAGGAAGTCCTTGGCCCGGTCGGACCGCGGGTTCGTGAAGAACTCCTCGGGCTGGGCCTCCTCGAGGATCCGGCCGTCGGCCATGAACACGACGCGGTTCGCCGCCTTGCGGGCGAAGCCCATCTCGTGCGTGACGACGATCATCGTCATGCCGCTCGCGGCGAGCTCGATCATGACGTCGAGGACCTCGGTGATCATCTCCGGGTCCAGGGCGCTGGTCGGCTCGTCGAAGAGCATCACCTTGGGATGCATGGCCAGTGCGCGTGCGATGGCGACGCGCTGCTGCTGGCCGCCGCTGAGCTGCGCGGGCAGCTTCGACGCCTGGGCGGCGACGCCGACGCGCTCGAGCAGCTGCATCGCCTCCTTCTCGGCATCCGCCTTCTTGAGCCCGCGGACCTTGATCGGTCCGAGCGTGACGTTCTCCAGGATCGTCAGGTGGGCGAAGAGGTTGAACGACTGGAAGACCATGCCCACGTCGGCGCGCAGCTGGGCCAGGCCCTTGCCCTCGGCGGGCAGTTCCTCGCCGTCAATCGTGATCGAGCCGCTGGTGATGGTCTCCAGCCGGTTGATCGTGCGGCAGAGCGTGGACTTGCCGGATCCGGACGGGCCGATGATCACGACCACCTCGCCCTTGTGCACGGTGAGGTCGATGTCGGTCAGAGCCTGGAAATCGCCATAGTGCTTCTGCACGTTCTGCACGACGACGAGGGGGGCGCCGACGGGCGCAGCGGCGGGTTCGGGACGTTCGGCAGCAGGGGTGACGTCGGTCATGGCTGACTCTCCATCGAATCGAATGGCCGGATGTTCGGGCTGGTGCCGGAACCCCACGGCTCCGACCCGACGAGGCTATTGATCGGGAGACGCCCCGTGGGTTTCCTTGAGCCTTTCTTGAGGCGGGTGCAGATACCTCGGCGGATGCCGCGGTCGGAGGGATCCGCGTGCGAGCGTCAGTCGTGGGTCTCGCGGTAGTAGCGCGCGGCCCCGCTGTGCAGGGCGATCGGGTCGGTGAAGATCGCCTGCCGTCGATCGAGCAGCGCGGCCGCCGGCGCATGCCGGGCGATCGTCGCGCGTTCGTCGAAGAGCACGGCGGTCGCGTCGTGGATGAGGCCCTCCGGCGCGTCCGCGCGGGTGATGAGATAGTTCGGCACGGTCATCGTCACGGTCGAGGAATCGATGCCGTAGCCGCCGATCGGGAAGTCCGCCTGCCGGTAGGCCCCCGCATGCGCCGTGTTGACCGCCTCGACGACGGACGGCGGGATCGAGAGCAGCCGGATCGGGGTGTCGGCCGCGAGCGCGGCGATGCCGGGGGTCGGCAATCCGCCGACCCAGAAGAAGGCCTCGATCTCGCCCTTGCGCAGCGCGGCGATCGAGCCTTCCAGGCCCAGCTCGGGGTTGCGGATCGTGGCGGCGTCGACGTGGGCGGCCGCGAGCACGCGGCCCGCGACGAGCTCGACGCCCGACCCGCGCGCGCCGAGGGACACCGCGCGCCCGGCGAGGTCGCCGAGGTCGTGCAGGTCGGACCCCTCGCGGACCACGATGTGCACGTACTCGTCGTAGAGGCGCGCGACCGCGACGATCGGGACGGCTTCGCGGAAGGCGCCGGTGCCGGCCACGGCGTCGGCGACCGCATCGCCCTGGGCGAATCCGAGCACCGCGCGTCCGGATCCGACCCGCTCCAGGTTGTCGACGGATCCGTTGGTCTGCTGCACGGCGAACCGTGCTCCCAGACGCGAGGTCAGAGCATCGGCGAACTGCTGACCGTAGGAGTAGTACACGCCGGTCGCTCCCCCGCCCGCGATCGCCTGCGGCTTGTCCGCCCAGCCGCGATCCGCGGGCGCGCAGGATGCGAGGCCGCACGCGCTGAGCACGCACAGCAGGAGCGCGAGCAGCATCCGCGCCGACGCACGCAGGGGTCGCCTCGTCATCGCGCCTCCGCAGCCGGGAGCACGAGGACCACGCGGAGCCCGCCGCCGTGCGCCGCCTCGACCCGCACCCCGGCGTCGACCGTGGCCAGCAGGTCCGTGGCGATCGCGAGCCCGAGGCCGGTTCCGGGGATCGTGCGGGTCCGGTCGCTGCGCCAGTGCCGGTCGGTGGCGCGCGCGAGGTCCTCCTCGGGGATGCCGGGGCCGTGATCCCGTACCGACAGTTCGCACCCCGCCTCGGCCCGCGCGGCCGTGACCTCGATCGCGGTGCCGGCGGGCGAGAACTTCACGGCGTTGTCGATCACCGCGTCCAGCGCGCTCTCCGCGATGGTCTCATCGGTGCGCGAGCGCACCGGCCCGTCGACGTGCAGCACGAGCGCGACGCCCTTCGCGGCCGCCGCATCCCGCCAGGCCGCCACCCGGCGCTCCGCGAGCGCGGCGAGATCGATCGGATCCCGCAGCGGGGCCGGATCCGCGCCGCGCGCGAAGGACAGCAGCGTGTCCAGGATCCGGGTCATCCGCCGGCCCTCCTCGCGCGTGGCCTCGACCTCGCCGTCCCAGCCGCGGTCCAGCCCCGTGGCGAGTGACTCCACTCGCAGCAGCAGCGCGCTCAGCGGATTGCGCAGCTCGTGCGAGGCGTTGAGCGCGAACTCCTGCTGCCGCGATACGACGCGCTCGATCTCCTCCGCCATGCGGTTGAAGAGCAGGATCATCCGGTGCAGCTCCGGCGGGCCCGTGTCATCCGCGATCCGCGCCTCCATGTCTCCGCGCTCGATGGCCTCCATGGCCTCGTCCACACGGTGCACGGGCTTGAGCACCCACCGCGCGAGCCCAAGCACCACGAGAAGGCCGATCCCGATCGCGATGACGCTGACGATGCCGAGCAGGATCCACTGGCGCACGATCTCGGCCCGCGGCGCCTCCACGCTCGCCGACATGACCACGGCGCCGATCACGTCGCCCTGGTCGAAGATCGGCTCGACGAGGGACTGCTCGGCGAACTGCCAGGGCAGCAGGACCGGTTCCGGCAGATCGCTGCGCCGTCCGGAGAGGGCGAGCTGCACCTTGTTCGCCGTCGCGTCGTCCAGCACCGGCGCGTCGCCCTGCTGCGGCGACCACGGCCGGCCGGATCGGTCGACCACGATCACCCGTGTGCCGTACAGCTCGTGATAGCGCCGCAGCTCGCCGTCCAGCACCTCGGCGCTTCCGGACAGCAGCGCCTGCCGCGCACTCGTCACGAAGGTGCCGATGTCACCGACCTGCTGCGTGTAGAAGCTCTGCTGCACGCCGCGCGAGGCCGTCCAGCCGTACGCGCCGCCGAGCAGCAGCAGCACGGCCGCGAGCGGCACCAGGAACACGATGAAGAGGCGCTTGCGCACGGGTCACAGTCCGGTCAGCCGGTAGCCCACGCCGCGCACGGTCTCGATGAGCGCGGGCCGCCCGAGCTTGCGGCGGATCGAGGCGACGTGCACCTCGAGCGAGCGTGCGAAGCTCTGCCAGTCGGTGTTCCACACCTCGCGGATGAGCCGCTCCCTCGGCACGGGCACGCCCGGGTAGCGGGCCAGCACCGCGACGATGTCGAACTCCTTGCGGGTCAGCTCCACGGGATCGCCGTCCACGAGCACCCGGCGCGCGACCAGATCGATCCGCACGCCGTCGATGTCGATCCCCACGGGACCGACCTCGGCGCCGATCGCATGGCTGCGGCGGGTGACCGCCTCGATGCGGGCCAGCAGCTCCTGCACGTCGTAGGGCTTGACGAGGAAGTCGTCCGCTCCGGCCCGCAGGCCTCGGATCCTCTCGTGCACCTGGCTGCGCGCCGTGGCGATGAGGATCGGGACCCCGCTGACCGCGCGGATGCGGCGGCACAGCTCGATGCCGTCGATGTCGGGGAGGCCGAGGTCCAGGATCACCGCCTCGGTGTCCGTCCCGAGCATGTCGAGCGCCCCGCGCCCGTCCCCGGCGCGCTCGACCGCGTAGCCGGCGCGGCCGAGGAAGCCGGCAAGGGCATCGGCCACGCGTTCGTCGTCTTCGACGATGAGGATCTTCATACCGGGGGCGTGTCTCCTTCTGCCCCTAGGCCCGCTGCGCGAACGCGCTCTCGTACAGGCACACGCTCGCAGCGGTCGCGAGGTTCAGCGATTCGGCCCTCCCGAAGATCGGCAGCCGCAGCGCCCGATCGGCCAGCTGCAGCGCAGGTTCTTCGAGCCCGCGCGCCTCATTGCCGAACAGCCAGGCCGTGGGCCGCGCGAGCACGCCCTCGGCGCGGGCCGCGAGCAGGTCGTCGCCCTTCACGTCGGCGGCGACCACCTGAAGACCCGCGGCGTGCGCGCGCGCGACGACGTCGGCGCGGTCCCCGCCGACCGAGACCGGGCGATGGAACAGGGATCCC
>JAITLM010000021.1 GCA_031277885.1 Microbacterium sp.
GGTTCGTGATGGCGGTGGCCTTCGACATCCCCGGCCTGCTCGACGACGCGGAGCGCGAGAAGGCGCGGTCCGAACTGGCCGCGATCGCGCAGGGGCGCCTCGCCGCCTATGCGAACTTCGCCGATCCCGCGTCGAACCCCGATGCCGCAGTGTTCTCCGAGCCCGAAGCGTGGGCGAGACTGCGCGCTCTCAAGGCGCAGTGGGATCCGCAGAACCTGTTCGCGGGAAACCACAACATCCCGCCGGCGGGCTGAGCCCCGGCTTCGCGCGGAGTGGACCGGGCCCGCTCCCGCTCCCACCGCGCTGGACCGGCCCGCGCCGCACGGCCATGGGGTCACGGTGTGCTTAGCGCGCGCATAGCAACGCCATCATCGCGCCCCAGAACCGGCTCCTAGCGTCACCATCACGAGCGTGACCGAAGGAGAAGCATGTACGGGACGTATCTGCGCCGGGAACTGGCCGGGCGGAAGAAGCAGACGGTGATCGTCGCCGTGGGCCTCGCGATAGCGATCGCCCTGGTGATCGTCGTCAACGCGCTGGCGGCGGGCGTGCGCGACGCGCAGACGCAGGCGCTCGCACGCGTCTACGGCGTGGGCACCGACCTCACCGTGACCGGCGCGCCGGCCCAGCGCGGCAGCGACACCGGGCAGCGCTTCGCCTTCGGAGCCGGCGGCGGCGCCGCGGCGAGCGACGGCAGCACGACCCTGAAGACCTCGGTGCTGCGCGCCTCTCCGGCGCGCGGCACGATCGACGCGGCAGGGGTCAAGACGATCTCGGGCACGGGGAACGTCGCCGCGGCCACCGGCGCACTGAGCCTGACCAACCTGACGTTCGACGGGCAGATCGCGCAGCAGGGCACGCAGGGCGGCACGGGGCAGTCCGGCACAGGTCAGTCCGGCACAGGCGAAGGACAGGGCACGGGTGAGCGCCCCCGATTCGGCGGCGGCAACTTCGGCCTCAACTCGTTCTCGGTGCTGGGCGTCGACCCCTCCGCGGGGACGACCGTGGGACCGCTGTCCTCGGTGAAGGTCTCCTCGGGACGCGCACTCGCCGCCGACGATGCCGGACAGCTCGTCGCCCTCGCGGACAGCACCTACGCCACGTCGAAGAGCCTGAGCGTCGGCAGCACGATCGACGTCGGCGGATCCACGGTCAAGATCGTCGGGATCGTGACCTCGTCGTCCGACTCCGCCGACACCGCGGCGAACGTGTACCTGCCTCTCGACACCGCGCAGAAGATCGCGGGAACAGGCGACGTCGTGTCCACGGTCTACGTGAAGGCGGCCTCCGCGTCCGACATCGCCACCGTGCAGGCGGCGCTCGCCAAGGCCCTTCCGACCGCGACCGTGAGCTCGCAGGCGGATCTCGCCTCCACCGTCTCCGGATCGCTCGCCAGCGCCGCCGGCATGATCGAGGGCCTCGGCACCTGGCTGTCCATCATCGTGCTCGCGGTCGCCGTGCTCCTCGCCGTGCTGTTCACGCTCTCCGGCGTCGCCCGGCGCACCAGGGAGTTCGGCACGCTCAAGGCGATCGGCTGGTCGAACGGACGGATCGTCCGGCAGGTGGCCGGAGAGTCGCTCGTGCAGGGCCTCATCGGGGGAGCGGCAGGACTCGCGCTGGGCCTCGTCGGGATCCTCGTCGTGAACCTCGTCCAGCCCACGATCTCCGGCGCGTCGGCCTCCGGCTTCGCACGCGGCGGAGGCGCCGGGGGCGCCGGGGGCGCGGGAAGCGCCGGTGCTGGAGGCGCGGGCGGAGCATTCCAGGGCGGGGGAGGCGGGGGAGCGTTCCGCGGCCTCGGCGAATCCGCGCAGGCGGTCGTGCTGCACGCCCCGCTGAGCGTGACGATCCTCATCGCGGCCGTGGGCCTCGCGATCCTCGGCGGCCTCGTCGCCGGCGCGATCGGCGGATGGCGGGCGGCCCGGCTGAGCCCCGCCGAAGCACTGCGGTCCGCCGCCTGACCCGCAACCCGAACAGGAGAGACGACAGATCATGAGCATCATCGAGACCGAGCCGCAGGCGCTGTACCGGCTGACCGACGTCACGCGCACCTACCGGACGAAAGGACGCACGGTCACGGCGCTGACCGGCGCGACCGCGGAGATCAGAGCGGGCGAGTTCGTGACCATCCAGGGGCCCACGGGCGGCGGGAAGTCCACGCTGCTGCAGCTGCTCGGCGCGCTGGACCGCCCGTCCGGCGGATCCCTCGCACTGGGCGGCACAGAGCTGTCCACGGCGTCGAACCGGGAGCTCGGGCGGTTGCGCGCCGAGGAGATCGGGTTCGTGTTCCAGGGCTTCAATCTGATCCCCACGCTCACGGCGCGGGAGAACGTGGCGATGGCGCTCGTGCCGCTGAAGATCCCGGCGGAGGAGCGCCGCACCCGCGTGGACGAGTCGCTCGCGCACGTGGGCCTCGCCGATCGCGGCGATCATCTGCCGGGTGAGCTGAGCGGCGGTCAGCAGCAGCGGGTCGCGATCGCCCGGGCGATCGTGAAGAAGCCGCGCGTGCTGCTCGCCGACGAGCCCACCGGCAACCTCGACGAGGAGATGCGCGACGAGATCCTCGTGCTGCTCGAGTCGCTCTGCGCCGAGGGGCTGACGCTCATCGTGGTCACGCACGACTCGGCGGTCGCGAAGCGCGCGCACCGCCGTCTGCGCCTCAAGAACGGCCGCCTGGCCGAGGTGTGACCCTCCACTTGCGAGTCGTCCCCGTCAGCGGACACCAGGGGGTGCGCTGACGGGGACGACTCGCAAGTGGGGCGGCGTCAGTGGGTGTCGACGGCCTCGATCTCGGTGCGGTCGCCGGACCACTGGGTGTGGAACGTGCCGGGCTTATCGAT
>JAITLM010000046.1 GCA_031277885.1 Microbacterium sp.
AGGAGTCTGGGCCGTGTCTCAGTCCCAGTGTGGCCGGTCACCCTCTCAGGCCGGCTACCCGTCGACGCCTTGGTGAGCCATTACCTCACCAACAAGCTGATAGGCCGCGAGCCCATCCCCCACCAAAAAATCTTTCCAATCGCTAACCATGCGGTTGCGACTCGTATCCAGTATTAGACGCCGTTTCCAGCGCTTATCCCAGAGTGAGGGGCAGGTTGCTCACGTGTTACTCACCCGTTCGCCACTAATCCCCCAAAGCAAGCTTCGGGTTCATCGTTCGACTTGCATGTGTTAAGCACGCCGCCAGCGTTCATCCTGAGCCAGGATCAAACTCTCCGTAAAAGAAAAATACTGGACACCCGGGGAAAACCAGGCACCAGCGAGTTTGAAACTGACCAAAGAGATGACATCATTGCTGACTTCATCCGAATGCCAACCCCAAAAGGTTGGTCTTTGATCCAAAGGAATTTCTCAACCAGCCCGAAAGCTGGACGAGGAATAAATTGGCATTTGACAAGTGCACGCTGTTGAGTTCTCAAGGATCGGATGCTCCTACAGTTCAGCCTCGCGGCATCACAAGTAGGGCTTGATCTCACTCCCCCTCGCTGCGCCTTGCGGCGAACCTGAGGTGGGAGTTCCCAATCATAGTCGAAGATCTTCCGCGAGGGAAGTTCTTCGTTGAGATCGGGATTCGTTCGCCGCTTGGGGAGTCAGACCTTCCGGCCTTTCGCTCTACCGCTTGGGGCGAACAAGTAATAAGTTACGCGGATCCCGGGGTTCCGGCAAATCCTGGCCGCACCCCGGGCGTGTCGCGGGGTGGTGCTGCATGCCCGAGTACGGATGAAACACCTGATGAACGGGGAAACCCCTCTCCTGGCCAGGGCCTGGAGAGGGGTTTCAGCGGTCTACGACGCTCCTGATGCGGAGGGTTCGTTCACATCCCGAGGGCGTGCGCAGCGGACTGCGCCCGTGCCACGAGCTCGGTGCGCTGCTCGGCGACGCGCACCGGGGCGGTCCCCCCGACGCCGTCACGGCTGGCGACGGATCCCTCGATCGTGAGCACCTCGCGCACGGCCGGAGTCAGGTGCGGCGACACCTCGGCGAGGAGCGCATCATCCGCATCCTCGAGGCCGATGCCCCGCTGCTCGCACGCGCGCACCAGGGATCCGGAGATCTCGTGGGCCTCACGGAACGGAACCCGGTTCTTCACCAGCCACTCGGCGACATCGGTCGCGAGGGAGAAGCCCTGGGGTGCGAGCTGCGCCATGCGCTCCGTGTCGAACCGCAGCGTCGCCACCATCCCGGTGAACGCCGGCAGCACGACCTCGAGGGTGCGGACCGAGTCGAACACCGGCTCCTTGTCCTCCTGCAGATCGCGGTTGTACGCGAGCGGCAGGCCCTTGAGCGTCGCCATGAGACCGGACAGGTTGCCGATGAGCCGCCCCGACTTGCCGCGCGCGAGCTCGGCGATGTCCGGGTTCTTCTTCTGCGGCATGATGCTGGATCCGGTGGAGTAGCCGTCGTCGAGGGTGACGAAGCCGAACTCCCGGGTGTTCCAGAGGATGATCTCCTCGGAGATGCGGGACAGGTTGACGCCGATCATCGCGGTGATGAAGGCGAACTCCGCGACCACGTCGCGCGAGGCGGTGCCGTCGAGCGAGTTCTCCGCCGGACGATCGAGACCGAGCTCGCGGGCGACAAGCGCCGGGTCGAGCCCCAGCGTGGATCCGGCCAGGGCTCCCCCGCCGTACGGCGAGACGCCGGCCCGCGCGCGCCAGTCGACGAGACGTTCGAGGTCGCGCACCAACGGCCACGCGTGCGCCTGCAGGTGGTGCGCGAGAAGCACGGGCTGCGCGTGCTGCAGGTGCGTGCGACCCGGCAGGATCGCCGTGTCATGCGCCTGTGCCTGGGCGACGAGGGCGTCGACGAGCCCGAGCACCTCTCGCGCGATGACCCGCGCGTGGTCGATCAGGTACATGCGCACGAGGGTCGCGATCTGGTCGTTGCGGCTGCGTCCGGCGCGCAGGCGCCCGCCCAGATCCGCGCCGACCTCAGCGATGAGCGCTGCTTCGAGCGCGCCGTGCACGTCCTCATCGGCCGGCTGCGGGAGCAACGTGCCGTCGGCGATCCTGCCCGCGAGGGCGTCGAGACCGGCGTGCATCCGCCGAGCCTCGTCCGCCTCCAGGTAGCCTGCCGCCTCGAGCGCTGTCGCATGGGCGTGCGAGCCGGCGATGTCGTACGGTGCGAGGATCCAGTCGAACTGCGTCGACCGGCTCAGCTCGGCGAGCTCCGGGCTCGGACCTCCGGCGAACCGGCCGCCCCAGAGCGCGCCCTGGTTCGTGCCGTGCGCGGCGGTGCGTTTCGTCTCGGTCACTTCGCTCCCTCGCTCGACGGCCCCGAAGACTTCCCGATGAGCCAGACCAGCAGCGCCTTCTGGGCGTGCAGGCGGTTCTCCGCCTCGTCCCAGACGACGCTCTGCGGTCCGTCGATGACCTCGGAGTCAACCTCGTAGCCGCGGTCGGCGGGCAGGCAGTGGATGAAGATCGCCTCGGCATCCGCGAGAGCCATGGTCGCGCTCGTGACCTTGTAGGCGCCGAGGTCGCGAAGGCGCTGCGCCTTCTCCTCCTCCTTGCCCATCGACACCCAGGTGTCGGTGACGATCACGTCGGCACCGGCCGCGGCCTCGTCCGGATCCGAGACCAGGGTCAGGGATCCGCCGGTCTCCGCGGCGCGGCGGTGCGCGTCGGCCACGACGTCCGCGCGAGGGGCGTAGGCCTCGGGAGAGGCGACCCGCACATGCATCCCGGCCGTGACGCCGGCGAGCACGTAGGAGTGCGCCATGTTGCTGCGCCCGTCGCCGAAGAACGAGAGCGTGAGGCCCTTCAGGTCGCCCTTGTGCTCGCGGATCGTGAGCAGGTCGGCGAGCAGCTGGCACGGGTGGAAGTCGTCGGACAGGGCGTTGATCACCGGTACCCGGGTGCCGGCCGCCATCTCCTCGAGCCCCGCCTGCGCGTAGGTGCGCCACACGATCGCGGCGACCTGGCGCTCGAGCACGCGCGCTGTGTCGGCCGGGGTCTCCTTGCCGCCGAGCTGGCTGTTCGCCGTCGAGATGATCAGCGGGGATCCGCCGAGGTCCGCGATCCCGACCGCGAACGAGACGCGGGTGCGGGTGGAGGACTTGTCGAAGATCACCGCGACGGTCTGCGGACCGGCGAGGGTCTTGTCCGCCCAGCGGTCCTTCTTCAGCTCGAGCGCGAGGTCGAGGATCTCCGTCTGCTCGGCCGTGGTCAGGTCGTCGTCGCGCAGCAGGTGG
>JAITLM010000078.1 GCA_031277885.1 Microbacterium sp.
CTTCGTCCTGCACCACCCCAACGGGGAACAATCCGTGCTGCACCCGCGGCTCCCGCTCCGCTACGCCTGGGGAGACATCAACCCACCACCCCCACAAACCCACACCACCGCCTGAACCCGGGCTCAGCGCAGGGATGGTGTCGGTCACGCCGGCGCGCCTGAGCAGCCGTGCCATCTCTCCAGCGGTGCCGTTGCCGTCGAGACCGGGCTCCCGCGCAGAACCTCAGACGGTCATGCCCCGGGACTCCGACCCGGCTCAGGCCCCCGCAACGGCGTCGGGCGTATCGATCGCCCCGCCGAAACGACGATCGCGGGAGAGGTAGATCCCGATCGCCCGCCACAGCTCCTCGCGAGAGAAGTCGGGCCACAGCGTGTCCAGGAACACCATCTCCGCATACGCCGACTGCCAGAGCAGGAAGTTCGACGTGCGCTGCTCGCCCGAGCTTCGCAAGAACAGATCCACATCGGGCATGTCCGGGATGTACAGATGCCGGCGGATCGCCTTCTCGGTGATCGCGCTCGGACGCATCCGACCGGCCTTCACGTCCTCCGCGATCGCACGCATGGCGTCGACGAGCTCGATGCGCCCGCCATAGTTGATGCACATCGTGAGCGTGAGCGTGTCATTGCCGCGCGTCAGCTCCGACGCGTACTCCAACTCCTTGATGACGGAACCCCACAGACGCGGCTTGCGCCCCGCCCAGCGGATCCGCACCCCCCACTCGTTGAGCTGGTCACGACGGCGGTGCAGCACGTCGCGGTTGTACCCCATCAGGAAGCGCACCTCCTCGGGAGACCGCGCCCAGTTCTCCGTCGAGAACGCATAGACGCTGAGGTGCTTGACACCGGCCTGGATCGCACCGGCCACGACGTCGAGCAGCACCTCCTCCCCCGCCTTGTGCCCCTCGATGCGGTTGAGCCCGCGGCGATTCGCCCAGCGGCCGTTGCCGTCCATGACGATCGCGACATGGTTCGGCACGGCGGGGAACACGGGCGGCTGCACGCCGGTCCAATCCAGCGGACGATACGGGACGGCGTCCTTGTGGGTGTACGGCTTGGGACTCAACGGGTTCCTTCCACGAGCGAGAGCGAGCGGATCCCCCGCTCGAGATGCCACTGGGCATACGCGGCGATGACGCCGGAAGCCGCCGCGGTGTCACGATCCGACGCAGAATCCACGCGCTCCCAGTCGCCTGCGATCAGGGCGCGGAGCACCTCGATCGCCGTCGCGGGAATGCGCGGACTGCCCACGGGCGCGCACTCGTCGCAGACGATGCCGCCCATCTGCGCGACGAACACCGAGTGCGGGCCGGGCTTCGCGCAGCGCGCGCAATCGTCAAAGGACGGCGCCCAGCCCGAGAGCGCCATGACCCGCAGCAGATACGAGTCCAGGATGCTGCGCGCGGCATGCTCACCGCGAGCGAGAGCGCGCAACCCGCCCACGAGCAGCAGATACTGCTCGGGCGTCGCCTCCGAATCGTTCAGCCGATCGGCCGTCTCCACCATCGCGTTGGCCGCCGTGTAGCGGTCGTAGTGCAGCGCGATGTCGGCGCCATAGGAGCCGAGCGACTCGGCCTGCTGCACGATGTCGAGCGAACGCCCCTGGTACAGCTGCACATCCGCCACCATGAACGGCTCGAGCCGCGAGCCGAACTTCGACGACGTCCGGCGCACCCCCTTCGCGACAGCCCTGACCTTGCCGTGCGCACGCGAGAGCATCGTGACGATCCGGTCAGCCTCGCCGAGCTTGTGGGTGCGCAGGATCACCGCTTCGTCTCGGTAGGTGGGCATTCCTCGATCATCCCACTCCCGGGGACAATAGAGCTGTGACCGAACCGACCTTCACCATCCCGCTGTGGGCCGATCTGCTGGGCGTGGGCCTGGGCGGCGTGCAGGGCGCCATGTTCGCGAGCGGCTTCCGGGGCGAACGCCGCCTCGACCTGCTCGGCGTCGCCATCATCGGGATCATGATCGGCATGGGCGGAGGCCTCATCCGCGACATCCTGCTCGGACAGCCGCCCGCCTCGCTGCACAGCAACTGGTACCTCCTCACCGCCGGAGGCGCCGCGCTCGTGGGCATGCTGCTCGCGGGCCTCTTCCAGCGCCTGAACGCCGTGGTCGTCGGCCTCGACGCCGTGGTGATCGGCATGTTCGGCGCCTTCGGCACGAGCAAGGCGATCGCATTCGGCCTTCCGGAAGTGCCCGCGGTGTTCATCGGCGTCTGCGCGGCCGCCGGCGGAGGCGTTCTCCGTGACATGCTCATGGGGCTGCCGGTGTCGATCATGCACGTCGGATCCCTGTACGCGGTCGCCGCCGGCGCGGGCTGCGCCTTCATCGTGATCGCGCACGCGCTCGGAATGGGCATCGTGCCGGCCGCGATCATCGGCATCGTCGTGACCGCGATCATCCGCGTGCTGGCCGTGGTGTTCGACCTTTCGCTGCCGGAGCAGCGCGCGCTCTACCGCCGGCGCGTCGCCGCCGAGACCGGGATGATACCGATCATCCGCCCCTGAAACACGTCTGCGCCCCTCGTCCGGCAGGTTCTGCCGGACTCGGGGCGCAGGCGCAGTCACGCGGACGGTTGCGCCGCGGACGAATCCCCCGCACACGGGGTGACGGTGCGGAGAAGCGGGAGAGGGCTCAGGCCGTGACGAGGTCCACGTCGGCGGCGGCCCTGGCGCGGATCGACCGGTTCACGCAGGAGACGATCGCCTTGAGCGACGCCGTCGAGATGTCGCCGTCGATCCCGACGCCCCACAGCCGCTGGTCGCCGACTTGCAGCTCGACGTAGGCCGCGGCCTGAGCGTCGCCGCCGGTCGAGCGCGTGTGCCCGACGTAGTCGTAGAGCGAGATCTCGAAGCCGCGCTCACGCAGCACCTCGATGAACGCCGCGACCGGACCGTTCCCGCGCCCCTCGGCCTCGACGCGCTCCTCGTCGTCGCGCAGCACGACGTCGAGCGTGACGTCACCGGACATGTCGCTGTTCGTGCGCGTGCCGAGCAGCTCGAACCGACCCCACTTGGCATCGTCGGCCGAGGCCGGCAGGTACTCGTCGTTGAAGATCGCCCAGATCTGCTCGCTCGTGACCTCGCCGCCCTCGGCGTCGGTCTTGCTCTGCACGACCCCGGAGAACTCGATCTGGAGCTTGCGCGGCAGGTCGAGCGCATGGTCCGTCTTCAGCAGGTACGCGACGCCGCCCTTGCCGGACTGCGAGTTGACCCGGATGACGGCCTCATAGGAGCGGCCCAGGTCCTTGGGGTCGACCGGCAGGTAGGGCACGCCCCACTCGATCTCGTCGACCGTGACGCCCTGCTCCTCGGCCTTCGCGGCCATCGCCTCGAAGCCCTTCTTGATCGCGTCCTGG